>DATJTB010000177.1:0-10237 GCA_035503795.1 Methylocella sp.
CAGGTTCGAAACGCGCGGCCGCTTCCAAAAGCCCGATATGACCCTCCTGAACCAGATCGGCGACCGAGAGGCCATAGTGACGAAAGCGAACCGCAAGGGCGATGACGAGCCGCATATGGGCCTTGGCAAGCTCGTGCATGGCTTTGACATCGGCGTCCCTCCTCCAGCGCAAAGCCAGCGCCTGTTCTTCTTCGCGCCCGAGATAAGGCGCGGCCATGGCTGCGGCGAGGAGATGTTGGCTGACCTCTGCTATTTGCGCCATCCTCTTACGTCCATCGCCTGAGGCTCATTGCGCTCGATCGGCCGGATCCAAGCTGTCAGGTGTCTCGCTTCGCTCCGCTCGAAAATGCGAGCGCAAGGAGCCGCTCGTGAGACATGGCTTTGCCGGACCGGTGGCTGTTCAGAGCTTGCGCATGCAGGGAGGGGTGCGGATGCGTCCGTTGCATCTTGAAAATCGAAAACAAGTGACCTCGTCGCCGCGCAGCAACAGCCCTTGGGAGCTTGGATAGGCTCTCCAATGCCCCTCCCAACCTCGCTACTTCTTTACCCTATGATAACGATTGCCCCTAGGAACGGTTCCCTGTGCCGAGCCAAAGCCGCAGACGGCACTGCTTCACTGCTGATTTATAACTTAATCTCAAGTAATTAGCTAACTTCCGCACGGCCGCTCGGCGCGAGCCCAGTTCATCAGGATCTCGCTTGGCGATCCACCAATCCTATTTTAGACTATCCGTACTCGTACCCTTCCGGGATTCGGGTAAAGCGAAATCGGCCTAAGCCAGAATGAAATCGGCCCAAGCCAGAGTATTGTCGCATTTTAATTGTCTTCATGGTCGGATTCTCCTTATGATCGCCCGTGAAAATGCGACCACTTGCACCGGCCTTGAACCGGTTGCCACGGAGACTGCCATGTTTATTCAAACGGAACCGACGCCCAACCCCGCCACGCTGAAGTTTCTTCCCGGCCGCCCGGTCATGATGGCCGGAACGTTGGACATTCGCAATACAACAGGTGCCGGCCAATCGCCGCTCGCCCAGGCGCTCTTCGCAATCGAGGGCGTCACCGGTGTGTTTTTTGGTTCCAATTTCATTTCGGTCACCCAAACCGGAGCCGAATGGATTGAGCTCAAACCCGTGGTGCTCGGCGCCATCATGGAGCATTTCATGTCGGGCGCTCCCCTCCTCAATGCCGTCGAGGGCTCGGAGACAAGCGAAGGCCTCGCAGAAGGCGAGGAATTCTTTGACGAGAAGGACGCAGGAACCGTCTCTGAAATCAAGAAGCTGATTGAGACCCATGTCCGACCCGCCGTCGCCAATGACGGCGGTGACATCAAATTCCGCGGATTTCGCGGCGGTAAGGTCTATGTCGCCATGAAGGGCTCTTGCTCGGGTTGCCCCTCGTCAACCGCCACACTACGAAACGGCGTTCAGAATTTGCTCAAACATTTTCTACCCGATGTGGTCGCGGTCGAACAAATCTAATGGATGGAGCGGCCGCATCACCGCAAATCGGTGCCGCTTGGCGGGCAAGCAGCGCGAGGATGGCCATACATGAGGATTTTGGCCATCGATACCGCTCTTGCAACAAATTCCGCCTGTGTTTTTGATGAAGGGGCGGAAAATCCCGCGGCATCTGAATGCGCGGCTTCGCAGCGAGGTCAGGCCGAGGCCCTTTTGCCTTTGATAGATAAGGTGATGGCAGGCGCGGAGGGAGGGTTTGCTTCGCTCGACAGGGTTGCCGTGACGGTCGGCCCGGGCTCCTTCACGGGCCTGCGGATCGGGATCGCCGCCGCCCGGGCGATTGGGCTGGCCTGCAATATTCCCGTCGTTGGGATTTCCACATTGGCAGCGCTCGCTGCTCCTTTGATTCTCCAGCAAAAGCCTGGGCTCTCCGCGATCGCGATCGATGCGCGGCACGGGCACGTCTTTTTTGCCGCATTTGGCACGGATGGACGGACAACTTTGCCGGCCCGAATTCTGCCGGTTCGCGAAGCCGTCCGCTCGCTCGGCGCTGGGCCCGTCCGGTTAGCCGGTTCAGGCGCCTGCCTGCTCGCGGCCGAGGCCCCATCGGCTGGGACCGAATTTGAAATCGTCCAGGATAACGCCATCATAGACATCGTCTTTGTTGCCCGGATCGGCTTATTGGCCGATCCGGCGCAAGCCCCGCCGCGTCCGCTTTATTTGAAGGCGCCGGAGGCCAAACGCTTGGAAATGGCTGAGCATCAGCCAACGTCAGACCCTTGACAAGCCGATGATCACCTGGCCGGCTAAAACCCTGCCTTCCATCCGCTCTATCGGCCCCGAGCGAAGCGCCGAATGCGCCGCCATCCATGCCGCGAGCTTTGCCCATCCCTGGGAAGAAGCGGATTTCGATCAACTCTTTACGGCAGCCGGAATCCTTGCCGACGGCGCTATCACGCCGAAGGAGGAGAATCTGGTTGGCTTCATCCTGTCACGCTTGGCCGCCGAAGAAGCGGAGATTCTGACGCTGGCAGTCGCCCCCGAGTGGCGCCGCCGCGACATCGCTGCAAGCCTTCTCGGGTCGCACTTGTCGAGCCTCGCCAGCCTCAAGGTCACAAGGCTTTTCCTCGAGGTAGATGTTGAAAACACGGGCGCCAGGGCCCTTTATGCCAAGTTTGGCTTTGCCCCGGTTGGTGAGCGCCAAGCCTATTACCGGACGGCAAACAATGGCCGCGCGACCGCTCTCGTCCTGCGCCGAGATCTGCTATAGTGCGCTAAAATGGGAGTCAGGATGACTCAAGATGCATGACAACCTTAGCCTTGACAAAGGCCGAGCCAATTCAATCCGAGTGAGCGAATCAAGCGCTCAGCGAAGGTGACAGGAGACGAATGTCTGAGGCCGATCAATCGCTGCCGGCAAATTCCGGAGAAACGCCCAATGCAGCGCAAAGCGCACATACCCGCAGGCTCCACATACGATCCTACGGCTGCCAGATGAACGTTTATGATGCGCATAGAATGGCCGATGTCCTCGTGCCGGAAGGCTATGCCGAGACGGACATGCCGGAAGAAGCGGATGTCGTGATCTTGAACAGCTGTCACATCCGCGAGCATGCAAGCGAGAAGATCTTCTCCGAGCTCGGCAAGCTTCGCGCCCTCAAGATCGCGCGGGCGAAGGCCGGGAAAGCCACAAGGATCGTGGTGGCAGGCTGTGTCGCGCAAGCCGAAGGTGAGGAGATTTTTCGAAGGCAGGGAGCGGTCGATGTGGTGGTCGGTCCGCAAAGCTATCATCGGCTACCCGCCCTTCTGCGCCGCGCCGAACACTCGCAAAGGCAGCTCGACACTGCCTTTCCAGTAGAAAGCAAGTTCGAAGATCTGACTGCGCCCGAACCGGCCGCCATTCGCCAGAGAGGCACGTCGGCTTTCGTGACGGTGCAAGAGGGTTGCGACAAATTCTGTACCTTTTGCGTGGTCCCCTATACGAGAGGCGCCGAGGAGTCCCGGCCCGTCGAATCAATCGTCGAGGAAGTGAGCCGGCTCGTCGAAAACGGCGTCCGCGAGGTGACGCTCATCGGCCAAAACGTCAATGCCTATCATGGCTTGACGCGGAAGGGCCGAGCCGCATCGCTCGCCTCTCTCATCGAGCGGCTGGCCGTCATGCCAGGTCTCGCCCGCATCCGCTACACAACAAGCCATCCGGGCGATATGTCCGCTGATTTGATCGAGGCGCATCGCAGCGTGCCGCAACTCATGCCTTTCCTGCATCTGCCGGTGCAATCGGGGTCGGACAAGATCCTCGCCGCCATGAACCGGCGGCACAGACGGGCCGACTATCTCGCGCTCATCGCGGATATTCGCGCCGCCCGGCCGGATATCGCTCTGTCTTCGGATTTCATCACCGGCTTCCCCGGCGAGACGGAAGACGATTTTCAGGCCACGCTGGGGCTGGTCGAAGAGGTGGATTTCGCCAGCGCCTTTTCGTTCAAATATTCGCCGCGCCCTGGTACTCCGGCTGCCGAATGGCCAGATCAAGTTCCGGAAGGAGTCAAGCTCGAGCGGCTGCAGCGCCTGCAAGCCCTCCTCGACCGGCAACGCGCTTCGTTCAACGCCAGGATGGCCGGCCGGTCGCTCGATGTTCTCGTCGACAAGGAGGGCCGCCGTGCCGGCCAGATATCCGGCAAGTCGCCCTATCTCCAACAGGTTCATATGGAAGGCAGCCGCGCCCTGATTGGCACGGTCGTGCGGGCCGAGATCATTGCCACGGGTAGCAATTCGCTGCATGGGCGGCTTCTGTCCTCCGTAAGCGAGGCGCCGCGTTGAAAACATCGGACCGTTCACCGCCCTTCGCTCGGGCGGACTTCCGAGCCTCTGAAGGCAAGAATGACAGAGCCGAGATCACCCTGGCCTTTGACGACAACCGGCATGCCTCGGCTCTTTTCGGTCAATATGACCAGAACCTCGCTCAGATCGAGCGACGGCTTGGCGTCGACGCTCATGCCAATGGCAATCACGTCACGATCAAGGGTGAGCCCGAAGCTTGTGAACATGCGCGGCTTGTCTTGGAAAACCTTTACGCGCGGGTTTCGCTTGGGCAATTGGTCGGCCTGGGTGACGTCGACGGCGCGATCGAGGAAGGCGCTCTGCAAGGGTCGCTGTTTCCAAACGACGTCGGCGGCGCCCGCGCGGTCTTCGAACAAATCGGCACGCGGCGGCGCGGCAGCGTCCGGGCTCGCAATTCGGCACAGGACCGCTATCTGCGGGCCATGAAGCGTCATGAGCTCGTCTTCGCCGAGGGTCCGGCCGGAACCGGCAAGACTTGGCTCGCGGTCGGCTACGCGGTGCTTCTGCTGGAGCAAGGCGCGGTCGAGCGGATCATCCTGTCGCGTCCGGCCCTCGAAGCCGGCGAGCGGCTCGGCTTCCTGCCGGGCGACATGCGCGAGAAGGTCGACCCCTACCTGCGGCCGATCTATGATGCGCTGGCCGATTTCATGGATGCCAGAATGCTCGAGCGCGGCATGCAGACCGGCATGATCGAGGTTGCGCCGCTCGCCTTCATGCGCGGCCGCACATTGAGTAATGCTTGCATCCTTCTGGACGAAGCGCAAAATGCCACTTCGATGCAAATGAAGATGTTCCTGACGCGGCTTGGCGAAGGTTCGCGCATGATCGTAACCGGCGATCCCTCGCAGACCGACCTTCCGCCCGGCCAGAAATCCGGATTGAGCGAGGCCATAGAGCTGCTCTCCGACCTTGAAGGGATCGGCCATATCGTTTTCCGGGAGAGCGATGTCGTCCGCCATGATCTCGTGCGCCGAATCGTCGGCGCCTATGAGGCGGCGGCTTTGACAGCCCGGCACGAGGCCCGCAAATGACTGTTCAGATCGACGTGACGATCGCTTCGGATGAATGGGAGCGTTTCGAAGCCCCCGCGGAATTCGTTGAAAAGGTGATCCTGACCGCGGCCGCCGGCTGCGGCAAGCGGCTCATGGCTGATGCCGAGATCAGCATCCTCCTCTGCACGGACTCCTTCATGAGGGACCTCAACCGGAAATGGCGCGGCATCGATCAGCCGACCAACGTCCTGTCCTTTCCGGCGGCAGACCCGCCCGCCACAGGACCGCTCCTCGGCGATATCGCAATCGCATTTGGGACCGCCGCGCGGGAAGCAGCGGCAGAAGGCAAGCTTTTGCGCGATCATGTCGCGCATCTGCTGGTACATGGGTTCTTGCATCTCGTCGGCTATGATCACCAGGAGAGCGCCGAGGCCGAGGCAATGGAATCGCTCGAAAGCACGCTTCTGCGGCACCTCGGCATAGCCGATCCCTATGCGGCGCCCGGCTTGAAGGAATCGGTTGGTGCGCATGAGCGAGCATGAGGCTCCGGGTGCGGGCGAGGCGGGAAGCGCCCGATCCGCCTCTGGAGGCCGGCCGAGCCTTTTCGACCGGCTGCGCTCCTTGTTCGGGCTCGGTGGGGCCTCGATCCGAGAGGATCTCGAGGAAGCGCTCGCCGAGACCTCGCCTGAGAATGATGTGTCGCCCCAGGAACGGGCCTTGCTGAAGAACGTCCTCGCTCTGCATGAAGTGAAGGTCGGCGATGTCATGGTGCCGCGCGCCGACATCATCACTGTCGCCTTGCAATCGACGCTGGCCGATGTGCTCAAGGTCTTCCGGGAGGCCGGCCATTCCCGCCTGCCCGTGCATGGCGACACCCTCGATGACCCGCGCGGCATGGTGCATATTCGCGATTTCGTCGGCCATCTCACCGCCGCCCTGGAGCCGCCAGCGGAGTCCGCCAACCAGCTCACGGCCGTCTCCGGGGATAAACAAGAGCGAGAAGCGCGGCTGCCCCAGGCGGGGTTGCGCACGCCCTTGTCCGCGGCCAATCTTCTGAGGCCCGTGCTATTCGTGCCCGCCTCCATGCCGGCGCTCGATCTTCTCGTGAAGATGCAGGCGACGCGAACCCATATGGCGCTCGTCATCGATGAATATGGCGGTACCGAGGGCCTCGCCTCGATCGAGGATCTGGTCGAGATCATCGTCGGGGACATCGAGGATGAGCACGATGAGGCGGAGAGCCCGCAAATCGAGGCCTTGCCGGGCGGCAGCTTTGTCGCCGACGGGCGCGCCGATCTCGGCGATGTCTCCGAAGCGCTCGATGCCGACCTACGCGCGATCGACGAGGCCGGCGAGGAGGTGGATACGCTCGGCGGGTTGATCACCGCGCTTGCCGGCCATGTCCCGGCGCGCGGCGAGGTGATCGTCAAGGACGCATTCAGCTTCGAGATCGTCGATGCCGATCCGCGCCGCGTGAAGCGGGTCAGGATTCACCCGCTCGATGCCGGCGGCCAGCGGCCGAAAGCTGGCCCAGCCGCGCCGCTCCCGGAGGAAACGGCCTGAGACGAGTGGGCCTACACTGTCCGACCGCCGCGCAAAACCTTACCAAAATGTTTCACGTGAAACATTTTGGTCCGATCGGGCTCGGTAATCGGACAAGCCCAAAGACGGAGACGGCTCTTTGAAAGATGGGATTGGCGAATACGATTGTCTTTTTGACGCCGTTCACTCCCGCGCGACCCGCAAGACAGCGGCTGGCCGCTTGTAATTTTTTACCTGGTCCGGGGTCCCATCGCCATGGCATATTTTGCGGCGAGCGTCGTCGTTGGGTCAGAACGATTGTGAGTCATCAGAACGAACCACGGCCATCGGCGAGGTTCACGGAGACCATGACGTGAGCTTTGGAGGGCCCGCCTTTCTTGCAATCGCGAATGGCGTTCGCCTGGCCACGGGCTGGCGCCGCCGCCTGATCGCTTTCACCGCGGGCGCCTTTGGTGCCGGCGCGCTTGCGCCTTGCGATGTCATGCCGGCGTTCTTTGTCCCGATGACGATTGCCGTATGGCTCATCGACGGCTGCTCCGAGCCCTATGCAATTCCAGTGTCTCTTAAGAGTCGGCTCGGTCTGCCGGAGGGCGCATGGCGGGCGCTCGGCGCCGGTTGGTGGTGGGGATTTGGCTATTTTCTGGCTGGGCTCTGGTGGCTGGGCGCGGCCTTTCTCGTCGAGGCCGATCAATATGCCTGGGCCTTGCCGCTCGGCGTCGCCGGGCTGCCGGCAGCCCTTGCCTTCTTCCCGGCCTTCGGGTTCCTGATCGCTTGGCGTCTCTGGAGCCCCACGGCGGGACGACTCTTTGCCCTGGCCACGGGGCTTGGCCTCACAGAGTGGCTGCGTGGTCATGTATTGACAGGTTTTCCTTGGAACAGTTTTGGGATGGCGCTCGCCGCCCATTCGGCGATCGCGCAGGCCGCCTCGCTCATCGGCCTCTACGGCCTGACCCTCCTTGCCATTGTGCTTTTTTCTGTCCCAGCCCTTCTGGGCGACAAACGCTGGGGCAGGTCTGCGGCTTCGTTCCCGCTGATCGCGGGCCTCACCTTTGTCTGCCTTTATGGTTATGGAGGCTGGCGCCTGGCAACGGCCCAATCGGAGACGGTCCCCGGGGTGCGACTGCGGCTCATGCAGCCCAATCTGCCGCAGGACGCAAAATTCCGGCCCGAGAACAAAGCTTGGATCCTGGCACATTATCTTTCCCTGTCGTCCTCGTCCGGTGCGGCCAGTCACACCGGACTTGAAAATATCACGGCACTGATCTGGCCCGAATCGGCCTTTCCCTTCATCCTTTCGCGCGACCGGCGGGCGCTGGCGGAGATCGGCGCGATCCTGCCGTCCAATACGGTGCTGGTGACCGGCGCCGCACGGCAGGGGATGAGCGCTCCCTGGGTCGCCGGTCCGCCGACCTATTTCAATGCCATTCAGGTGGTCACCGGCGGCGGCGCCATTCTCGACAATTACGACAAGGTCCATCTCGTCCCGTTTGGCGAGTATCTGCCCTTCCAGTCGCTCTTCGACGCGCTCGGCCTGCATCAATTCGTCCATGTTCCGGGCGGTTTCAATGCCGGCGATCGTCACCATCTGTTGGCGGTGCCTGGCCTGCCGCCGGTCTCGCCGCTGATCTGCTATGAAGCGATCTTTCCGGAGGAGGCTCTGGTTTCCGCAACCGGGCCCGAACGGCCGGGACTGATCCTCAATGTGACGAATGATGGATGGTTCGGTGCAACCTCCGGCCCCTACCAGCATTTAGCTCAGGCTCGGCTGCGCGCGATAGAGGAAGGCTTGCCGCTGATTCGGGTAGCTAATACGGGAATCTCGGCTATAATTAATCCTTATGGAGGCGTGCTGGGGGAAATCCCCCTCGGAACGGAAGGCGTACTTGACGCCGACCTGCCTCGCCCGATCCCAGCCCCCTTCTTCACCGCTTTCCCACATGCCGGAACTTGTTTTCTTTGGACTATCAGCGTTGTCGTAGCAATATTTTCTATGAAAAGATCTTGACAGTTCGCCCAAATGGGTTAGATGATATCACTATTCAATAGCGTTGGATATTCTATAGGATTCATCATTCCAGGGATATCTCGTGTGGATCGCATGAGTCCTTGGCTCCGAAAGAGACGGCTATGGCAGGGAAGGGGTATCGTCAGTCCTTAGATCACACGCTCGATTTCATTCGGGATCTTGATAGATCTCGAAATGTCGACGACGTTTCCACGAAAGTTCTACGACATGTCGCCCCGTTTGGGGTAGAGCATATTTTGGCAAGTGCTTTCCCTGGCGTTGGGACCAATGGACGGCAACAACTGGGTTGCGTATTGCTCAACCGTTGGCCGATGGAATGGATGGAGCGATATTTGTCGCGTGGTTATGTCTTCCGGGATCCCGCCGTCGCACGCGCTCAATCGTCTCCCACTCCCTTTTTTTGGAATGAGCTTGAACCTAGGCTCGAGGACGATCCAAAGGGACGCCAAGTCATGGGTGAGGCGGGTGAATTCAATCTAAAAAATGGGTTCACAACATCGCTCGCGACGCTTGATGGCCAAGCAGTGGGATTTTCTCTGGCCGGCCGTGAGCTCAACATTCGTCCCGAAATGAGCGGAATGATTTCGCTTATCGCAAGCTATGCCGTTGCTCGGATCATCGCTTTGCAGCAGGACGCATCATCAAATAGGGAAATCGTCCTGACCAAGCGGGAAAGAGAAGCTCTGCAATGGGCGGCAGAGGGCAAGAACGATTGGGAAATCGGCGAGGTGATGAATATTTCCGAGCACGGCGCCGATAAGCATATGCGTTCGATCCGCGCGAAGCTCGGAGCCATCAACCGTACCCAGGCTGTCGCCGAGGCGATCCGTAGAGGCTTGATCGCTTAATCTTAGGTTTGCTGGCCGCCTTTTCCAACGGCTGCGGACCAATAACAAGGGCTCAGCTCCACTGTAGGAATAGGCCGAACGGGTCTATTCAAAGCTGTCGCTACCTCTGAAACTAAAGTCCCAATGGGGTTCACCATGGGTGTGGCCCTCGTCCCAATTTTGTCGAAAGCTCTCATCAGCCGGGCTTCGCGCGCGAAGAGTGACTGAGGCAAAAAGGGTTGACCGTGTAAAAAGGTACGCGAAGACGTACTACTTTACCCTCCATAGATCGGACATTCTCCTAATCACTGATTGGGCAGAACTTGAGGCTAGGTTGCTTCAAGTAGCCACCAAACCTTGATTTGGAGAATTCAATGATCCACATTGTAACGGCTGACAACTTTCATCAATTTCGTAACGAAATGGACCAAGCTTATTGCCTACGGCATGATATATTTGTTGGAGAAATGGGCTGGACTGATCTCGCCAAGCCGGATGGTCGTGAGATTGATCAGTTTGATGATAAGCATACGGTGAATTTACTCTAT
>DATJTB010000178.1:0-7219 GCA_035503795.1 Methylocella sp.
ACCAATGAGACCTTTGGGTGATTTGCGATTGACCGTTTTTCATGATTGGTTTTGCCGGTTACCAAGGGCCGGGAGATAGGTTTGAGGAGACCGGCCTTCCATTGAAACTCAGAGAGACGATCTGACCAAGAGCCAATCCGACCAGATGAGTTAATCCATGCCTATCCGCCGCCTTGATCCCGTCCTGATTGACCGCATCGCAGCGGGCGAGGTGATCGAGCGCCCAGCGGCCGTTGTGCGCGAACTCGCCGAGAATGCGCTGGACGCCGGCGCAACCTGCGTCGAGGTTGCCATCGAGGCGGGCGGGCGGCGCCTGATTCGAGTCATCGACAATGGCTGCGGCATGCCGGGAAACGATCTCAACCTCGCCGTCGAGCGCCATGCGACCTCCAAATTGCCGGATAATGATCTGACCCATATCGCTACGCTTGGCTTTCGCGGTGAGGCGCTGCCATCGATCGGTGCGGTTGCCACGCTCGATATTGTTTCACGTCCGGCAGGTGCGGCGCATGGCTTTGCCATTCGCGTCGATCAAGGCCGCAAGCACCCTCTGGCCCCCAGCGGCGACCCGCCCGGAACCAAGGTCGAGGTCCGCGATCTTTTCGCCGCCACGCCGGCGCGTCTCAAATTTTTGAAGAGCGACCGGGCCGAGGCGCGTGCCTGCGCCGACGTGGTGCAACGGCTTGCCATGGCGCACGAACAAGTGCGCTTTATTTTCGTGAGCGGCGAGACGGCCGGTTTCGATGTGGCGGCGGCAAGCGCGTCACAAAGTGGCGGCCTCGACCGTCTCAGCGCCATTCTGGGACCGGATTTCCGCGCCAACGCCCTGGCCGTCGAGGCCGTGCGGGAAGGTTTTTCGCTCAAGGGCTTTGCCGGCCTGCCGAGCTGGCACAAGCCCAATGCGCAGTCTCAATATGTGTTCGTCAACGGGCGCCCGGTGCATGACAAACTTTCGAGCGGTGCGCTGCGCGCGGCTTACGTCGATTATCTGCCGCCGGGGCGCCACTCCGCCTTCGTGCTGTTCCTGACCTGTGATCCACATGAAGTCGATGTCAATGTGCATCCCGCCAAGGCGGAAGTGCGGTTCCGCGACCCAGGCCTCGTGCGCGGCCTCCTGATCGGCGCCTTGAAGCAAACACTTGAAGCGGCGCTCTATCGCGCCACGCCAGCCGGCGGTGCGGCCGCCCTCAACATTCTGGCGCGCCGCGCGGCCGAAGGGCGAAGAGGGGCAGCCTATCCTTCGGGCGGCTGGGACTGGCGGCAATCGCCCGCCTATCCGGGCTTTGCGGAACCGTCTGCACCGGAGCCGGGCGGGCTCGCGCTTTTGGAGAAGACGCCACAAGCCGACACACGAGCCTTTGGGGCGGCACCATTGTCTGGAAATGCAGAGGCGCCGCTCGGCGCGGCGCGGGCGCAGATCCATGACACCTACATTCTGGCCCAGACCCAGGACGGGATCGTCCTTGTCGATCAGCATGCCGCGCATGAACGGCTCGTCTATGAGGAGCTGAAGGCGGCGCGGGCGGGCCGAAGTGTCGAGCGGCAGACGCTTCTCATTCCGGTGATCGTCGATTTGGAGCCAAGCGATGTCGAGCGGCTCGAAGATGCGCGGGACATGCTGGAGGGGTTCGGTCTCGTCTTCGAGGCTTTCGGGCCTGGCGCGATCGCCGTGCAGGAAATGCCGGCCCTCCTCAAGAGCGGTAGCGCGCCGGGACTCGTCCGCGATCTGGCCGCCGCGCTGCGCGAGGATGAGCGCGCCGCCCTGCCCCTCGAAAAGCGGCTCGATCACGTGCTGGCGACACTCGCCTGCCATCACTCGGTGCGCTCCGGCCGGCGGCTGACGGCGGAGGAGATGAATGCGCTCCTGCGCGAGATGGAGCGCACGCCGGGATGCGGTCAATGCAACCACGGCCGGCCGACCTACATCGAGCTGAAGCTCGCTGATATTGAGAAACTCTTCGGCCGCCGATAACGCCACTTTGCAGCCAGCATCCACTCAGTCGGCACCAAGAGCACGACGGAGCTGGAGCGGAGTTTGTCGCCTATTCCTGTTTTTCGGCGGCCTTGTCCCCGTTGTGAGGAGGGTCCAGAGGACCGATCTCGAAGGATGGGCGGCAAAGAGGGTGCGCGGGTCGCCCTCGCCCTTCGAGACGCCCGCTGGGCGGGCTCCTCAGGGTTGAGGGCTTTGGTTTACACTAAGACTTCGAGGACACATCTGGCCTACGTCGGCTCCGGCCCGCGCGACATGGCGGCGACACCGGTGCGGGAAACCTCGACGAGGCCGATCGGCCGCATGAGCTCGATGAACTGATCGATCTTGCCGACCGCGCCGGTGAGCTCGAACACAAAGCTTTCAATCGACGCATCGATCACCCTGGCGCGGAAGGCGTCGGCGAGGCGCAGCGCCTCGTCTCGGTTCTGGCCGGTTCCTGCAACCTTGATCATGGCGAGCTCTCGCTCGACCGCATTGCCGCGAAGTGTGAGATCCGTGACCTTGTGGATAGGCACGAGCCGCTCGAGCTGATGACCGATCTGCTCGATCGCTTCCGGTGTGCCGGAGGTGACGATGGTGATGCGGGAGAGATGCTCGGCATGCGCCACTTCGGCGACCGTGAGGCTCTCGATATTATAGCCGCGACCGGAAAAGAGCCCGACGACCCTGGCGAGGACGCCGGGTTCATTGTCGACGAGAACCGAGAGCGTATGGATCTCGATGTTGCTCTTGCCGATCGCCGAGGAATAGGGCGAGAGGGGGGCTGCGAGGGCGTTCATGTGGTTCACACCAAGATCTTGCCGGCGGCATCGACGGCGGCTTCGAGCTCTGCCTCATGGCCGGGGAGAAGCATCTCATTATGCGCCTTGCCGGAGGGGATCATCGGCAGGCAGTTCTCGGTCTGGTCAACCCGGCAATCGAAGAGCACCGTGTTCGGCGTCTCGATCATTTCGAGGATTGCCGCATCAAGCTCGGCCGGATCTGAGCAGCGGATGCCATGCGCCCCATAGGCTTCGGCGAGCTTGACGAAGTCCGGCAGCGCCGCCGTGTAGCTGTGCGAATAGCGTCCATCATGCAACAGCTCCTGCCATTGCCGCACCATTCCCATATATTGATTGTTGAGGATGAAGATCTTGACCGGCAGGCGGTATTGCGCGGCGGTTGAAAGCTCCTGGATGTTCATGAGGATCGAGGCCTCGCCGGCAATATCGATGACGAGCGCCTCGGGATGCGCCATCTGCACGCCGATGGCCGCCGGCAGCCCATAGCCCATGGTGCCGAGGCCGCCCGAGGTCATCCAGCGGTTCGGCGCCTCGAAATGATAGTGCTGCGCCGCCCACATCTGATGCTGGCCGACCTCCGTCGTGATGTAGGTATTGCGCGCCTTGGTCAGCTCATAGAGCCGTTGCACCGCATATTGCGGTTTGATGATGGTGTCCGAATTCTCATAGGCGAGCGATTTGCGCGCCCGCCATTTGTCGATCTGCGCCCACCATTTGGCGAGGCTTGCCGAGTCAGGGGTGAGATTCTGATCGCGCCAGACCAAAATAAGCTGCGACAGCACATGGGTGCAATCACCGACGATGCCGAGATCGACCTTGACGTTCTTGTTGATCGAGGAAGGATCGATGTCGATATGGATTTTCTTCGAGCCGGGCGAGAAGGCGTCGAGCCGGCCGGTGATGCGGTCATCGAAGCGGGCGCCGATCGCGACCATGAGATCGCAGTCGTGCATCGCATTATTGGCTTCATAGGTGCCGTGCATGCCGAGCATGCCGAGCCAATTCTTGCCGGAAGCCGGATAGGCCCCGAGCCCCATCAGGGTGGAGGTGAGCGGAAAGCCGGTGAGTTCGGCGAGCTCGCGCAAGAGGCGGGAGGCTTCCGGCCCGGAATTGATGATGCCGCCGCCGGTATAGAGGATCGGACGCCGGGCGGCAGCCATCATGCGGGCGGCCTCGGCGATCTTCGAAGGATCGCCGTCCAGCCGCGGCCGGTAGGTCTTGTGCTCGCTGTTCCGCGGCCCGCTATAGGTGCCGATGGCGAATTGCACATCCTTGGGGATGTCGATGACGACCGGGCCGGGACGTCCGTTCTGCGCGACATAGAAGGCCTCGTGCAGGATGCGGGGTAGATCCTCGATCGTGCGGACGAGATAATTGTGCTTCGTGCAATGACGGGTGATGCCGACCGTGTCGCATTCCTGGAAGGCGTCCGAGCCGATGAGATGGGTCGGCACCTGGCCGGTGATGCAGACGACCGGAATCGAATCCATCAGCGCATCGGTGAGACCGGTGACGGAATTGGTCGCGCCCGGCCCGGAGGTCACCAGGAGCACGCCGACCTTGCCGCTCGACCGTGCATAGCCTTCCGCCGCATGGGCGGCGCCCTGCTCATGGCGCACCAGCACATGGTTAATGTGCTTTTGATGGAACAGCGTGTCGTAAATGGGCAGGACGGCGCCGCCCGGATAGCCGAAAATCGTCTCGACGCCCTGATCCTGCAAGGCCCGCACGACCATTTCCGCGCCGGTCATCAGATTGGTCATTTTCTACTCCAAGGCCTTTTGTAATTTTAGAGCGGGATTTCAGCGAAAAACCGGTGTCCACTTTTTCGTATCCCGCTCTTGTTCCTAGGATCGGAAGCAGGATTGCGGCGTTTCGGCAATAAAAAAGGCCCCTGAGGGCCCGGGATATGCGCCAGCTGAGGAAAACGGAACCTAGTTCCGCCCCTTCTCTGGCGCGCGCTCTACGATAAGATCACAATTCACGGTACACCCCCGCGCAGAATTATAGCCTTGATAACGGAATGATGGAAAGGGGTCAATCCGATCGTTGGGCGGAACGCGTCGAATTCGGCCGGCAAAGCTTCCCATAAGCCGGTGAGTTCGATACTCATGGGGCATGAGCCAGACGACCGAAGACACCCCAGCGCCACGGCGGCGGGTGACCGCCCGGGCGCTTCTGCTCGGCGACCGGATCGATACCGCCGGGCTTGAACGCGCCGATATGATTTCGGCGACGCCGCTGGCTTTCCATGCGGGAAGCGATGGTTTTGTCGCGCTTTACCGGTTTGGCGTCGCGGTGACGGCCAATCTTTCACCGCTCGAAGAAGACGATGTGCTAACAAGAGTCAAAGCGCGGGTCTTCGGCCCGCATGAGCATGTCGATGATGAAACCGCCATCCTCGAAATTGCTCCCGATCTCGATGACAAGATTCCCCCGGGCGGCGCCTTGGCCATGAAGGACATGTCGGCGGCGCGGTTGCTCGTTGTGGCGGATGCGCTCGCCAAAAGCGTTTCGCTGGGACGCGACGAGCGGGAGGTCAATTCCGTCTTTGACGTGATCGAACCTTTTGCCGCCGATCTCGCCCGCAGAGGACGGCCGCCCTGGAAGCGCCGCGCCATGCTGAAGCTGATCGGCCAGACACTGCTCGTCCAGCATCGCGTCTCGGGCCGGATCGTGATCGAGGAAAAGCCCGATGTCCTCTGGGACCGGCCCGATCTCGAGAGGCTCTATGTGCGGCTCGAGGATGAATATGAATTGAAGGAACGTGCCGGGACTTTGAAGCGCAAGCTCGACACGATTGTCGAGACCGCCCGCACGCTGACCGATATGATCGACGCCGACCGCGCGACAAGGCTCGAAACCACGGTGGTGATCTTGATCGTCGCCGAAATTCTGCTTTCCATTGGGCAGATCGTGTTCTCGCATCACTGAATCTTCACTGCGGGCGTATCGAAACGGCCATGAATGTCCTCCTCCTCGGCTCCGGCGGGCGCGAGCATGCGCTGGCGATTGCGATCGCCAAAAGCCCCTTGATCACGAAGCTTTTCGCCGCGCCCGGCAATCCCGGCATGGCCGATCTGGCCGAGACCGTTAAGCTTGACTTTACGGATCACGAAGCGGTCGCAAGCTTCTGCCAGCTCATGGCGGTCGATCTCGTCGTGGTCGGGCCGGAGGCGCCGCTCGTCGCGGGCCTCAGTGATCATCTCAGCGCTTTGGGGATCAAGGTGTTCGGTCCGACCAAGGCGGCTGCCCGGCTTGAAGGCTCCAAGACTTTTGCCAAGGAATTTTGCCGGCGTCATCGGATCCCGACCGCCGCCTATGCCGGTTTCAGCAGGCCTCAGGAAGCCAAAGCCTACGTGCGGGCCAAGGGCGCGCCGATCGTCATCAAGGCGGATGGGTTGGCCTCGGGCAAGGGGGTCCGCGTCGCTATGAGCCTCAACGAGGCCGAAGAGGCGATCGATTGGGTTTGTTCGGGCGCGCTCGGCAAGGTAGGCGAGCCATTTGTCATCGAGGAATTTCTGCAAGGCGAGGAAGTCTCGTTCTTCGCCCTCTGCGACGGGGATCGCGCGATCGAATTCGCCACGGCCCAGGACCACAAGCGTGTCGGCGAAGGCGAGACTGGCCCCAACACGGGCGGCATGGGCGCCTATTCGCCGGCGCCCGTCATGAATGCTGAGCTGCGCGAACGCGTCCTGCGGGAGATCGTCGCACCAACGCTCAAAGGCATGGCGGAGAGCGGTGCGCCGTTCAGGGGCGTTCTCTTTGCCGGGCTGATGATCACCCGGGAAGGACCAAAACTCATCGAGTTCAACGTGCGCTTCGGCGATCCGGAAACCCAGGCCATGCTGCCGCGCCTCGAAGAGGATCTTTTGCCGCTTCTTTTCGCCGTGGCGGAAGACCGTCTGCCGGATCGCCCCTTGCGCTTCTCGCCGCAGACGGCGCTTAGCATCGTTTACGCCGCCAAGGGCTATCCCGATGCGCCCCAGAAGGGCAGCGAAATCCGCGGAGTTGAGCGGGCGGCGGCGCAGCCCTTCGTCACGGTGACCCATGCCGGAACAAGGAAGCTGGGGGATAAGCTCATCGCCGACGGCGGCCGCGTCCTCAATGTCACCGCGCTCGGAAAGGATGTAGCCGAGGCGCATGCCCGTGCCTATGCGGCGATCGAAGCCATCGATTGGCCCGAGGGTTTTTACCGGCGCGACATCGGCTGGCGGGCTTTGCCGCGCGGATAACATCAGAGGGGTTCAAAAGTCACAAACAGGATTTGCGTCTCGCCGAACTGCCGCATATCCCGGACGATGAAATTGTCCGGTATGGATAGTTTCGTCGCTGTGCTCTCCTCTATGAGGATGAGCGCGCCGGGTGCCAGGAACCCCCCGTCACACAGAGCCGTGAGCGCCGGTGTCACGAAACCGCGTCCATAGGGGGGATCAAGGAAGGC
>DATJTB010000179.1:0-16982 GCA_035503795.1 Methylocella sp.
AAAAATGTTTCACGTGAAACATTTTTGTAAGGTCAAGAGCCGGGATCGGACAAAAGCCTAAATCCACCCCCACGGGACCAGCGTCAAATTCCCGCGTCCCATTCCGTGGTATTCAACAATAGGGGACAGATTGCATATTCCACTCCAAATCATCCGTTTCGCCAGCCGTTTTCGCATCCGACGCCGCCGGTTTTGCCGATTGGGACGAATTGAGGCGGCCTTGCAGATGGCTCACCCGCGCTTCCAGAAATTCGATTCGATCAAGCATTTTGTGAAGGGCTTCACCGACCGGATCCGGTATTTGGTGGTGCTCAAGATTGATGCGCCCATCGGCATGCCGTCGCTTATGCGTATCGCGGACAATTCGCCCGGGGATGCCCACCACCGTCATGCCCGGCGGAACATCTTTCACGACCACGGAGTTCGCCCCGACCCGAGCCCCCGCGCAAACCACAATGGGACCCAAAATCTTGGCGCCTGCCCCGATCAGCGCATCACTCTCAACGGTTGGATGGCGCTTGCCGGGCGACCAGCTCGTCCCGCCGAGCGTCACGCCATGGTAAAGCGTCACATCGTCGCCGATCACGGCCGTCTCACCAATGACCACACCAGCCCCATGATCGATGAAGAGTCGGCGGCCGATTTGCGCCCCCGGATGAATGTCAACATTGGTGACAAGCCGGGCAAACCAGGAGAGAAGCCGCGCCGGAAAGCGAAAACCCTTCCGCCACAAGCGGCTTGTCAATCGATGCAGGATCAGCGCGTGGACACCAGGATAGGTAAGGAGGATCTCCAGCTTGTGCCGGGCCGCAGGATCGCGTGCCTTGACACAGCCAATATCTTCCCAGATCTGCATCCAAATCCCGGGAGCGGTCGTTTTCTCGGCCATTGTGGCGACGCTTTCGACTGTCATTATCGCTAATTTCGTTCTCGTCAGTTTCGTTCTCTGGCATGCCCGGTTTCGACACCCGGGCCATCACCCGTTGCAGCGTAACATTCGATGAGTTCGGATTCCGGGATCGCCCGCTTGAAGGCAACCGCCCGCGTCCGCACTTCGTCAAGAACCCGCCTCGCACGCACTTCATCGGCGGCAAGGCCGAGTGACGCTAAAGCATTGGAAATCGCCGCCATGCCGGAATGCTTTCCGAAAACAATGCTGCGGGTACGGCCAAACCAAGCAGGATTGACGGCTTCATAACATTCAGGATCACGCAAAAGGCCCGAGACGTGGATGCCCGATTCATGAGCAAAAGCGGCGGCGCCGACTATGGATTTTGCGGCAGGTATGGGCCGCCGAGAACCGCGCGAAACCAATTCGGCCAAGGCAGTGAGCTTGGTGAGATCCACCCCTGTCCGGCGATCGGACGTCTGGGCGAGAGCCGCAACGACTTCTTCAAGCGCGGCATTGCCGGCCCGCTCGCCAAGGCCAAGGACGCAGACGCTCGCATGGGTCGCGCCGCCCTTGATCGCGGCCAACGTGTTCGCCGTCGCCAAGCCGAGATCGTCGTGCCCATGAAACTCGAGTTCAAGATCCGTTTCCTGCCGCAACCGGCTGAAGATCTCATAGGTCCTGAATGGATCGAGCACCCCCAAGGTATCGGCATAGCGAAACCGGTGGGCACCAGATTTCTGAGCGGCCGCAGCCGCTCGCAAGAGGAAATCAAAATCGGCGCGGCTTGAATCCTCGCCGCCGACACAAACCTTAAGCCCTTTGTCGCGGGCATAGGAGACAATCTTCTCGATCCGGCCGAGCACATCCTCCCGGTGTGCCTTGAACTTCACCCAGATCTGGCGATCCGATACCGGCACCGAGAGATTGACGCGGCTGAGCCCGGTCCGCAAGGCCGCATCAACATCTCCTTGCGTCATCCGACACCAGGCGATGACCGCGGCGTTGGAAACCGCGTCCTTGACCGCCCGAATGGCCTCGATCTCGGCATCCCCCATAGCGGGAATGCCGGCCTCGATCTCATCGACCCGGGCCTGATCGAGCCCGCGCGCAATCGCGAATTTTTCATCGCGCGTAAAGGCAACTCCCGGAGCCTGCTCCCCATCGCGCAAGGTCGTGTCATTCACGATCACCAGCGGTAGAAGCTGAGGCCGGCCCATCATTCCGTCACGCATAATTCGGCGCGCAAACGTCGTTGTTCTTTAACCGCTCCTGCCACAGCGGCGAGGTTTCTCTGAGTTTGGCCAGAATAGCGGGCACGACTTCGAGCACCCGGTCAACATCTTCAGCCGTGTTTTCGCGCGATAGCGAAAGGCGAATGGCGCCGAGAAGCGCGTTGCGTGGTATGTCCATCGCCCGCAAGACATGCGATGGTTCGGTCGACCCAGACGTGCAGGCCGAGCCAGTCGAAGCAGCGATCCCCTCCTTATTCATATTGTGAAGAATCGCCTCGCCATCGATGTATTCGAAAGCGATATTCAATGTATTCGGCAACCGGTTCAGGGCATCGCCCGTGACCAGACAGTGGCCGATCTTCTGGACGAGCCCTTGTTCAAGCCGGTCGCGCAGCGAGGCCACCCGCGTGCGTTCCTCTTCCATATGTGTGAGCGCCAGTTCAGCCGCCTTGCCCAGTCCGACGATCGCCGGCGCATTCTCGGTCCCGCCGCGCCGGCCCCGCTCCTGATGACCGCCCCGCACCAGGGGTTTGAACTTTACGCCCTTGCGGACATAAAGCCCGCCAATACCCTTCGGGCCATGCAGCTTGTGCCCTGAGAGGGAAAGCATGTCGATTTTCGTCGCCTTCAAATCGATCGGAACCTTGCCAACCGCCTGCACGGCATCGGTATGGAAAAGCGCCCCCACGGCATGGGCGAGTTCGGCAAGTTCCGCTACCTGAAACAGTGTTCCGGTCTCATTATTGGCCCACATGATCGAGACAACCGCGGTCCGCGGCCCCAGCGCCTGTCTATAAGCCTCAATGTCGAGCCGACCCTGGCCGTCAACGCCGATATAATGAACCTTGGTGCCGCGGGTTTTCTCCAAATGCCCCACCAAGGTCAGGATGGCCGGATGCTCGACCGTCGTTGTCACGATTTCATCACGCCCATCCTGCGATTCGAGCGCCGACAAAATCGCCGCATTATCCGACTCCGTACCGCCCGAGGTGAAGATCAGCTCATGGTCAAACGCCGTCCCGAGTAGAGCCTGCAAATGCTGGCGCGCCTGCTTCAAGGCACCGCTCACATCCGTGCCAAATGCATGCGTCGACGAGGGATTGCCGAACTGTTCGGTAAAGAACGGCAGCATAGCCGCCACAACTTCGGGATCCGTGCGGGTCGTCGCATTGTTATCAAGGTAGATAGAGCGCACGGAAAACCTCCCGAGCTGATTCCAATAGCGATGAGAGCTCAGAGCTCAAATGTGAGACTCTCCATCAAGGACGCTTAATGCGAAGCCTTGACACCACCCATCACCGGCACGAGGCGAACAAGTTCGCCGAGCTTCTCGACAACCCGCGCCTGAATGCCCTCAAGCGTCGCGCTACTCAGCTTGCAAAAGACACAGGCGCCCGTCAGCTTGACCATCACCTTGTTGCCGCTGACCTCGACGAGTTCGCAATCGCCTCCGTCCCGGCGCAAGTTCGGGCGAATTTCCTCAATGACATCCCTGATGACCTGGACGCGTTTTTCATCCGCGGTTGTCGCATCGCCCGCCTGCTCGGGTTGAGCCAGCATGATCCACCCTCAATAAGTTTGGGACAAAGTCTAACGATTCGTGAGGTCTGTGACCGCCGCAGCTAACCAAACGACTTGCCGCAGGAACAGCTCGATGTGGCATTCGGATTTTCGAAGGTGAACCCCGCCCCTTCCAAGGCCACGACGAAATCAATCGTCGTCCCTGCCAGGAGATCATGGCTGTTCATATCGACAAAGACCTTCACGCCATCCCGCTCCACAACGGAGTCATCCGGCTCGGCATCCTTGACGAGGCCCATCTTATATTGATAGCCTGCACAGCCGCCGGCCTCGACCTTGATGCGCAAACCGCCCATTGGCTCGACGGCACCCGCGATTGCGCTCCGCACCGCATCCAGCGCGCTATCCGTTAGGTTGATCATTGCCCATCCTTCATCAGGGAAAACTTTCTGCCGAGAGAAGAGCAAGCTCTGTGCCATGCAGCATATGACGTCCGTGCTTGAGATCTCCCTTGCGATCGCTGTTGCCTTTGCGACGCGTGTCTGGTTTCCGACACATGTCCATCACGCCCTGCGGCATCAAGCCGCGCCGAGAAACTGTCTCCGGCTTGAAGGCTGCTCTTCCCGAAATCCGAGGCTGTTCGAGGCTCAGGACAGCCGATGCCCGCAGCCGATCTTTCGACAAATCGGCGGATCATTTGCATGAACCGGCAAAAAGCACCGGCCCGGATGGCGTTGGCCTCAAGGATGCTTTTCGCTTCAAAGATAAGCTGAGCTTCCCGCCTGGGAGATTGAAGGGATATCCATGTCAACCATTGAGAAGACCGCGGTCGTGATCGAAAATACCCCCTTCGCACGGTTGGATAAGGAGGGACGCCTCCTCAATGCCGTCTTGAAGAGCCCGACCACCAAGCCTGGCCGGTTCGGCTTCCGCGGCGATATTGCACTGAAATTTCAAGCCCAGTTGGCGGATGAAAAGCGCCCACCGGATTATTCCGTCGAACAGGTGCTCACCATCGCGCAAGCCGGCGATGCGACGATTCCGGTGCTCGTCGGCTATCTGCATAACTTCGCCTATCTAAAGGATGTGACCGAGGTCCTGAAAGGGCTTCTGGATTCCTCCAGCACCTGCTTCATGTATTGCAACAACATCGACTTGCTGTCGAAATACAAAGTTACTCTGGACGGCATCAAATTTATCATTCTGCCCTGTGATGAATCGACCGTCTGGAAGGAAATCATGGAGCTCATGAGCATCGACAAGAACGACATCAAGAAGCTCGATACCGCCGGCAAGCTCGATTATGTGCTCGACGCGGCGAAGGGCTTTGACCCCGACTATAAAGTCATCACCTATGAAGAGGGTCTCGCCGTGATGGAGCCGGTCAAGAACCGCAATGAAAATCGGCCGGTTTAGAGCATTTTCCAGCGAAATGGATACCGCTTCGCGTTGAGAAAATGCGGCAAATCTTAAAGCTAGAGCGTTTCCCGATTCGATAGAAGCGGGAGCCGCTCTTATTTCAATCGGCGGGGTAGACTGGGCTGCCCTCATTGGCTGCGCGCTGATTCTTTCAGACCGCGGGTGTGTTGCAGAAAAGCAGACGTCGCATTCCTAAATGTAGAAGGACTTCACCCAGTCACGGAAAGCACGGCGCGACTTGTCCCAGGTGTAGAACATATGACCGCCGTTGAAATGGCGTATGAAAAGCTTTTCCCTTTGCTGCGGCAACAGCTTCATTTGCTCAACCAACCGCTCGGATGAGAAATAGGGAGTGACCATATCGTAATAGCCATGCGCGATGAGCACCCTCATGTCGGGGTTCATGCTCATGGCGAAGCGCAAATCATCGGTCGCGCCGGCCGGCCCCTCGAGCGCATGGCGCTGCTCATCCCGCTTCCAGTCGCGATTGACGGCAAGGCTCAAGAGCTCGTAGCGGCGCTCCGACTCGATGCCGATTTCGGCACGCAACACATGGTTGATGGCGCTCGCAAACACGCGGTCGATGCCGGCGAAGGTTGGATCTGGCCCTTCGTGATTCTCACGGTCCGGAAAAGGATCGATGCCCGTGATCGTCGCATCATAGACGCCGAGGATCTTCTGCTCGGATTTCAACAGCTCGCGGGCAAAGCGCCAGAACGGCACGCGGCCATGCGCCAGGCGAACGAGATCCTCGGGAAGCCCGAGGAAATCTGCGGCCCGGCTGAAAACTTGGGCCTGTTCTGCTGGATCATGTGCCGTGCCGACAAGAAAGGAATGGGCGAGTTCGCGGCTGGCAAAGCTTTCCACTCCTCGTCTTTGCTCCTCGATTGGCGTGCCGGCCGGATAGACGCGCGAGCGGCCATGAAAGGTGGCGGCGAGCGCCATGGTGCAAAAGGAATCCATCGAGCGCAGTACGTCATAATCATTCTCGTTCAAAAGCGCCCATTCGAGTGCCGGCGAGATGGCAATGGCCAATGAGAGGCCAACGCCATGCGTCTCCTGCAGGCGGCGAGCAAGTTTGGCAGTGCGAAACCCTCCATAGCTCTCACCAATGACGGCGATCGGCACGTCCCAAAGCTGGTATTTGGACAGGAATCGCTCGATGAACTCGCCGAGCGCTTCGAGATCCCGATTGAGCGCGAAGAACTCCTTTTCCTCGACCGTTTTCGCAGGGTCAGGTTTCTCCTTATCGTCCGGTTTTTTGTCCGGCTCGATAATCCGGGAGAAGCCGGTGCCGACCGGATCAACGAAGACGAGATCCGAAAAGGCGATCCAGCTCTCCGGATTATTGACGAGGCGCACTGGCGGCGGCTCGATATTCCCATCCGGCTTGAACAGCACGCGCCTTGGGCTGAGGCCTCCGACATGGAGATAGGCCGAGGAGGCGCCGGGCCCGCCATTGAAGACGAAACTCAGCGGCCGCCGGCCCTTGGCTTCCGCCATCCGGTAATAAATGTGAAAGATCTCCGCCGCTGGACGTTCCTTCTTGCGAAGGACGAGCCATTCCGCGATCACGTCGATATCGGCTACCTGTCCGCCGTCGCTCGTCCAGGCGGCTTTGTGATGAGCGCCCTTTGGCGGCTGATGCTCTTTCTTGTCCTTGTCGGATTTATCCGGATCGGGCGCGGCCGTTTCACTTGTCATGAGGTGCCAGAAAGCAGAGGAGAAGCAGAGGGACTCGTCTTGGCTCGACGGGCTGCTAAGAAAGACTTCATCCTTCGAAGACCTGCTTCACGCTGGGTGGCCAGAAACAAGAGGATTTACCTTCAAACCTTTATCGACAGCCCATTGTAACGAGAATCCATTTGGCTTAACCGTTTGAACGGACCGCCTCAAGAGGTAATCCCATGGGCGCCCTTGCGCCGTCCCGCCGGGTCAGGCGCCGCCTCTCGCAGAGCCGGCCATATCTTCCGATCAGCCCGCGGCCTCCTCCTCGTCATCTTCGTCCCTGGCGAGCTTGACGCCCACGACACAGATTTCATTCTCGATGACGGTCAAAGCGATCGGAGTGAGGCTGTCCCCCATGCAGGGCCCTTCGACGCAGTCGCCGGTTCCGATATCGAACAACGCGCCATGCTTGCCACAGAGAAGCCGCGTGCCATTCGAATCGAGGAACTGCTGGCGCTCCCAATCCAGATTGACGCCGTGATGGGGGCACCTATTCTCATAGCCGAAGACCCGCTTGCCCCAGCGCACAACGATGATCGGCCAGACATATTCGGTGCCATCCTCCCTGAGCCGCATGAGCTTCAAGCCCCGTGCCCTTTGGCTCGGGATATCGTTCAAGCCGCAGATCGCATAAACGTCGAGGTCTTCCTCGGTTACGTTCACCGTTCCGGTTTCGGTTTCACTCTCACTCATGAGACGCTTCAATCCCTTGTCCAGCCGACGGATGGAAAACATTCTTGGGTTTGCTCAAAAGCAACGCATTGGCGGAGAGCGAAAACTCCTGCCAGGCGGCGGCAATATCCTTGTAGATCGTCTGCATATATTCCTTGGGTAAGTGATGCTCATCGGGAAAATTCGATAGTGCGCAGGAGGTCGCGTTGAATTCCGTCACATTGTCGATGAGCCCTTGCATGATGTCGCGGAAGGGCGACTGCACATCGCTCATCAACGCCGAGCGGCCCTTCTCGACATGTACATTCTGGATGTCGAAGGGCAGCTCTTCCAGCATGTTCAAAGCGTTGCTGTAAACCTCCTCGATCGCCCCCAGGACGGCCCGCTGCGTCAATTGCTCCTTTTGCTGGGCTGCCAGGCCACGATTCAAGCGATGGCGGTAGCTGTCGAACGCCGCGTCGGTCTGGACGGCCGCCCATTCCCGGAATCTCGCCAGGCTTGCGGCATTGAGCGAAGCGGCATCCGGCACATCCTGCAGGGCTTCGTTGGCGCCTGGCGCCGCACGAGAAAACTCCTGCAGCAAGGCGCGGCCAACCCGCCGCGCCGATTCGATCGCCCCTTCGAGATAGCCGCTGCCATGTGCCGCCGTCTCCGAACCGCCGAAATAGAGCTTGCCGCCCCAAAGAGGCCGCCGCAGGAGCGGATTGGCGAAATCCGTATGAGTGGCGGAAGGCGATGTCCGGTCGAGGGTGCTGCAGGTAAAGGCCTCTGTTGCCCAATCTTGAAACAAGAGCTCACCTTGCCCCAGCGCCGGACCGAAAATCTGCATCATTTGACTGCTCAGCAGTATGGGCAAACCGACGCTGAAGGACTCCCGCAATTCCGGTGAAAGAGCGAGAAATCCGCCAAGCGCGGCCTTGGCTCCGGCCGCGTCGCAGGCATCGAAGATTTCACCCAGCACAGCCTGTTCATGCGTCGCATAGGCGCTGCCGGAACAGCCTTCCTCCCGCCAAACCGGCCGGTCATAGCCAAGGGCAGCCTTGGCTTGCGCGGCCATCCAAGTTTCCGTCGCCCGCATGACGGCCTTCGTCTCATCGCTGAGATCGGGCGCGAAACGGACTTTTTCTTCAATCAGGCGCGGCGGCAGGGACAGCACGACGCGCTTTGCCTGAACTTCGACCAGATGATCGCCGCGGCGGAAGACGAGAGTCATGAAATCGTCGCCATCCCGCACCTCGGTCAGGACATGTTCCAGGTGCAATTTGTCTTCTGGCAGTGCGGCCGCCAAAGCTTCGACGAGACTGGTCATGCCGCCTACAAGCCTTCGTGCGCCAAGATGCACGCTTTTGTCATCGAGCCGTTCAGCCCTTTGGTCGGCATCGCGCAGATGGAGCAGCGTGCCTTGGTCGTGCTGGGGGAAATGGGCGAGGCCCAGCTCTTCAACGAGATGCGTGACGAGCGGCTGCGAATCCGGCCAGAACCAGGTTGGGCCGAGATCGGCGGCCAAGTCGATTTGGGCAAAAGGAAGCGTCAGCACGCGCCCGCCAAGACGCCCACGCGCTTCGAAAAGCGCAAAATCCCGGCCTTGCTGCTGCAGGGCCTTCGCCAAGCATAGGCCGCTAACACCACCCCCTATAATGGCTATCTCTAGCATGAGCCGTCCTTCATCCGCTTGTGGCCCGGTCTTTCATGTGCGGGTAAATGCGATGTTCCGCTCAGCGCTTTCGCTGTCATTCATCCCATCTTCCGAATGCAAGCCCATGGTCCATTTCGAGCAGGCCAAGCAAAAAATGCTCCACAAGAACGACGACCCTTGCTTATTGGCTTGGCAAACCCCAATCGGTTGCAGTCGAAAAATCTTGGCCGCATGATCGCTCAATCCATTCCGCTTGATGCCTCAAGTGGCTCATTGGACGGATTTCCATGGTTGATAAGGCTTCACTTCTGGCCGCCAACGCGGCCTTCTACACGGCTTTCCGGATCCGGGACCTCGCGGGCATGACTAGCCTTTGGGCAGATGATGACACGGTTTCCTGCATTCACCCCGGCTGGCCGGCCATCATCGGGCGAAAGGCGGTGGTTGGCAGCTGGCGGAATATACTCGGCAGCGAGCATAGCCCCGCCATCTCCTGTCATGACCCCTATGCGATCATCAGCGGCGATGAGGGGCGGGTTTTGTGCATCGAGAAGATCGGGTCGATGGCGCTCGCGGCCAGCAACCATTTCCGCCAAATTGAAGGACACTGGAAGCTTGTTCATCACCAATCCAGCCCCATCGCCCTGCCGGACGAGCCGGGCGAAAATGGTGGGCAGCCAAGCCTCGTCCATTGAGAGACGGGGCTTTCAAACAGCCGCCATTCGCCAAACTGGCACAAAAATTGTTCGTCCGAGACAAACAGCCGGATCAGGTTTAGCAAAGGAGGTCAGGTGTGAAGGTCGCAGAAGCATTCGCAACGAACGGAATTGATGAGATCAAGGCGCTTCTTGATGGGGGATCTCTCACTGTCTATTCCGTGGCGCGCCCAAGCACCCCGGATATTACAGTCGACTTTAGCGCGGTCCTGGTCGTCTTCACCTTCGCCACGCCGGCCTTTGGGCCTTCTGTCGATGGGGTGGAGTCGCCGGCCTTCGTCGAAGAGTCGGTAGCCAGTAAGAATGTAGGCACCCCGGGATTTGCCAGGGCCACCAAAGCGGACGGAACGGTGGTTGCCGATTTTTCGGCGGGGCCAGGCAATCGCGAGATCAAACTCAGCGAAATTTCCTGCACGCATGGTGCGCCGATCAAGATCACCAAGTTCCAAATCCTCCCCGAAGGGGCTTGGCCGGAAAAGCCTGAATATTACGAAACGCGTCCGCGGCCGGGCTATGCGTTGCCCCGCAATCCATGAAAGACGGCTGAACCGGCTGCGCCCGGTGCAGAGCGGATGAATTTCTTTTGAGCCACTGCATACGCCATGCAGGGCTCAACGCGACCCGAGAGCCGGTTTCGAACCTCCGTTGCAACCCGCTCTCCCCCGACTCCACCCATGAATGATGTAACGAACTCTACATTGAGATGAGCGCATGAGCGATCCGTACCCTGAAGGCTTGGTCAGTACAAGCTGGCTCGCGGAACATTTGAGCGATCCTAGCGTCAAAATCCTTGATTGCACTTGGCATCATCCAAGCACCAATATGGACGGTCGCACGCAATATCGCGGCCGCCACCTGCCACCGGCGGTTCATTTCGACATTGACGCGGTGGCCGATCCCACCAATCCCTTGCCGCACATGGTTCCCTCGGAGGCCGATTTCGCCAAGAAAGTCGGCCTGCTCGGGGTTGGTACCGATGATTTTGTCGTGGTCTATGACCGCCATTGCGGCGGTTCGGCGGCCGGGCGCGTCTGGTGGATGTTCCGTGTTTTTGGCCATGATAAAGTCGCCTTGCTCGATGGCGGCTACGGCAAATGGCTCAAGGAGAAACTGCCGACGGAAATGTCACCCGTGCGGCCCGAAGCCAATAAGTTTGCCGCTGCCTATTCACCGGTGCTCGTCCGCAACCTGCAACAGATGCAAGAGAATCTGGCGAGCGGCGCTGAACAGATCGTTGACGCACGCGGTCCAGCGAAGTTCGACGGCACCCAAGCCGACTACTATAGAGTCAAGAAGCTTGGTCACATTCCCAAATCCGTCAATCTCCCATGGGGGGATTTGATCGAGCCCGAGTCCGGCGCTTTTATTCCGCCAGAGGCGATCGAAGAGCGGTTCAAGGCCGTAGGCGTTGATCACAATCGGCCAATTGTCACAACCTGCGGCTCAGGGATTCTTTCCCCCATGCTTGCGCTCGGACTTTTTCTGCTGGGCCATAAGAGCGTGCCGGTCTATGATGGGTCTTGGGCGGAATGGGGACTCGCAGAAAATACCCCGGCCGAGGTCGCGGCTTAAGTTTGCATAGGGAGGTAGTCCATGAGCGTCGAGCCGAGCACGCTCTGTATCGTTGAATCTGGCAATGAATACGAACTTCTTGCCGCGGAGGATCGTTCAGCCTTTGCGCTGCGTTTCAAGACCGATCATCTGATTTCCAACATTGAAGGCGAGGATGCCATCCGCTTTCAAAAGGATTATGAAGATATCAAATCGCAATATCCCGACTGGCCAGCCGATCAGACGCTCGCCCAGCTTTGGGACCAGGGCGGCTACAGCTGGCTGGCAATCGAGGAGGCCGTTTGATCATGGTGACAAGGACGCTCATCAAGACGACACAGGATGGCCGGAAATTGGAAGTCCAGGGGCTTGCCATTCTATTTGATGGCGAGCTCGAGGCCTTCGAGCTGATCGACGTTAAACTGCACCCCAATAAGCGCAAGATCTTGGCGGTGGCTCCCGAAGCCACCCATATGGCCGGACGCGTCACCGTCACTCAGGAAGAGGCGGATAAGGTGCTCGAAGCCTTCAAGAAGGCGGAAGCCGAGATCCTGGCCGACCCCAAGGCCATTAGCGAGCGTTTCCGCATCGCCGCCATGTGGAAGGCCCGTGAGCAGGGTATCGAATGAAGGGCCGACCACCGCGCTGAGAACGATGCGCGGCAAGTTTATAATTCTTTCGCTCATAAATCGTCGCCCCCGCCGGATTCGTCAGGACGACGAGAGGCGCTGTTGCGCGGCAGATCCAAACCGGATCGCGCGACTGCGATCGACGTGCGGACTCGAGGATGAGCGACGGCCCGTGGGTGCCGCATCTGACGGCGCAGATCAGCTGCATGCAGTCTAGCAAGCCACTTGGCGATTTGCGCCTCCGCGCTCGGCACGCCAAGTCGGCGCTTATATCGAACGCGAATTTGGCGTCATCTATGAGAGCCGCGCAGGGCTCATCGCCTTGCTGCATCGAATACAGCAAGCCGGAAACAATCGGGCGCAAGCTCGATGTGGAGAAGCAGAAGGGGTTCATCGAAGCCTACGAGAACCTTCTGAATTCACTTGGTCCCGACGAGACAGTGCTGTTTATGGACGCTGTGCATCCGACGCACGCGGCGCGTCCCGTCGGCTGCTGGGCGAAGGCCAAGGACAATCTGGCCATCGAGCAAACCAGCGGGCGTCAACGCCTCAACGTTCACGGCGCGATTGATCTCGAGACGGGCAGGACGGCAGCGATCGAGGCTCGTGCAGGAGTGCCTGGCGCAGCCGGGAAGGCGGATCAAGCTGCATTTCATTCCGGCCTACTGCCCCCATTTGAACCCCATTGAGCGGCTGTGGGGCATCATGCACAAGTATCTGACACACAACAATTGCTACCCGAGCTATCGGGCGTTCGCCGAAGCGACGCTTCAGTTCCTACGCGACAAAGTCCCCAAAAACTGGCCGGAATTCTGCGATTCGGTCACCGACAACTTCCGCATCGTCAACCCGAAGGATTTTCGGATTCTGGCTTGAGCAGGGTATACTCTGGCGTCGGCGGAAAAATATATTTGGCGTCATTGTTTCGTCAAAAGCAGGGGAATATCACATGCTGGTCCGATGAGCACGATTATGGCCGCAGCATTATACTTGGTCAGCGCGGCCGTCGCGCAAGGTGCGTCCAAGCCAACCGATCCATAGATCGTCCATATCACCTACACGGCTGGACAACTCGATATCGAAGCCGCCCGGCAAGCCCTATCGAAATCAAAGAACAAGGATGTGCACGCTTTCGCCGAAGGTATGATAAACGCCCATAAGTCGGTAAACGAGAAAGCGCTAACCCTTGTGAAGAAACTCAAAGTCACGCCAGAAGAGACAAGGCTTCCATCGACAACGCGGTCTCCTATCATAAGACCGTCAATGGCGCCCCTGAGACGATCCTCATTCCCTCGGTTAGCAATACCGAACTCAAAAGCCTGCTGGACACTGGTTTTCAACTCTTCCAGGCGCAACAACAGCATGCGGAACAAGTTGCCGTTGAAGTTAAATGATCTCCAGCACCCTTTCTATACCCTGACGCTACGACTCTTTGAAGGGTGCTGAGTAGACGAGAAAGATAGGCGCTCACTCCAGATGCCCGGGTTAAAAGCAGTTGCGGCGGAGCGACAGATTGAACGCGCCAAGGCGAAAGCAGAGGGGTGACGCCAAATCTAGCCAGCGTGCTCGCCCAATACCTCCAAAGTATGCAGGCGGGCTTCACCATCTTCGGCACCGAAGCAATTGTGATAATCGCTGCATTCCGAACAGACGGGAGAGGTGCAAATCGTAAAACCCTCGGATCCGCAGACCATCCGGTAGAGGAACTTCTTCCATTTCATATCGTGCTGGTTCTTAGCGGCCAACCTTTCGAAATGCCGCTGCATGAGCAGGGTGAGATCGCCGCGGTTTGGCAGGCCGAGGTCCTGCCAAAGATGGTGCGGACTTTTGCAGCGCCGGGCGATCATCGCAGCGAGGGGCAGGTCTAAGGGGCTTGCACCGCTTGCGAACATGCCCAAAATATCCCGCACCGATTGCTCTTCGGCGTCAATGAGGAGCGAAGTGCCTGATCCTGCGTGCTCGTCAAAGAATTCCCGAGCTTCTGGAAAGAGGGTACCACCAATAGTCAAGAGCGGTTGCCCCTCGAGACCAATTCCGTTGGAAATCTCTGTCCCGCTTTCTTCCGCCTCGCTGATCGCCAGGGCAAATATGCAAGCTACGACGTGAATGTCGAATGGGTCATGTGCCGTGCGTGCCGAGCAATTGATCAACCATCGATAGGTTGCTTCTGCGCTCATCATACCAACGCCATGGCTATCGGAAAATCAAGCAGCGGCCGCCTCGTTTGAATGAGTCTGGCAATTGGTGGGGCAAACACGGGCGCACGCTCCGCAGCCAATGCAAGCACCGACATCATTCATGACCATGATTTTCTTTTCGACTTCTTCGTCTTCGTCATCATCCAACCCAACAAGTTCGCCCTCTTCCGTGAGGCCCTTGAGGATCATGACTTCCCGGCCGCAAACCTTGTAACACCGGCCGCAACCAATACATGTGTCTCCATCAATGGCCATCAAAAAGTCTGGCTGCCAGTCGCGTCCGTCACGTGTTGCGTGTGTCATAGGTAGAACCTCAGGAGTAGATTTGATTGGAGGCTTAAGCCGCTTCCAAGGCTTTCAGATTTGCGCGTTTGTCTTCAAGTTGCGAGAATGCGTCGTGAGCCTTTTGTGCCGTTTCCATGATATTCTGCCAATTAATTGGCAGCTCTTCGGAAAGATCATGCAGATCCATCTTGGCCTGCATGGCTTTTGCGGACAGTTTCTTGATCTCGGCCTTCAACGATTCGACATCACTCATTCTGCAATTCCCTGCTCAGTATTTTGCCACTTCAGGAAATTTATTGATCATCTCTACGCCGGCGTTGACATATTTATCGCCTTCCTCGGCAAGCTTGGCAAAACTGTCAAAGCCGAAACGATGGACGTCGCGCAACTGCTTATTGACGACGATGAGACGACCTCCAGTGAGGACCATCCGTCCAAAGCCTTCATGGCTCATTTTCAACATCGGGGAAATCATCACGCCTGTTTGCCTCTCGATCGAAAGGCAAACGGCATTAAAGAAGAGCTCCATGCGCCAAATTGTTTCCGGATCCGGATCTCCAATGATCGGTAGGCTCCGGCGCTTTTCCTTATCGACAATGTAAGGCTCCAGCAGATCCAGATCCTTCCGGCCTTCCCAGGTTCCATGTGTGTCCTGTGCCCGCCAGATCTTAATCAGCTCCTTGACAAACGGAGCATCTGAACCTGGCTCGACATCCTTTACGACTTCTGCAACTTCAGCCATTTGGCGCCTCACTCATCAAAATCGTCAAAGGTTTTTTCCTTGCCCTTGGCTAAGGCCTTGCGTAGCCATGGCGGCGGTGTTCCCTTCAACACATCTTCCAGCTTCAGCAGAAGATCCGAGATATCCTCCGGCTGAGGCACTTTCATGGGGTGAATGTTATTGGCGACGACTCGCGCGGCGCCTGAACCACCAATAGCTGCGACATAAAGAATCGCACAATCCTTGATGGCTTCGATCTTCGGACCGAGCTTATCCTCGTTCCCATCCTCTTTGAGATCGCCATCGAATTGAATGGCTTCGAGGAAGCGATGGCCTTCCGGCCCGATCTCGTAGATCGCAATATTCTTGGCCCAGCCGAAATGCGCATCAACGCGTTTCATATCCTGAGTTGCAAATGCGATTTTCATGAACGCTCAGCCTATTTTTATCTAATGATGGGTTGTAACTTGCGTCAGTTCCGCACCTGAGGTGGCGTCGACCGTACGCCATGTATCAGGAGTAGGTTCATGATTTTCTTCCGCATCAGCCATAATCAGGTTGCTGAGCGAAAAGATAAGATCGCGTGTGCCCCTATAGCCGGTCGAAAGTAGATGCCCGGCTCCCAATCGGTCAAACATGGGTATGCCAATCCGGAAGAACGGTATTTTGAGTCGAGCCGCTGCCTGCCTTCCGTGGGAGTGCGTAACCATAAGGTCGCAATCCTTTTCCTTGGCGAGCCTTTCGAGATCTTCAAGGTCGCCAAGCAAGACTTCTTCAGCAGCAACCTTATCTAAAACCGGGGATTCGGTCGTCGTCACTGCCACTGTTACCTTGGCCCCCATTTCATGCAGCATGCTGCTGACGTCATAAAGCAAATCAGGCTCCGCTCCCATCGCCAGCTTGCGCCCGCCTATATGGAAATGTCCATCGAGCATCGCATCGACCAGCTGGCCCCGCTGGCGCCGGTACTTATTGGGCACGGGACGACCGCTGATATTGCTCAGGTGCATATAGAATTCATCACATGGTCCAAGCCCGCAAAGGCGATCAAAAACGCGGTAGGGAATACCGGCCTTTTTCTCCATCGCTTGAGCCGCACGGCGCATTTGCGCGCCGATGCCAATGGTCCAAGAGGCATAACCCATGGTGGCAATTTCCTCGACGCCGATGCCGCCGATGGTAGTTGGCGTGAATTCATCGGGGATATGACCGTCAAGCGAACCACCGAGATCAGGCAGGAAAGAAGGCTCTAACCCGAAATCCTCAAAAATCGTGCGCAATTCATCAATATCGCCGGGCGTCAAATGGGCGCCCGGTAATACATTCACACGGGCAGGGTCGCGACGTGACAAATTGGTTGGAGGCTCAACAAGCACTTCAACCATACGAGCCACCGTCTTTTCCCAACCGTCTTGAAATGCGTCCTTGAAATCTGGGGTCGAAACATAGACGAGAGGAAAATTTGCAAGCTGTGGATGTTTTGCCCTCACTTGCTTAATGTAGCCCTCGACATCATCTCCCTTCGTCTCTGTGACACCCGTCGAGCAAATACCGATAAGTTCCGGCTTCGCCTTATTATAGATGTTCAATATAGCTTGTTCGACATTCTCATAGCCGCCAAGAACCGTAGCAACTTCACTCATCGCCGTGGTTTGAAGGGGAATCGCTTCTTTGAAATGACGAACGAAGATAACCAGCCCGAATGAGGTACAGCCTTGGGAACCGTGAAGCAAAGGCATAGCACCACGCAAACCCATGAAAGCCAGCGCGCCGCCAATCGGC
>DATJTB010000180.1:0-8399 GCA_035503795.1 Methylocella sp.
TAGTTTGCTATCGGTTATCAGTTGTCACCCCAGATTGCGCCGGGGGGTCTGGCTCGACCAAACTGAGACGCGTGAGATCGGCGACGGGGCGCAGTTGATCGTCGATCGTGACTGCCTCGGCATAGTGCATTCCAAACAGGATCTTGTCTGCGGTGTAAATGCGCATGTCGTGGATAGCCACGCCGAGTGCATGGTCGCGAGCCTCGACGGTAAGGACAAGGCGTACATCCTGCTCCTTAAATCGATCAGAATCGTAGTCGACGAGCGGACTATCCGCATTAATTTCGTGCATCACCATCCAAGTCAATGGGAAGAGAGAAAGAGTCCCGTTCGACAGAGGAAGGTCGTGCAATTGGCGGAAGGGATGGCCCTCCGCGCTTTCCTCCAACAACACCACGCCAAGCCGCACCACGGCATTGGTCAGCAAGGTCATGCGTCCGTTGGCGATACGCACCATCAAGGTTGGCGAATGGTTACGGCTTGTGACCACAGCCTGATCCGCGAACAAAATTTTGGGTCTTGGTTTTGAAAAACGCACAAACAAAAGACCGGTCATAATCGCTGCGAAGACCAAGCCGCAAACCATTTCAATCGATGAGACAGCGTGACCGTAGAAAGTCGCCGGAGCCATGGTTCCATAGCCCACGGTGGCCAGTGTCTCGATGCTGAAAAAGAATGCGTCGGAGAAGGAGCCCGGCCGCATATTGGCGATGCAGCCTGGACTTGCGAGATAGAGCAAGGCGAAGGCAATATTTATGCTGATTTCCAAGCCGACGAACGCGAGCGCGAATTCTTTCCAGCTCATTTCGATTGCGATATGATAGGGATCGCTGAGGTCATAGCGCGCGATGCCGCGCTTGACGATCTCAACAGCGCCGACGCGCATTGTGACCTCGCGGTTCTTGCGCGTCGTATGCTTGGATTGGGTCACCTTCAAGCTCTTGGCCTCCGTCCTGCAGCGCAGCGACAGATTGCGCTGCGGATGCAACGATTCTAGCCTGGATTGGTTTCCTTTTCGCACAGCGGGCATAGCGGGAGTAACGCGGGGACAACTATGGATGCCAAGCTAAGTCAAGCGAATGGGTCCAAGTCCAGTTCAAGCTCAATTCCTGAGCACTCGACCGGCGATACGGGCGCTTCGATTAACCAAGGCGAAACCTCAACCAAGGCGCCTCCCCCCAAGCCAAGCCCACCAAATGATCGCGAACAGTCGAAAAGACGGCGCTTAATGATAGGGGTGGCAGCCGCTTTAGGTCTAGCCATCTTCGCGGTGGTTGGGATTCCTTGGATAGCAAGGATGCTCACCACCGTATCGACGGATGATGCCTATGTGAACGGCCACGTCACCTTCGTGGCAGCCCGCGTGCCAGGCCAAGTGTCAAGGGTTCTGGTGGACGACAACTACCGCGTCCGCCAAGGCGATCTTCTCGTCGAGCTCGACAAGGAGCCCTATCAGGTCGAAGTGGCGATCCGAAAAGCGGCTGTCGCGACCGCAAAGGCAGACCTCGATTTGGCGAAAGCCGATGTGCAAGGTGTTGAAGCGAGAGCCAGAAGCCAACGCTGGAAACTTCAACACGCCATAGAGGACGTCGATAACCAGATCGCCCTTCTTCATGCGAAGGTTGCCGCTCTTGATAAGAAGAAGGCTTCGCTGAAATTGGCCGAAGTGGAATTCGAAAGGGCGAAGCAACTGGTTGTTAAAGCCTACACAAGCCGCGAGGAGTACGATCGACGGGAGGAAACCCTATCCGCCGCCCGCTCTGATGTCATCCAAGCCCAGGACGATATATACCAAATCCGTGTTTCTTTGGGCTTGCCTGCCGAACCCGGGAATGGCGGGGACTTGAGCTCGGTGCCGCCCGACCTCGATCAGACCTTTTCCTCGGTGCTCCAGGCACAGGCAGAATTGATGCAGACTGCGGCCGAACTCGGAGTGCACCACTCATTTAACCTCACTCCGAAACAAATGCTTGAGGAGTTCTATAAGCGGGCTCCAGAGGGCAACATTGACAAAATATTTGCAGAGCTGGTGCCGAAAGTGCCAGCCGTTTTGCAGGCCGCAGCGAAACTTGAATCCGCCAAACGCGATCTCGATCAAGCTGAATTAAATCTTCGCTATTGTGATATCATTGCGGAAATCGATGGCGTTATCACACGCCGCAATGTGAATCCCGGCAATAATGTTTTAGCCGGGCAAGGTCTGATGGCGATCCGCTCGCTGAACGAAATCTGGATCGACGCCAATTTCAAAGAGACGCAACTGAGGGAATTGCGCATCGGCCAGCCCGTCGACGTCTATGCCGATATGTATGGTGACCGGCGTTTATTCCGAGGCCGTATCACTGGTTTTACGATGGGCACCGGCTCTACCCTGGCTCTGCTGCCGCCCGAGAATGCCACCGGCAATTTCGTCAAAGTGGTGCAACGCTTGCCGGTTCGTATCGAACTTCAAAACTACAACCCAGATAAGGATCCTTTGTTCATCGGCCTTTCGGTTATCCCATATGTCTATATCAACCGGCCCCCGACAGGACCCGATGCCGGTAAGTTTTTGCAGGCCGCTCAGCCTCAATCGCCGGCAACGGCAGCCGATCCGGCTGGACCTACGGCTGACGACAAATGACCGAGACGGCACTTTCAGTTCCCAGGCCCGGCGCAACCATGAACCCTTGGTTGGTGGCCGCGGCTGTGGTGGTGCCGACCTTCATGGAGGTGCTCGACACAACGATCGCCGTGGTCGCGCTGCGCTATATCGCTGGCGGATTGTCGACGGCGGTGGTCGATGGCGAATGGGTGATCACGAGTTACCTCGCCGCCAACGCCATTATCTTGCCGGCAACCGGCTGGCTCGTCAACCGCTTCGGCCGTCGCAACTACTTCCTCGCGTCGATCGCTGTATTTACGCTCGCCTCCGGGCTTTGCGGGATGGCCACGAGCCTTAATCAGTTGATTCTCTTCCGGGTCATTCAAGGCCTTGCGGGCGGTGGGCTACAGCCATCCAGCCAGGGCGTGCTGCTTGATGCCTTTCCTCCGGAGAAGCAAGGCGTCGCAATGACCCTGTTCGGCCTCGCTGCCCTCATCGCGCCGGTCGTTGGTCCGACCTTGGGCGGCTGGATTACGGACAACTATTCGTGGCGGTGGGTTTTTTATATCAATGTCCCGGTCGGTCTTCTTGCCTTCGCCGCCTGCTACGCCCTCGTCCATGACCCTGACTATCTCACGGCCCAGCGCGCGGAGCAGAGAAGGCAACCGTCCCGTTTTGATTCGTTCGGTTTGTTGTTACTCGTTATCACCATGGTTTCCTGGGAAGTGATGCTGAGCAAAGGCGAGGAGTGGAATTGGCTGGGCGACGCATTTTGGCGGGTGCAGACTCTGTTGACACTCTTTGTTGCCTCGCTTGCGGGGCTCATCTTCTGGGAAACGCGCCATAAAAACCCCGTCGTTAATTTCCGGCCGCTGGGGGAGCGCAATTTCAGCGCCTGCTGCCTCATCATTTTCGTTGCCTATGCGGTACTTTATGGCTACAGCACCCTATTGCCCGGCCTGCTTCAATCCCTCTTTGGGTATAATGCGCTGCAGGCGGGGCTGGTGATGTCACCGGCCGGTTTTTTCGCCATTTTAACGCTGCCGATCGTGGCCCGTGTGCTTGGCCGGCCGACAGATGCTCGGTGGGTGATCCTGGCCGGTCTGCTGACTATGGCCGCCAGTAATTATTGGATGTCACAACTCAACCTCGATATCAGCCCGGGGCAGGCTGTCTGGCCCCGGGTCGTCATGATCGTCGGTTTATCCATCTGTTTCGCCCCGGCAAACGTCGCCGCCTACCTCTATACCCCGAAGGAGTTGCGAGGAGCCGCCGTTGGCTTGTTCAGTCTTCTCCGCAACGAAGGCGGTAGCGTGGGAACATCCCTGGGCCAAGCGCTGCAGGATCACCGCGAGCAATTCCATACCCTTCGACTTGGCGAAAATCTCGATCCCTTTAACCCGGCCGTGCAATCCTTTCTCGAACAATCCAAAGCATTTTTTCTTCGGCAGACCGGTGATCCAGCCTTGTCGCAGGAATTAGGCTGGCAAGCTTTGGAGCATCTCCGCCAACAGCAGGCGTCGTCCCTTGCCTATTTCGACTGCTTTTGGGTGTTTGCCGTGGTGATGCTTGCGCTCGTGCCAGTCGTCCTGGTGATGAAGCGCTCAATGGCCGAGAAAGGCGCGCGTATTGGTGGCGAGTGAGGACGAAGATCAATGTCCTGAGACGGTCACACGTCATAGGTGTCCGCGAACCGAAGCTCTGGAACTGGTCCGACTTGTCTTTCACCTCCGTAAGCCTCGCAACCTTGTGTCGAGAATTGAGTACAGCCCGGTCCGAGCCAAAGCTCTGAACAGCGGCACGAAAAGGCCTATGCGCTGGGCGCTTTTGGAGTGGGAGAACCGTGCATGGAATCTTCGTCGCTCCGCTCCTCGCAACGACGGCGCCATAATTATTAATAGGTCATCACCCTAGACGCCCTGTGGTTAGTCTTGTGCGACAGAGGGACGATGAGATCGCTGGCGTCTTCAATGGAGATATTTATGAGGCCCCAGAGGCCCACCAAAAAGAGTCCGGCCAACGTCAGCAACGTGGTGATCAGCCATTCGATCGCAAAAACCAGTTTTGGTGGAGACGATGGCGGATTGATCATCGGCGGCCGGTGTCAGTTTGCTAGCCGCCCTTCAAATGCCTGCACAGAGACCTCCGCAATTTGTTTCATGAACGGTATCTGGTCAAGCGGCAATTCCGAGGCGATATCGCGCCCGACGAGCGCCAATTGGTTCCAAAGCGAATGGCGCTTTTTTTCATTACTACGCATCGCAAGCGCCGAAATGGCGCACTGCCGCGCCCAAAAGAGCCTTCGTTCAGGGAGATAGGCCTTCATAAGCTTGGCGACGCGCTGTTTGGAACCCTTGACGGGATATAATAAACCCTCCAACGCCTCGCCGGCTTCAAACCATTGATACTTAAACTCGCTCTCCAGTATATCGGCGTGTGCTCGTGCCACAGCCATCGGATCGGTTTGTACAGGCGGCACATCAGCCAAGAGGCCCGTAATGATGTCCATCGGAGATGCGTGATCGGGCTGAACCTGGCCAAGACCGAGACTCTCCACGACCTCGACCAATTTGAACGGTGGCGGATTTCCCGAGACGAGATTGTCGGCAACCGCCAATCTCAACATCCGAGTAATGCCATCCAAATCCGTTTCCACCACCTGTACGGGGGCCTTTATTTGACGCACCGTACCGTCGATCTCGGCTTTCGATAGTTCCGAAATGACCAGAACCTCGGCAACTCCGGCAACCTTCATCATGACACTTGCGAGCTGGTAGTGGGCGCCCGCCCTTTGTGTGACGAAGAGACTTCTCGTACCCATGCCATCGCAGACCGAGACATAGCACTTGATGGCCTTGGGCAGCTCCGCATTGACCGGCGGCAAGGCGTTCAACCGCATCGCTCTTATGGTGGAGTCAAGCTGGGCCTGTCGGGTCTGCGGCAGCCAAGGCCGCATGCGAACGAGCCGTTCAATCAGCGAACTCTCAACGGGCGTTTGCGTGGCGGATGTGGCCAAAGCCTCCGCCACGGCTTGCGCGAGACCCGCATCGGGATGCAAAAGGAAACCCGCGACAGCCTGATCAATCCCCGCATTTTTGCCAGCGATTAGATCGGACAACAGCACGCTGCTCGCCTCGGCCGGAAAGGCTGCCAAGAGGGAACTTAGATCTTCACAGACGTCAAACGGATTTTGACCGCCCTGTCTGGCCAGTTCCCCTAGCGATGAGACGATACCATCTGTGACGGCGCCTTGGGAGTCCGGCGAGGCCGCCTGGAGCGCCCCCATCATGGCCCGCTTCAAATTGTCCGGAACAGCCCATCCGGCGTCCGTCAAAATCTTACCGGTTATCATGATGTCCAATGCGCTCAGCGAATGAGCTTGCAGGGCCTTGTCCAACAGCTCATAGATTGTGTGGATTTTTTCACGGGCTTCCCGTTCCCCTCCCTCGGAGTTGACTTTAAGGTTGCTCAGCTCAACTACCAGGCTTGTTACGAAATCCTCGTCCTCGTCAACGTCACCCAGCGCGCAATTTTCCAGATATTCCGCGAATAGATCGACAGCGTCCTCCGGGCCCAAAATTGCGGAACCCAGATCCATCTCTTTCAGCACAGCCTGCCGCAGAAAGCCGACCAGATCTTCATCCATATTTTGCAAGAGGTCCAAAATGGGATTGACCTGCCTCTTGCCTTTTTGGGTCGGCGCTTTCGCTTTCGATGGCTTCCTAGCTTCAATCGCCTTCATCGATTCGATCCTCAGATTCGCCCGCGTCTTTTGTCGGACCGTAACCCGATCCGCGCCAGCCACAAAATGCGCCAAAGGCCGACTATCCACTGTTTAGCCTTCCGCAGCGCGCCCGCGCTTCCCGCAGTTCTGCGCAGCAAAGCCCCGGACTTGATCACCGGGTCTTGTCCACCCGCGCGTGAATTTCCGAGATCGATCCGGCTGAGTTCGGGCAGCCGACAGCATCAAACGAATAGCGCGCCAATGTCGATGGCGATGCGCGATGTCAACGAGGGCGACAGCCGTCCATCGGCTCTTCGCTCCCGCACTCGGAATATTCCTCCCCCTTCGGTTCGCGATAGATTTCGATCGCTGCGCCAACGATATCGACGATCCAAACCTCGGGGACCCCAAATTTCGTTAGAGAAGAACTTCGGTGGCACGATCATAGGCCAGTGACATATCAGAGACCTCGATAAGCAGCAGGAGGTCGGCGGCGCCCGGATGACTTATGCGATACCGATCCTCGCGGGGCCTCAAGATCGTAAGATCTGGTTCAGGTTCGTTATAGGAATCAAGACGCAAGGGACTCTGGCAAATGACACGCGCGACATCGTTGCTGAGGGCACGGATGAACAGCTGCGCCAGATCGTTCATAGTCGCCGCATGCGCGCTTCCCACAGCATTCAAATCAATGATCTCCCCATCGATCAGTTGGACCCGCTGGCCATCGGTTAAGATCCCGGCCTCGGCCATCTTGTAATAGGCGTTGATGTCGAGGCGGTGCCGTGTCGGTTGCCTGGGTCGTTCGAGAAGGTCGGTCATGAGAATTCTCCGCCACTTAGCGGTTCCAGGCATAGAGCCAATTGAGCAATAGGACGGAAAAGTTTCTCCCTTTATCGCAAAATTTCTGCCGCCTTCAACGATTTCCCATGGGATTGTCGTCCAAAAGCCGCTCGATGCGGCGAAAGCGCTGTATGGCATTAGTTCGCACTACGGCTTGAGGTCGTGATCGGCAGCACGGCCCATGCCTGGCTCAGGCCGCGAGCTGCCAGGGACCTGCAATATTTGCCAGAAAAAAATCTGTAGGGCAGCATACCCGGTCCAATCCGCGCCGGGGCTGCGGTTAGGCGTTCTTCCAGGCCCGCCAACCGACAATCTCCGCCTCGATTATCTGGCCAGTCGTCTGATTGAGCCATTCGCCGCCCACACGACGGCAGGGAAACGGAAGCGGGTAAGTGCCATTGTGGTCCTCGCACAATAGCTCCAAGGTGGAGTCCGACTCCGGTTCTTTATCTGTCGCGAATTGAGCGATCCGCACCGCGCGCGTTACCAAAATTAAAGTTCCTCATGGATGGAGTAAATGTCGCAATAAGAGCGAAAGCGATTTTCAGCCTCCTGGCCCGATAGGTTGGGCTGTTAGCTTGATACTAACAGTTTTATGAGTAAATATCGATCTTTCAATTGGAGGATCGAAATGGCCAAGAAGGCAACAACAAAGAAAATCGCCGCGAAAAAGACAGCGTCGCCCAAAATGGCACAGCGTGTCATCAAACCGTGGACGAAAGACGATGTCCGCAGTCTCAAGGCCCATTCCAAGGCACGGACGCCAGTTGCAAAAATCTCCAAAGAGATGAAGCGCACAGTGGGAGCGCTACGGCGTCGAGCCGGTATCTTAGGGATTGGCTTAGGCGAACGTCGTTGATGCTGTTGCCATTGTCCTACCAATCAGAAGCCGCCTCCGAGCGACTTTTTCATGCCGAGTCTGTCCGGAAGGCAGAAACTACGATAAGATGATGATCAGATTTTCGAAATTGAGGTCCGTGCCCGCGCCGATGAAATCACCAAGCGGTTGAAGCGGATCGAGGCCCCGGCCGCGCGGCAGGACAAGGCATCACGCCTCGCGTGAATTTCCGAGATCGATCCGGCTGAGTTCGGGCAGCCGACAGCATCATACGAACAGCGCCCGAATGTCGATGGCGGATGCTCGATATCAACCAGGGCGACAGCCATCCATCGGCTCTTCGCTCCCGCACCGAATATTCCTCCCCCTTCGGTTCGCGATAGATTTCGATCGCTGCGCCAACGATATCG
>DATJTB010000181.1:0-8843 GCA_035503795.1 Methylocella sp.
TTTTGGATCGAATCGATCCAAAATCATCGTGATCAGGCCGCAGATCTGGCTCTCGACTGTCCAGCGCTTTGCCGATGTGGGCTTCCATCAACCCATATTTGCCCGACGGGCTATGGTTGAAAGCATGCGGCGCCGGATGATGCCGCTCGCCACGCGGATGATGCACCAATACAACGCAAAGGCGCGCTTCGCTGCTGCATCCGGACAATGCACACGCGTCTCGGTGATGACGCGAGTCGCGCCTTTTTCCATCGTCTCCATCTTGAAACTCATCAATAATTTCGGGACGCCCGGTTCGTTGAACGCTTTGAATGCGGCGCCGTCCTCAATTCCAAAGAGCCCGAAGTCGGTACGCCAGAAACGGCCGCAGAGACCGAAAACCATCTCGCTTTCATCGTGGGCAAGCAGCGTGAAGCGGTTCAAGCCAAAGGGCTTTATAGGCGGTTTCCCTATCAGTCGCGCGGGTACCTCGCGAATTGTCAGCAGGGCGTGGACAATTCGATCGTCGTCAACGGTCAGCGTTGGGATGACAGAGAAAAGGCGTGATCGGGGAGCAGCGATAACGCCTTCATGTCGCTCGCTGAATTCGAAACGCGGAAGAAAATCATCGACAAGTCCCGTGTTTATTCCGATCATTTCGCTATACCGCAGCTGGCGACAGATTCCTTCAAAAGTGTGATGCGGATAATTCAGACGACAAGCCTATTCCTCTTCGCCGAATTTATCTGCGATCAAGGTTGCGATGGCCGCCATGGCTTGTTCGGCTTCGGCACCTGCCGCCGTTATTGTGATCGTCATTCCCGGCCCGGCGCCAAGCGTCAATATGCCCATGATGGATGTTCCGCCGACCGTATCACCTGCCCGGCTCACCGTCACGGTCGCATCGAACTGACCGACACATTGCACGAGCTTTGCCGTAGCACGCGCGTGGAGACCCTTGCGGTTGACGATTTCAATCGTGCGCACAAGCGGTTCCTCGGTTTCGCCCGGCGTGCTGAGATGGCCGAGTTGGTTTGACTCGTCGGAAGTCATTGGCTGCCCAGGAATTTGCTCGCCACATAAATATATTTGCGGCCAGCATCCTGCGCCTGGCATACGGCCTGATCGAGGCTTGCCTCATCCCTCACCGAGGCCAGCTTGATCAGCATGGGCAGGTTGACCCCGGCGATCACCTCGATATGTGCGCCATTCATGATCGAAATGGCGAGATTTGAAGGCGTGCCGCCAAACATATCGGTGAGGACCACGACGCCGGAGCCGCTGTCGGCCCTCGCGACGGCCGCGATGATATCCTGGCGGCGTTGCTCGATATCATCGTCCGGGCCGATCCCAACCGATTCGATCTGTTGTTGGGGGCCGACGACATGTTCCAGCGCGGCGCGCAATTCCACTGCAAGCCGGCCATGAGTCACGAGGACGATTCCAATCATCAGGCTTGCCTGTTCGCTCCTGACCATTGTGTGTCAGGCCGGGGCCGGTCAGGATTCTCAAATAGAGGAGAGCGAATCATCTCGAAGGCGTTGAAGAAGAAATTCCACTGCGGCAGCGTGGATTTCTCAAAACGGAGCAGGCGCAGATGTACCCTTTTAATTGTCCGGGCGTGTGATGGGAATAGAACCGTCAAGGGCATGATAAACTCCGGCAAAGCAAAAAAGTTGTAAAGCCCTGCCGCCCCCGCTTGGCTGGTCGGCCTCCTCGCGTGCCGGGTGAAGATCATGGTTTGGGGAAACCTGCGCTGCAGAGGTTTCGCCGAGCTTTCCCGGAGCAAGAAGGAGGAGGAATTCCATATTGCAAGAGAGGGACCTCATTGAGGATCCTTGCCCGAAATCAAAGGACTTCGGGAAGCTTCATGTCGAGGTATATTTTGTGCGGTGCAATCCAATTGGCAAGCGAAATGACGCGTTACCGTTGCTGGATGAGCCCTTTTTGTGCTGCGCATGGCATTCAAGACACAAGCACGCAAGCTTGTTCTTGTTGGAAGTGCCGAGGGAAATGCGGATGGCGTGGCTAAATCGCCTTTAATAAGCGTCGCAATCGAGGGTCGGACAGAACCAGGGCGGCGAGATGGTTTGGTGCGGTATCTTGTCGCAATTCGATGGAAGGCAGTCGGACACCTTCGATCTGAAGGTATTGTGGTTCATTGGGAAATCGGGCGGATGGCCCTTCATTGGGCTCAACAAGACGGACCGCGAGGCGCACGACGGTGGCAGAAAGAAATGGGAGTTCGAGGATACCCGCACCCCTTCTTTCGACCTTGCCGAGAATGAGTGGATGACCACGGACGATCACGCGGCCAGCTATGGCCTTGAGACTGACGCGGTCGTCCCCAATCAGCCTTGCGAAGAGGCCGGCCGTCTCGGCCGCCGCGATCAGGGCCAGCGCCAATTGGCTTTTGCCGGCTCCAGAAGGTCCAAAGATCAAGAGCCCGGCTTCGCCGATCACCACTGCGCTCGCATGGCAGAAAGTCTGTTCTTCTGGGTTCGCCGGAGGGCCTACCGGCCCGAATTCAACCGTGGACAAGGCTTAATCCTTTTCGATCAAGGTGATTTGACCACGTTCGATGCAACTTATTGCAGGGTCCCTCATCGAGCTTTCGGCAGGAAAACCATGAATCTCGCGCCGAGCACGGGGATGATGCCGTGGGGGTCAGGGGAGCCAACCCGGTTCAGGGCGGAAATCCACCCGCCGTGGGCCTCGATGATTTGCCGCGATATTGAAAGTCCGAGACCGGAGTTTTGGCCAAAGCCCTGATTCGGCCGGTCGGTATAGAAGCGCTCGAAAATCCGCTCGAATGCATCGGCCGGAATGCCCGGACCGTCATCATCGATGATGATCTCATAGCCCTCTCGGGGCTGCCCGTGGGCGGTGAAATCCTTGGCTGGACGCAGAAGCACGCGCACGCTGCCGCTGGGTGCCGAAAAAGAGCGGGCATTGTCGATGAGATTATTGAAGACTTGCCCGAGCCGGGAATCATGCCCGAGGATCGTGTATGTCGGCTTTTGGCCATCTTCGGCTTGGCCCTGGCGAGCGATGATGAGATCAACCCGTATCGTGCCCGGCTCCTTGACGAGATTGGCGATTGTGACGACTGTGTCAAGGAGGCGGGTCAAATCGACGGGGTTCACTTCATCGCGGGCGAGCTCGGCATCGAGCCGCGAGGCATCTGAAATATCGCTGATCAGCCGGTCGAGCCGCTTCACATCATGCCCGATGATCGACAGAAGACGTTCACGGGATTCGGCCGAGCGGGCGACCGGCAAGGTTTCAACGGCGCTGCGCAGGGAGGTCAGCGGATTTTTGAGCTCATGCGCAACATCGGCGGCAAAGCGCTCTATTGCCTCGATCCGGTCATAAAGAGCCTTGGTCATATCGCGCAAGGCGCCTGACAAATGGCCGATTTCGTCGGGACGGGCGGTGAAATCAGGAATTTCGCACCGCGCCTTTGTACCTCGCCGCACCTGTTCCGCTGCTGTTGCCAACCGGCGGATGGGCACGGCGATCGTGCCTGCGATGAAGAAGGACAAAAGCAGCATGATCGCCGAGGAAACAAGGAAAATGCGAAAAATGGCAGCACGTTCGGAGCCGATGATCTTGTCGATGTCGTCGCCCTGGGTCGACAGCAGCAACGCGCCACGCACCGCGCGGAAGCGCTGAATAGGAACAGCTACGGAGACGATCGTCTCGCCTTTGGCGTCGACCCGCACAATCGATTGTTTGGCTCCGTTCAAAGCCTGTTCAACCTCTCGATAAATCTTGCCGTTGGCTACCTCGATATCTGCATCTAGCTGCAGGTTGGCACGGCCGAGAAATCTCTTCAGACCTTCACTGATGCGCGTCCAGAAGGACGGAAATTTGGGCTGCGTGGGCAGCGCCAGATCGGATCGCAGTATATTTGATCGATTGGCCGAATCGCACAAAGGATAGCCACCATACCGGTCATAGATGCGTGCACGTGTCTTGGTTAGCGAAGCAAGCCTCTGCAACAGAGGCCCAATGCGTTCGGGATTGATCGAAAAATCCAGCGAAGGAGAAGTTTCATCGGCGAGGGAATAACTCTGCCCGGGGGCAAGCTGGAGGAGCTTTTCAGGATCGATGGCAATCGAATCCGTCTCGACCGTGGCAGATGCAGCGATCGCCGCGGCTATGATCTCACCTTGAACCTCGAGGCTTTGCACACGCGCATCGATCAACCCTTCCTGGAATTGGTTGAGATAGAGGAAACCGATGAGGAGCGCGGCAAGCCCACCGAGATTGAGGAGCACGATGCGCCGCGCCAGGGGCGAAGCGAAACGGCCGCTCACTCCGCGTAGCATCCCTCGCAGGCGTAAAATCAAATTCCGCCTGAGACGCTTTCCACGCCGCGCCGCGCCCAGCGTTCGTGCGAGGCCTGTTTCTTCGCGCGCTTCGAGGCTCATGGGATCGCCGTTGCCTTCTCAAAGCCTTGAGCATAAACAGCTGGGATCGAAACGGGAACCGATCTAATGCATTTTTTTGATGTGGCCCATGTCCACTTTGTTGGAAACGATTGAAAGGCTTCTCGCACCAATCCTGCTCTAAAAATCAATTCTTGTCGAATTTATAGAATAAATCACGGCGATTTGGATTGATCAGGTCCAAAATCATCGCATACCGTTTCGAGAGCGGAATTGTTATGCGATCGCATGTTAATTTTGGGTCTAATAGAAAAAGCAAAGGGCCGCGCCACCCCAGCTGTCTCGTCTTTGTTGAATTGGTGCGGGAGTGAGCGCCCTAGCGTTTTGAAGGGATGTCGGAAATCGCTCGCTCACTCTTTGAACCGGTAACCGACACCATAAAGCGTTTCAATCATCTCGAATTCATCGTCAACGACTTTGAACTTCTTGCGGAGCCTTTTGATGTGGCTGTCGATGGTCCTGTCGTCGACATAGACCTGGTCGTCATAGGCGGCATCCATCAACGCATTACGGCTTTTCACGACACCGGGGCGGGACGCGAGCGCCTGAAGGATCAGGAACTCCGTCACGGTCAGGGTCACTTGATCGTTTTTCCAGGTGCAGGCATGCCTTTCCGGATCCATTTTGAGGAAGCCGCGTTCAAGAATTTTCGCCTCGGCCTCTTTTGGTGTGCCCGGCTCCCTCGGATTGGCGCGCCTCAGAATGGCTTTCACGCGCTCGACCAGTAGGCGCTGCGAAAACGGCTTGCGGATGAAATCGTCGGCGCCCATTTTGAGGCCGAATAGTTCATCGATTTCCTCATCTTTCGAGGTGAGGAAAATAACCGGAACATCGGATTTCTGGCGAAACCGGCGGAGCAGCTCCATGCCATCCATCCGCGGCATCTTGATATCGAAGATAGCGAGATCGGGGGGGTTGCTCTTTAAATCGTCGAGCGCGGTCGAACCGTCCGTATAGGTCTGGACGCGATAGCCTTCGCCCTCGAGGGCGATTGCGACGGAGGTTAGAATATTACGGTCGTCATCAACCAAGGCAATCGTTGGCATGGCGGTCCTAATTCCAATCGAGCGCTGCACTTTCCTGTGGCGGCGCTAGGTGGAAACCTCGGGGATTTGCCGCCAACGATGTCATGACTCGCACAAAATGGCGGCGGATGTCATTCAAACCCTGATGGCCACGCAGGGCGGAGGGGAAGGGAAGAATGTTCAATCCTTCAGTCATTTTCGAATTTCCCGCCCACGCCTATTCAAGAAGCTTGCGGGCGTTCATCGTGCCCGTCGCTCCGACTAACAAATTGAGCCTATTGAACCTTCCTTGCCCCGTTACACCACTCCTTTTCGGATCGGAGCAGGTGTCCACACTCCATAACAGGAGAAATGCACGGCCGAATTAAGGCAAGGTTTCCGGATATCTTCCTGACGTGTCAAGTAAAATGGCTAAAACTAGTTCTAAATAGCGAGGTTTGCGCTCGAACTTACAAATATTCATTCATTTTCCGGTGACGCGGCGGAGTGGAAGCTCCGCCGCCGGCTGGGCCTTAGTCTCATTGCATTATACTGATGCGAGGTTGAAATGCGTTTCGTGGAGGAACGCGCCGAAAGTAAACAAAGGTGCGTAGCGGAATCATCGATCTGAAGTCAACCGAGAGCCACTGGAAAATCGACATGCCGGAGCCTTTCACACAGGATCTTCTTTTCAAGATGGACGCCTATTGGCGGGCAGCGAACTATCTTTCCGTCGGGCAAATCTATCTCCAGGACAATCCACTGCTCGAAACCCCTCTGAAACTCGCGGACATCAAGCCGCGGCTCCTCGGCCATTGGGGCACAACGCCGGGCTTGAATTTTCTCTATGTGCACTTGAACCGGCTGATCACCGAAAACGATCTCAACATGATCTATATCATCGGTCCCGGCCACGGCGGTCCCGGACTCGTCGCCCAAGCCTATCTTGAAGGGGCCTACACCGAGCGTTATCCGGCGATCGAGCGCAACTGCAGTGGGCTCAGGCGATTGTTTCGCCAATTCTCCTGGCCTTATGGAGTCCCGAGCCATGTTTCTCCGGAAACCCCCGGATCCATTCATGAGGGTGGCGAGCTTGGCTATTCACTGATCCATGCCTATGGTGCGGCTTTCGACAATCCGGATCTGATCGTTGCCTGCATCATTGGCGATGGTGAGGCGGAAACCGGCCCGGCCGCGGCAAGCTGGCATGGCAATAAGTTCCTCAACCCGCGGCGCGACGGCGCGGTTCTGCCGATTCTCCATCTCAACGGCTTCAAGATCGCCAACCCGACCATCCTTGCCCGTATTCCGCGGGACGAACTTGCCGCGCTGCTCCGGGGCTATGGTCATGAGCCTTATTTCGTCGCGGGCGATGAGCCATCTGCCGTGCACCAGAGGCTCGCCGCCACGCTCGATCAGGTGCTGGCTGAGATCCGGCAAATCCAAAAGGAAGCCCGCGAAGCGGATCCTGCAAAAGGGCTGGAGAGGCCGCGCTGGCCGATGATCGTCTTTCAGACGCCGAAAGGCTGGACCGGGCCGAAATTTGTCGATGGCCTGCCGGTTGAAGGGACGTGGCGGGCGCATCAGGTACCGGTCACCAATTTCAAAAATCCCGCGCATTTGAAAATTCTCGAAGATTGGCTCAAAAGCTACCGGCCGGAAGAGCTCTTCGACAAGGATGGCAAATTTCGCGAGGAATTGGCCGCAATCGCGCCGACCGGACAGCGTCGGATGGGCGCCAATCCACATGCCAATGGCGGCGAGCTTTTGCAACCGCTCTCGCTACCATCTTTCCGCGATTATGCCATCGCCTTGGAGAAGCCTGGCTCTGTCGTAGCGGAATCCACCCGCGTTCTCGGCGCCTATCTGCGCGATGTCATGAAGCTCAATCTAGAGAAACGCAATTTCCGTCTCTTCGGCCCGGATGAGACCGCCTCGAACCGGCTCGACGCCGTCTTCGATGTCTCGGGCAAGGAATGGATGGCCGAGACGGCGCCGGTCGATATAAATCTCAGCCCCGAGGGTCGTGTCATGGAGGTGCTGAGCGAGCATCTTTGTCAAGGCTGGCTTGAAGGCTATTTGCTCACCGGACGGCACGGTTTCTTTTCCTGTTACGAAGCCTTCATCCATATCATCGACTCCATGCTGAACCAGCATGCGAAATGGCTAAAGGTCACGAAAACGATTCCGTGGCGCAAGCCGATCGCCTCTCTCAACTATCTCTTGACCTCGCATGTCTGGCGGCAGGACCATAACGGTTTCTCGCATCAGGATCCGGGCTTCATCGACCATGTGGCGAACAAGAAATCCGATGTCGTGCGCATCTATTTGCCGCCCGACGCCAATTGCCTGCTCTCGGTCGCCGATCATTGCCTAAGGAGCCGCAACTACATTAATCTGATCATCGCCGGCAAGCAGCCGGAATGGCAATGGCTCACAATCGATGCGGCGGTGCGCCACTGCACGGTGGGTGCCAGCATTTGGGATTGGGCAAGCAACGATGGCGGCGATCCGGATGTGGTCATGGCCTGCGCCGGCGATGTGCCGACCCTTGAGACGCTCGCTGCCGTCTCTCTCCTGCGCGACACCTATCCAGATATCAAGATCCGGGTCGTCAATGTGGTCGATCTCATGGTTTTGCAACCGCAGTCCGAGCATCCGCATGGCCTGGAGAACCGGGATTTCGATGCGCTGTTCACCACCGATAAGCCGGTGATCTTCGCTTTCCATGGCTATCCGGCGATCATCCATAAACTGACCTATAGGCGGCGCAACCATGCCAATATCCATGTGCGCGGCTATAAGGAGGAAGGTACGACGACGACGCCCTTCGACATGACAGTTTTGAATAATCTCGACCGCTTTCAGCTTGCGCTTGATGCGGTCTCCCGCATTCCGCGCTTTGCCGGGGAAGTGGCCGCAGCGACCGCCAGCTACTGGACAGCGATGGAGCGCCACAAGCTCCATATCAGTGAACATGGAGAGGATCTGCCGGAGATTCTCGGCTGGTGCTGGCCCGGATGACTCCGGACTTTTGTCCGATTGAGAGCGGAAATCTTACAGGGCCTAGAACGACAGCCGCTCTTCAATTTGTGGGATTGGCAAAAAGGGATGTCTTTTGAGTCCCATCAAGAAAAAGGATGATACTTCACAGAGGCAAGCGGCCGTCGGAGAAGCTTGCCGCCTATGATGCTTTGACAGGTTTTCTGGCCGGGGTGGGTGCCGGTCCTACCGTGTCGTCGCGAAGGCCGAGATAGATCAGCATAGGCGAACAAATGAAAACCGAGGAATAGGTCGCGACGAAAATGCCCCAGATCATGGCGAGCGAGAAGGAACGGATGACCTGGCCGCCGAAAGCCACGAGGGCGAAAAGCGCGAGAAACACCGTCGTCGCGGTCATGATCGT
>DATJTB010000182.1:0-6854 GCA_035503795.1 Methylocella sp.
GACGGTTTTAAATTTGTCAAACATTTCCAGCCTTAGATTTTAGTGACTACTCGAAATCGCGCTAGGGCGTGCCGTCAGGCTTCGTCGCTCCTAATCCGTGAAAATTACATAAATATCACAATAGCTAAGCTTTGGCCCCACGCTTGCCCACGGGCCAAGCAGAACTCGTGACCGATCTTAAAAGGAAAAATATTTTTCTAATTTGTTGAAAAAGTGGCGCACCCGGCGAGATTCGAACTCACGACCTCTGCCTTCGGAGGGCAGCGCTCTATCCAGCTGAGCTACGGGTGCTGCATGGGCTCTTTGGAACACTTGCTTCTTCCGAAGCATGCCAGAGTGGGGGCCGTCAAGCTCATCCTTTTGCATTATTACACGTCCGGCAAAGCTCAATTGCCGGACGTTGGTTGAATGGAATCGAGCGCCTCCCCACCCTTTGGCAGGATTTCCACGACCCCGCTGGTTGGAGTCGCGACGCCTTGAAATATCAATGGAGAGTGGAAGGAGAGGAAGGATTGGACAAAAGCCTAGCGATTTCGTCCTTTAGCTGCAGCTTGCGCCGTTTCATTTCTGCCAATTTAAATTCATCTTTGGCGGGATGAGTTAATTCTCTTGCAATTTCCTTCTCGAGGGCGTCATGACGCTGTCCCAGCGCCGCTAAATGAGTGTCACGTGACATGCAGATCTCCTTCGCAAGGCCTACATTCAGTGAGTCTACTATGACACAAAATTTCCGACTTTCGAAGCTGAATTGGGTATCAAGCCAATCAAATGTGTAATGTGCCACAGAATGGGCCAAAACGGACAACCACAACCGTCAAGGTGCCCAAATATGTGGTCTGTTTAGTGGTCTGTTAAGATGCAAAATCGTTTGCTGAGCGGACGATGTCTGCTTATCAGAGTCCTAAGTCTCTATCGCTACAAATAAGCCATCATAAAGACATATGATTAATGTATTATCAGAAAAAAACGCTCCTGGCGGATTATGTATACGATAACAATATATGGGGTGATGACGAAAGTATTTACCGGAACCTATTTGGAGCGTAGAATATCTTGAACTTGGGACCTACGTACAATTTAACTCGCTGCTTTGCAAACCATTGCCGGGTCTCGCTTATCCCGTTCTAGAGCGAGTTGCCGAGCATGGGACGTTAGGTTGGAGAAACAGCGGTTTATGGCGGAAAAACCGAGTGATGAAGAACGGGCACTCCTGAAGGCCGAGCATGATCGTCTGAGCCAGGAGCACCGAGATCTCGATGCGGCAATCGAGGCGTTGCTTCATATTGGGGGTGCCGATCAGTTGCAAATTCAGCGGCTGAAGAAGCGCAAGCTGCTTCTTCGTGATCGCCTGGCCTTCCTTGAAGATCAGCTGACGCCCGACATCATCGCCTGACCAGCCTTATCGGCCTTGATGGTCGTTGTGCAAAATCTATAAAGCTTGTATGCATCTGAACTCGGCTTGCTGAATATCCAAGCTACGGTCCACTCTTAGCTTGAGCTCAAAAAGGATCCTGAGTTCAAGGCCGTTCTTTTTTAGTTTATACCGAGCGCGAGCCTGAACCGAATCTGTGGAGGGATTCTATATTCTCCAAGAAACGTGTTTTCACAGGATTGAATTCAAGGAAAGGCTTTCTGTTATCGAAGCGGCTATATTTGATCCTTGCATGAAGTTGGCACGCATGGAATGACGCAACCGAGGTTTGAATGCTCACGAAGAAAGGCAAATATGGATTGAAGGCCATGGTCCATCTTGCCGGTCGGCCGGTCGGCGAGGCAACGCTGGTGAGCGACATAGCCCAGGCGAATGAAATTCCAAAGAAATTCCTCGACACGATTCTCGGGGAACTGCGGAACGCCGGCTTGGTCTTTTCGAAAAAGGGGAAGGGCGGCGGTTACACCCTAGCCAAATCGCCGGAAGAGATCAAAGTCGGTCATATCGTGCGGGTTCTGGACGGGCCACTCGCACCGATCGCCTGCGCGAGCAAAAATTCTTACCGGCGGTGTGAAGATTGCCCGGATGAAAAACGCTGCTGTGTCCGCCTCGTCATGCTCGAAGCCCGTAACGCGATCGCAACCGTGCTGGACAACCGGACCCTGGCTGAGATGCGCGCGCTTGCGGAGCAAGACAGCAATGAGGAGAGGGAAGAGGCGATGTACACGATTTGACGCGGGGCAGGCTGAGCTTGGAGCAGCCACAGAGGCTACTGATCGGTGACGCCGAGTTTCTTCGACGCGAAAATCGCGTACCCTACTTGGCGGCGAACGAATCGAACCATAGGCGGCTGCGTGGGATCCGACCACGCGGATTTTGGGTCGAATCGGCACAAAATCCTGAAACGGGATCAATTCTAAAAACTTAGAGCGAGAATTCAGCGAAAAACCGGTACCCACTCTTTCGTATCTCGCTCTAAGGTTTAGCTCCTCTCAACAAAATAGCAAAATATTTCCGCCAAGAATCATTTTGGTCAGGTTCGCCTGCGCGATTCGAGAAATGGCATTCCGCCTTTACCCACGTCCGATGGCACGCGCCCGCTGCCACCACCCGGACCGCTTGGGCTGCTCCGGTTCATGGACCGTCGAGGATGATGAGGCTTCCGGCTCGGCCGGCGGGAACTCTTGCGGCCGCGCCTCACGTCCGGAATGAGATCGAGCGGTGGGCTGCATCTCTTCCACCGCTGTTTTGGCAGAAACCGGGGCGTGTCCTTCATGCGCCTCCCGTCCATGAGCGGGTGGTTCGACCGGCTCCAGGACCGGGCCTTCGGCCGCCTCGTGCGAGGTGGTTTCCGGGATCAAATCCGCACTCTCCGAAGGAGCCGGAATCAGATTGGTTTGCGATGCCGCTCGCTCACGAAGCCCTCGGCGACTACGCCGTCCGGCCCTCGGCCGTCTTTCTCTTGTGGTCGAGGCTGTCGAGGGGGCCGCTTCGGCCTCGGCGCCCGCTGCTTCTTGGTTCGCCGCGATTGCGGCATCCGGCAGCGAGGGCTCCGACTCTGAAAGCAATGGCAATTCGGGCGTGCTGGTCTCGCCGCGCTTTGATCCTCGGATGGACACGGGGGGCCCGACGACGGCTTCGTCTTCCATGGAAAAATCAAATTCCACGCTGATCGGGTCGTGGCTTTCGAGCAGCGGGTTTGCCGGTAATCCGTTGAGGTGCGCCAGGGCCTCCAGCGCGTCGTCTGGCGGTTGCGGCGCATTCATGGCGATGCCGGAGCTTTCGCGATCGCCGCCCCGGCCGCGCCGCCGCCGCCGGCGGCGTCTCTGCCGTCCTTCCGCTTCCGTTTCACCGTTCTGCTGACTGGCGGCCGCTTCATGGGCTTCGTCAAGCCCCGCACTTGCCAGCACCTCCTCGACTTCGGCGGCGCTCTCCTCAAGGGTGGGTGCGGTCGGCGCCGCGATCATGGCAGCCGGCGGTTCCTTGACACCGGCAGCGGCTTCGCCGCGCTCCAGCGCATAATAATTCGTGCCGGCGAGACCATCGTCAGCGGCAATCGTCAGCGACACGCCGAATCTTAGTTCCAGTTCCTGCAGATGGGTGCGCTTCTGATTGAGAATATAGAGGGCGATGGTGGTCCGCGCCTTGACGATGATGTCATAAATGGAATTCTTCATCAAAGCGTCTTCCAGGGCACGCAGAACGTGGAGCGCGATGGAAGAGGTCGAGCGGACCGTTCCCGCCCCGGCGCAATGCGGGCAGGTTACGGTCGAGCCTTCGAGGACGCCGGTGCGCATCCGCTGGCGCGACATCTCAAGCAGGCCGAAATGCGACATGCGGCCGACCTGGATGCGGGCGCGGTCATTCTTCAGCGCATCCTTCAGGCGACGCTCGACGGTGCGATTGTTGCGGTTCTCCTCCATGTCGATGAAATCGATGACGATGAGTCCGGCGAGGTCACGCAGCCGCAGCTGGCGGGCGATCTCATCAGCGGCCTCGAGATTGGTGCGTAGCGCCGTGTCCTCGATGTTGTGTTCGCGTGTTGCGCGGCCGGAATTAACATCGATGGCGACCAGGGCCTCTGTCTGATTGATGACGATGTAGCCGCCCGATTTCAGCGTGACCTGGTTCGAGAACATGGCGTCGAGCTGCGCCTCGGCACCATACTTGGCGAACATCGGCTGCACATCGCGGTAGGGCTGCACCATTTTGGCATGGCTCGGCATGAGGAGCCGCATGAACTCCTTGGCCTCGCGATAGCCGTTCTCGCCCGCAACGACGATTTCATCAATATCCTTGTTGTAGAGATCGCGGATCGCCCGCTTGATGAGCGAGCCCTCCTCGTAGACGAGGGTTGGGGCGCTTGATTGCAAAGTGGTCTCGCGAACCGTTTCCCACATGCGCAGCAGATATTCGAAATCGCGCTTGACCTCGGCCTTTGTGCGCGAGGCCCCTGCCGTACGCACGATCACGCCCATGCCTTCCGGAACATCGAGTTCCTGAGCGATCGATTTCAATCTCTGCCGGTCGGTCGAATCGGTGATCTTGCGCGAGATGCCACCGCCGCGGGCGGTGTTCGGCATGAGGACCGAGTAACGTCCGGCGAGGGACAGATAGGTAGTGAGCGCCGCTCCCTTATTGCCGCGCTCTTCCTTGACCACCTGCACCAGCAGCACCTGGCGGCGCTTGATGACTTCCTGGATCTTATATTGGCGGCGCGGCCGATGCGGGCGATGCGGCATCTCTTCCATCGCATCGCCGCCAAGCTGTTCGATCTCGCCGGCTTCGGCTTCGTCTTCCTCATCTTCTTCCTCGGCGGCCTCGCCCTCGGTCACCGGCCGGGCGCGGTTCTCTGTGGAAGTGGGTGCCTCGTCTGAAAATGCGATGTCGAGTCTTGTGTCCGTCTCCGCAGCCGATACGGCAGGGGCATAATCTGTTGTGGGAAGGGAGGCCGGCGCCCTTGGCTCTTCTTGCAAACCCGCATTCGTCAGACGGCTCTCGGCTTCGGTCTCATAGGCCTCTGCATCGTCACCCCAAGCCTGGGGGGGTGCTGGAGCGAAGGTTTCGACCGGCTCTTCCAAAAAAGCGCCCGTCTCATTTTCCGTAGCAAGATCGTTTTCGGAAGCTTCCGTAGCTTCGATCGCTGATACACCTGCCTCGCCAACTGAGACCTCAGGCTCGGGCAACCGGTCCGACGGATAGGGCTCGGAAAAGGACGAATCCGCGTCGCTACGCTTCTCAGCCCGATGGCCGTGCCGGTCCCGCCGGAAGCGGCGGCTGCGGCGCAGTGGACGCACCGCTTCCTCCTCTTCTTCACTTTGCGCCTTGGCTTCTTCTTCGATCAAGGCCTGGCGGTCGGCGACCGGGATTTGGTAATAATCTGGATGGATTTCTGAAAAGGCAAGAAAGCCATGCCGGTTGCCGCCATAATCAACGAAGGCGGCCTGCAGCGATGGCTCGACTCGCATGACCTTGGCGAGATAAATATTGCCGCGGAGCTGTTTCTTGCTGGCGGCTTCGAAATCGAATTCCTCGACACGGTTACCGCGAAGGACGACCACCCTCGTTTCTTCGGGGTGAGACGCATCGATTAGCATTTTGTTTGCCATGTGTTACTCTTTCGGGCGCAAGGCTGTTGGGGACCTTGTAGCCGGCCGCGCGCCGCAACCTCCTGGTTGGGACAAGGCGGTCCCGGCTTGAGGTGGCCTCACGCTGGGGATGGAATGGACGACAAAGCGAAGAACATCCGCCGGTAAAGCCGAGCCTTAAAGGACGGCGAGGGGACAGGCTCAGAACCGGCGCGGTGACCGCGCCGGCGAGGTTCAATGAGCATTCAGCGGTATGCGAGGAACGAGGGTGAAGCCGCAACGGCACAGCTCTGGAAGGCAAATCGCCCGCCATCGGGAAAAGAACAAGCGAATGCTCGCCAAAACCTTGAGGATGGATGAACGTTCTGAGATCCTGAGCAGGACAAATCATGTCCCTATCACCTGTCAAAGACAGCACCTCCTCCAGCAGAGGCACAAATTCACACTGGCGGCATGATTCAAACGAGGCCCACGCCTGCGGCATCCGCAACGGACGTGCTCCCAATTCAGGCTTGAATGCTAGAAAAGCACGCCTCACAAGCCCTGAAATATTCAATGGCCAAACCTAAGCCACATGGAGGTGGGCTCGCCCGCTACCCAAATTTCCTGATACCTTAAGACTCTAGACATCATATCGGGTGGCTGGGCCATTTGGCAAGATTATTGGCTATTTTGGCCCAGAGGATCCTTATCTCGAACGTCGAGGGTCCGCAGCTAACCGGATTAGAGTTGCTTAACCTCCTTGGATCCATAACAAAATTTAGTTCGGCAAGCTCTCCGGGAACGGCCGGAACGGGCCGGCCTTCAGGGACCGGCCAAGGCCGGGTGACGGGCTATCCTTTGGATAAGTTTAAGTTGAAATCGGGCGAATCAATGCTGGGAGCCAAATTTTCCTGTTTTGTTTCAGCTAGCGGTGCAGCCAGTTTCTTGGTGTTGACCGCCTTGATCATTGCGTCCACGGGCAAAGCCGATCCGGCCCAACCCTTGGAAAATTCGCCCGCGATGCCGGTGGCAACCTCTGTGCAAATCGAGGAAGCCGAGGAGAGCCGACTGATTTTTTCTTTGTCGGCTCCCGTCGAGGCAACGGCCTTTGTTCTTGCCGATCCTGACCGGGTCATTGTTGACTTGCCGCAGACCGATTTCCGGATCAATCCGGAAATCGGCAAGAAACGGCACCTTTCGCAGACCAAAACCGGGATCATTGCCGGCTTCCGTTTTGGCCAGCTCGCGCTTGGAAAGGCGCGCATCGTGATTGACCTTCGCTCGCCCGCCAAAATCCTGCGTGCAAGCTGTGAAAAAGGCGAGAGAGGCGGTCAAACCAGGCTCATCATAGA
>DATJTB010000183.1:0-4417 GCA_035503795.1 Methylocella sp.
GCATAGAGCGGGTCGCCGAGCACTGGATGGCCCGAATAGGTCATATGGACGCGAATCTGATGCGTGCGTCCGGTTTCCAGCCGGCAGGCCAGGAGGCTTGCCACCGGACCGAAGCTCTGCACGAGCCGCCAATGGGTGACGGCATGGCGGCCCCGCCCTTCCGGTACGGTGGCGATTTTCTCTCGGTTCCTGGCATGTCGGGCAAGCGCCGCATCGATCGTCCCGGAGGGCCGCCCCGGCACGCCCCAAACCAGGGCTTGATATTCGCGCAGAAGCGGTAGGCTTTTGCCGTGATCGGCAAAAAGCCGGGTCAAGCCCTGATGCGCCGCATCGGTCTTGGCGACGACCAGCAGGCCGCTTGTATCCTTGTCGAGCCGGTGGACGATGCCGGGCCTCTTCACCCCGCCGATCCCGGAAAGGCTCACCCCGCAATGGGCGATCAGCGCATTGACGAGCGTGCCCGTCTCATGGCCGGCGGCCGGATGGACGACAAGTCCGGCCGGCTTATCGATCACCAGGAGGTGTTCGTCCTCGAAGACGATATTGAGCGGAATCTCTTCCCCGACCGGCACAGGATCGGCCGGCGGCGGCAGGCAAAGGCTCACCCTCTGCCCGGCGCGCAGCAAAAGGCTGGGTGCATCGACCATTGCGTCATCGACCGTCACCTGGCCCGCTTCGATCAAAGCCTTGATGCGCGTGCGCGAGAGATTTTTGTCCGCGACGGCGGCCGCGAGGAACTGGTCGAGGCGCTGGCCGCGAAGCTCCGGCGCCACGCAAAAGACCAACCCGATTTCATCCTCGAAATGCATGCGCCGCGCTTGTTCGCTTGCCGCTCGATCAGAAAATTGTTTCATGAAACATTTTGTCCGATCGCGACGGAAATTTTACAAGGTCTCGTACAAAAAAGCATCGAGAAGCAGCTGGAGTTTGGTGAGAATAGTCTCGAATCCGGGCTCAAGGGGCAGCGAGACGGTGGAGGACTGGGCCGGCAAAAGCGATGCGCCTCGGTTAGAGGAAGGCGAGGCCATAAGGGCCAATGGCGCCGCGCTGCGCCAGCTTCATGCCTGGCTCAAACAGAAAGATCCGAGCTTTGGCGGCCTGGTCCGGGTCCAAAACCGGCGTGCCGAATTTTTGTGGGTGCACCAAAAATTCGTGCCAGAATATGAGCCGGCTGCTGGATGACGGCCTTTTTTGTTTGCCATAAGGGACTGCTTCGCCATTTTCCCGTTCTCGCCATTCCAATTCCCGTTGATAAAAGGCAAGCAGAAGTGCAAGCCCATGCCCTGAAAACCGTCATGGCGCTATGAGCCTGGATATAACGCCCCTCGATAAGGCCGTCGCCCGCCTGCGCGAAGGGTTGCGCCGCTATGAGCTCGATAGAACCGACGAGCAAATCAGGGACGGGCTGATTCAGCGGTTCGAATTTACCTATGAGATCAGCCACAAAATGCTCAAGCGTTATCTGAAGGAAACTGCTGCCTCGTCAGAGCTCATTGAGCAGATGCCGTTTCAAGACCTCATCCGCACAGGGGCCGAACAAGGACTATTGCGCAGCGGCTGGCCGGAATGGCGGCGCTTCAGGGAAATGCGCGCCCGCACGAGCCATGCCTATAATCTCGAAATCGCGCTCGAAGTCGTGGCGGCGATCCCGGACTTTCTCGAGGAAAGCGCCTATCTTCGCAAGGAACTCGAGAGGCGACTTGCATGACGAGCGAAAAGCACATCGATGTGCAACCGGCCCATCTTGCGCTCGTCTCGAAGATCCTGGGCGCTCATCTGCCCGCCACCGCCCGCGTCTTCGTGTTCGGGTCGCGCGTGGCGGACCGGGCGAGGCCCCTTTCGGATCTCGATCTTCTCATCGATGCCGGTCGGCCTCTGACCCTTGACGAGACGGCGGCTTTGGCAGAGGCTTTCTGCGAAAGCGATCTTCCTTACAAGGTCGATCTGGCCGATTGGCACGTCATCGAGGGTTGGCTACGGCACGTGATCGAGCCGCAGCGGGTGGAGTTGCGGCCAAGGGATGCGGCCCGCGCGAGGTGAAATTCGCGGTACGCGCCAAAGCGAAAGGAAGCTGTTCATGAACTAGGCCATGCCGGGGCCGCTTCAGAAACGGCCAGGCCTATGGGCCGATGGCCCCCGGCAAGGCCGCTTTAGTACCGCAACGAGGCCAGTCGACACTATAAGCCGGAGAGACAGCAATCGCGAATCTCCGTGGAGCGGGTTTCGAAGGCGTTGTCGTGAAACAACGCCGCTGCGGGTGGCTAAACGCCTGGCAACTTCCGTGGTCCGCATCTCGCTTCGGCTCGCCATGACGGCATGAATGTTGATGCGATCCCGTTTCCAAACCTCGATCGCTGGGTTAAATCCTGACAAATTCAACCCTCATCGGTGATGTGGGCACGGGTCGCTCGCGGTATCTTCCATGATCAAAATCTATTGGCGGACCCTGCGCCGCTTGGGCGAGGAGACAAAACTTGCCATCCTCTTGGCCGTCGCCAATCTCGCGCTGGCCGCCGCCCAATTTGCCGAGCCAGTTCTCTTCGGCCGGGTCGTCGACCGGTTGAGTGCACCACGCACGCCCTCATCCCCTTTGACTTTTTCCGATCTCCTGCCGCTGCTCGCCGCCTGGGCGGGCTTTGGCCTGTTCTCCATCGTGGCCGGCGTTCTTGTCGCGCTCCATGCCGATCGTCTGTCGCATCGGCGAAGGGTTGCGGCCATGGCCGACTATTTCGAGCATGTGTTGCATCTGCCCTTGAGCTTTCACAGCGCGATCCATTCTGGCCGGCTGCTCAAGGTGATGCTCGAAGGCTCCAATGGGCTGTTCAGTCTCTGGCTTTCCTTCCTACGCGAAAATTGCGCCTCGCTCGCGGCGCTCACCATTCTTCTACCGATGACGCTGATCCTGAACTGGCAGCTCGGGAGCCTCTTGATCGTCCTTGTCGTCACCTTCGGCCTGATCACCCATTTCGTCCTGCGCCGCACCGAGAGTTTGCAGAAGGAGGTCGAGGCGCATAACAGCAACCTTGCCGAGCGCGCCTCGGATGCTCTCGGCAATGTGCCGGTGATCCAGAGCTTCACCCGTATCGAGATCGAGGCGAATGCGCTCAAGCAGATCACCGATACGGTGCTCGCCGCGCAAATGCCGGTCCTCACCTGGTGGGCTTTTGCCGCGGTCGGGGCGCGCGCCTCGGCCACCTTGACGCTGCTCTCGATCTTTCTTTTCGGCACCTGGCTCAATCTCCAGGGGCTGGCGAGCCTCGGCGAGATCGTCACTTTCATGAACTTCGCCAATATGTTGATCGTCCGGCTCGAGCAGATGGTGGGCTTTGTCAACAGCCTCTTTTTGCAGGCACCGAAACTGCAAGAGTTTTTCGGTGTCCTTGATACGGTGCCGCAGGTCTCCGACAGCCCCTTCGCGATCGATCCTGGCCGTCTTGAAGGGCGCGTCACCTTCGAGCATGTGAGCTTTTCCTATGATGGGCGGCGCGATGCGGTCAGCGGAATCAATCTCGAGGCGGCGAAGGGCGAGACCATCGCGCTCGTCGGCAGCACGGGATCCGGCAAATCGACGACGCTCGCCCTGTTGCATCGCGTCTTCGATCCTGACGCGGGATGCATTCGGATCGACGGGGTCGATATTCGCGACCTGACGCTCGCCTGCCTGCGCCGCAACATTGGCGTCGTCTTTCAGGAGCCCATGCTCTTTGCCCGCTCGATCGAGGAGAATTTGAACGTCGGACGGCCTAACGCCTCCTCGGAAGAGATCCATCAGGCGCTGCAGCTGGCGCAGGCGAAGGACTTCGTCGCCCGCTTGCCGAATGGCCTTGCGACCGTCGCCGGCGAGCGTGGACGCTCGCTTTCCGGCGGCGAGCGCCAGCGCATCGCCATCGCCCGGGCTCTGCTGAAAGACCCGCCCATCCTGATTTTCGATGAAGCCACCGCCGCGCTCGATGCGGCGACCGAGCGGCAATTGCAGCAGGCCCTGGAGCAGGCGACGAAAGGACGGACCACCTTCATAATTGCCCATCGCCTGGCGACGATTCGCTCGGCGGACCGCATTTTCGTCTTCGACCAAGGCCGAATCATCGAGCGGGGAAGCTATGACGAGCTCGTCGCCCGCAATGGGGTCTTTGCGAAACTGGCACGGGCACAATTTATGCTTGCGGAGGTGAAAGACAATATGGAGGAAATTGAGGATGTGGATAGTGTGAATATTGATTGACGAAATTGAATATTTCAATTATTAATTGAATCACTCTTAGCCGACCTCAAAGGCACGGGGCTGAGAAAATCTCATTCGGTTCTCAGCAAGCTAGTCCTCCCAATAGACTTGCTGAATGCCGGAAGAGATTGGGGTCCACACCTGTCGGAACCCAAAGTGAACGGCTCATGATCGAAAAGAGGAATCGGGTGACCG
>DATJTB010000184.1:0-15867 GCA_035503795.1 Methylocella sp.
GCTAGTTCAGGGAATAAATTCCCTGAATGTGCCCATAACATTTTCGAATTTTACGTCGCGGGTGGCGCTCGATATGGAGTCTCGGGTGGCGCTCGACGCGGATAACGGAGCCGAAACCAAACTGTGGGGAGACGTCTTCGGACGTTTCCCCGACGCTCGATGAGCAGATGAGCTTAGTGGAAACTCGAGGAGGTTCGCCATGTCTATCCACGCGCCTGCAGATCGTCCCTCAATTGATCCCCACCCCCTCAGCCCCTATGTCGCATGGGCCGGGAATCGCAACCGCGACCCCATCCTGAACGTGTTCAAGGAAAACTTCCCAAAGAACGGAACGGTGCTCGAACTGGCGAGCGGCGCGGGAAATCACATCAACTATTTCGCACCCCACTTCCCTAGTCTGACGTTCCAGCCGTCCGATTACAACATCGAGGTATTCGAGTCGATCAAGAAGAAGCGCGCCGACGCAGGGAACGAGAACGTTGCCGACCCCATAAAGATCGACCTCACTGCCCCTGAGACGTGGCCTAAGGCCAGCGACGGACACTATGACGCCATCTTCGTCGTCAACCTCTTTCAGGTTGCTCCCGTCTCGATCTGCGACGGTATTGCTCAAGTTGCAGAACGCGTGCTGACCAAGGAAGGTTTCGTCGCGATCTACGGGCCGTTCAAGGTCGACGGCAAATATACGACCGAGTCGAACGCTGCCTTCGACCAGGAAATTCTCGCGCCCAAGATCGGCGAATGGGGCCTCAAGGACGTACGCGATCTCGAGCAAGCCGCGAAACGGCACAAAATCGCGCTGAAACGGATCGTGGACATGCCGGTGAACAACTTCACTCTTTTCTTCGGGCGCGCATGAGAGCGGCCCAAGAGAGGACCGGCTGGGTGACAAAATCAACTCCCTGGCTAGAACGGGAGTCTCAACAATCCAATAGTCCAAAGGGAGGGAGGAATGACAAGCAAAATCCTCGGCGAAGTCTTGACTGCCAACGCGGCTTACGCTGCGAATTTCGGGACGAAGAGCGAATTGGTACTGCCACCGGCGCGCGGTTTCGCCATTCTCACCTGTATGGACGCGCGCCTCGATCCGGCCAAATATGCTGGTCTTTCGGAAGGCGACGCCCATGTGATCCGCAACCAGGTGGAAGAGCGTCGGAGGACGCTCTTCGCTCATTGGTGATTTCGCACAAGCTCCTCGGAACCAAAGAGTGGTTTGTCGTGCATCACACCAACTGTGGCATGGAGCTTTTTTGTGACGAGGTAATGGGCGATCTTTTGGAGGATAGTCTCGCAACTGCCTCGCTCGACATGGCGACGCTGAAATGGTCCAACCCACAGCGTGGCGGGGGCTGCACAGCCAGTCATTTCATCAAGTGGCACATTATCAAGAATCAGGAAGAGAGCGTGGCGCAGGATGTGGCGCGTATCCGCTCGTACCGAAAAACATCCCGATCTACGGCTATATCTACGACGTGAAGACCGGCAAGCTGATCGAGGTGCCGAAGGCAAGCGAAATCGGCCGCATGGCCTGACGTTATACGCCGCCGCGGCTCTCCGCGATACTGGACCATCATCTCTAGCTCTCTCCGCTCGCATCGAGGATCCAGGTTTTATCGCAAAAGGCGACGTAGAGCCGTTCCTGTCCCAGCGCCGTGCCAAGCTCGACCGCCAATTCGTTCAGCATGGCTTCGATAGTATGATCGGGCAAATGGCCGAGATAGGCATGTACGGCCTCGCCGGTGAAGACGGCGATGGGCTCGCGATCGGAGCCGACCGTTCCATCCGGTCGCGGCCAGGCATAGGTCACTTCGGCGCGCGTAAACATGCCCGAGAGGGCCGGCAGGCCTGCGCCAACCCTGCGGCGCATCCAGGCATGCGCCGTGCGCACTGCCTCTGAAATATCGTAAATCCGGCCTTCCGCATCCCAGCCCTCTCGTAGCCCGACCGTGATTCGGAAATCGCGGCGTGGCCCGCGCGAGCCCGCAACGAGAGCATAGTCTTCCTGTCGCCGGGCGGGGACCATTCCTTGACTCATCTTCGCACCCGCTCTGACATTTGTCTGAGCATCGGCCCCAAATCGTTCCCACTTTTGGGGCCGATGCTCTAGAATTCGACTTCGAGTTCCTCGAGCTGGCCGGGCTCCTGCCTTGCGGCCTCGATCCATTCGGTCATTTCAGGCAAGGCCAGAATTTCACGCGCATAGGCCACGCATTGGGGATCCAACGCGACATGATAAGTGGTGAAGCGGGTGACGACTGGCGCATACATCGCATCGGCCAATGAGCGTTCGCCAAGGAGGTAGGGCCCGCCGTAAAGGTCAAGACACTCCCGCCAGATCGCCGTGACGCGATCGATATCGTCCTGCGCTCGTTTCCAGACCTTGAAATTTGGAAAATCACCTTGCAAATTCATCGGGAGAGCGGAGCGCAGTGCGGCGAAGCCGGAATGCATCTCTCCACAAATCGAGCGGCAGTGCGTCCTTTTGCCAAGCTCTTTCGGTAGCAGATGGGCCTCAGGCCGAATCTCGTTCAAATATTCACCGATTGCCAGCGTATCCCAAATACGAATGTCATTGTGGGCAAGGCACGGCACGAGAAAGGAGGGAGAAAGAAGCAAAAGCTCGTCCCGCACCGCCGGATCCTCCGGCGAGACGATATGTTCAGCGAAGGGTAGGCCGGAGAATTTGGTCATCAGCCAGCCGCGCAAGGACCAGGAGGAATAATTCTTGCTGCTGATGGTGAGTGTGGCGTCGCCCACAGCCTGCCCTTTCAAATTTCAGGAGTTGACCGGCTTGAGCCGCAAGGCCTGTTCCTGTAGCCTAACCTTCATAGCGAGCCAATGGGTCCGGCTCCGCCGCTCGATCCCGGTCTCCTCGAAGCGATTAAAGGGCACTGCTTCAGCGGCGGCGGGGATGGATTCGGCGCTCGGTTCCTCGCGATGACCGCGCGGTTCACGACGCTCTGATTGTGGTTGAACGTGCGTGATTTATCAAGCCTATAGTGTGCAGGCGAACGCGCTTGACATCATCCGTCCCATGGTTGCCGCAGCGGGGCGGTTCCTGCGCCTGCCTTGGCCAGCCGCGCCGGATTGGACGGTCCGCAGGCTGGCCGGCGTTTTGGAAACCTTCGCCGATCTAGCGCTGACCCATGAGCGCCCGCCCTTCGGCATTGACAGTGTGATGATCGACGATACCCCTTGCGGGGTGACGGAAGAAGCGATTCATCGCACGCCTTTCGCAACCCTGCTGCATTTCAAGAAGGATCTTGTGGCAACGCAGCCGCGGGTACTGCTCGTGGCGCCGATGTCGGGACATTTCGCGACTCTTCTACGTGCCACCGTCAAGACCATGCTCGCCGAGCATGATGTCTATATTACGGACTGGCACAATATCCGCGATGTGCCGCTCAGCGTGGGGCGGTTCGATCTCGGAGATTTCACCCGCCAGGTCATCGAGTTCCTGCAAATTCTCGGACCCGGCTCGCATGTGATGGCGGTTTGCCAGCCTTGTGTGCCGGTCCTCGCGGCCGCCTCGATCATGGCGCAGGAAGGAGATCAAGCGCAACCTCGCAGCATGACCTTGATGGCCGGGCCGATCGACACGCGGATCAATCCGACCAAGGTCAATCTGCTGGCACTCGATCAGCCAATCGAATGGTTCGAGGAAAAACTTGTCTTCGATGTGCCGCTTCATTTTCGAGGTGCGCAACGCCGGGTCTATCCTGGGTTTCTGCAGCTCGCGGCGTTCCTGAACATGAATTTGGAGCGCCATCTGCGCGCTTTTGACGACATGGCCGAGGCGCGCGCCATCCACAATCTAGCAAAGTTTGAGACGTTGCGTGAGTTTTACGAAGAATATTTCGCGATCATGGATTTGCCGGCGGAATTCTATCTCGAAACGATCAGGAAGGTCTTTCAGGAGCATCATCTTCCGCTTGGAAAGCTCGAGCTGCTCGGGCAGCGGATTGAGCCTCGCGCGATAAAGCGGACGGCGATTTTGACCGTTGAAGGGGAACGCGACGATATTTGCGGACTGGGGCAGACACTGGCAGCGCAAGAACTGTGCTCGGGCTTACGTCCCTATATGAAATTGCATCGGATGCAGACCGGGGTCGGCCATTACGGCGTTTTCAGCGGACGCCGCTTCAACCATGAGGTCTATCCGATTGTCCGCGACCTCATTCAAATGATGGGCTGAGGACTTGATAGCCCAAAATCATGAAACGCGATCGATTCTAAAGACTTGAGACGCGGGATTTCAGCGAAAAACCCGGTACCCACTTTTTCGCATCCCGCTCTAGAAGACATCAAGGGCTGCCAGGCGGGCATAGCTGCGCAAGGCCGCATCCAAGCTCTTCTCACGATCCTTGTCGGCCCGGGCTTTTTTCCCGGCATGCTTGCGGAGCTTCGACAATGCCTTGCCGCTTTCTCTTGCGGGTGCCAGGGCCTGCGTCGACGCTGAACTTTGCGCGGGGAAAAAGATGACGCTTCCAGCGCCGAGTTTGGCCAGGTTTTTCGAAGCAGCCAAACTGTCCAGAAATTCATCCATGACTTGGCGATCGCGCAGCTGGCCAAGACCACCTTGAATCTTTTCGCAAAACTTGACCAGTCTTCTCAGGCTTTTCTGATCTCGTGCAACCCCCGGGACGCGGCTGAAGAATTCCGCCATATAGCGCAGTTCCTTCGCTTTGATCCGGATCTTGTGCTGAGATTTTTGTCCGAGATCCGCCAGCCGGGTGGCGCTCTTGACGAGGTTTCTCAGCCGCTTTTTGAGACGGCTTCGGGCATAGGCTGGGAGCGGCTCGAAAGCGCCAGGAAGCTGGGGTTGGCCTTCGAGCGCCTCAAGCCACTGCAGCAATTCGAGCAAAGCCATGCGGCCGCGCTCGCTTCGCAAGGCCTTGATGGCAGCTTGGCGAGCGGCTTGACCCTTTGCTTCGCAAAGGGCGACCGGATCAAGCGACGACCCATGGAGATCCGTGAAGCCGGGCATTTGCGCCAGACCGGCGGCCAAAACATCCATGTCGCGTGCCGCGCCGAACATTCGCGCGAGCCACTTCAATTCGCCATCAAGCTTGGAAAAGGAGGGGTCAAGGATAATCGGCTTGAAAAGCGCCATGGCAGCGCGCAACCGCCTTAAGGCAATGCGCGCCTGATGAATGGCCTCGGCGTTGTCGGGTGCTTCGAGCGCAAGGATGTTGAGATGGAGGTCATGCAGGCAGGCGAGGCCGATCGCCTGGAACGCCTGTCGGCTTGTCATCCGCTTGGATAAGCAGGGTTTCGAACTTTTCACGGCCTGGCCGTAAGTTCCGGCGGCTAGCCAGTGGCCTTGCTCGGCTTTGCTGATGACGCAGGAATGGAGAGGGGCCTGTGAGATGAGCGCCCTCGCGAGCCCGAACGAATCCTGCAAACCACCCTTCTTCAATTCGAGCTCAAGCTCGCGCAAAACCAGTTTCTTGCCCTTCGCGAGGATTTCGCCGCGGTCGATCGACGCTTCGATCAATCCTGCGCCGGCTTCGAGCCAATGGGAGGTGCGATCGACATTGACTTCGAATGCCGGCTGCAAGGACTGACGGATGGAGCGCCTCTCCAGAAGAGAAGCGAGTGGTGTATCGAGTAGGAGATCGAGATCAAGCTCGGCACGGCCCGTTTCGGTTTCCCACTCCTCGCGCTGGACATCGGAAACACGGCGCCGCTTGAGAGTTTGGATATGGCTGTCGCCTGCTGAACGGACGCGCAAAACCAAGCCGTGCTTCCACAGCTCGCCTTCCGGCGTATCATAATAGACAGCGGCCAAATGCTGACGGACCGGCGGGCGGGCATGGGGAACGGCCGCGATCAAGGCCTCAATATTGGCCTCATACTCTCGTGTGAAGACAAATTTGAGTTCGGTCTCGATACCAGCTGCCATGCCCTTAGCCTGAACATTTTCTACAGGCCCGCAAGATTAAACGTTCAAGACTGGTCTGTCATCTCGACAAGCTTTCCGCAGCCGAGCCCTCCGAAGTCGGTTTGCGTTTGAGGGTCGGCAAGAGATGTTTCGGCCAATGGTCGTGGAGGAGAACTCCGGTAACCATGGCGCCGGTGAAAACATAAAACGGTAGGATCCCCAAGGCGAGGCCCGCGAGGGCGGGGCCAGGACAAATCCCGCCGATACCCCAGCCGGCGCCGAAGATGGCGGCTCCTGTAAGAAGAGGCCAATCGATCTTTCGTTTCTTCGGGAGATGATAGGTTTCTTCGAAGAGAGGGTGCCGGAGGCGCCGCGAGACAACATAACCGATATGCGACATCAAAACGGCGCCGGCGAGAACAAAGGCAAGGCTTGGATCAAAACGCCCGAAGATGTCGAGAAAGCCGCGCACCCGTGCCGGGTCGAGCATGCCGGAAAGAGAGAGACCGAAACCAAAAAGCACGCCCGCCGCAAGCGCTGCGAAATTTTGTGATCGATCCTTTGTCATGAGAGGCTTCTCGCTTAGCGCTTCAAAACGGCGACCGTGATGATACCGGTAATCAGAAAGGTAAGAACCGCAGCCATGGATCGTGGGGAAAATCGCGCCAGGCCGCACACGCCATGGCCGCTCGTGCATCCGGACCCAAGTCTTGTCCCGAAGCCGACGAGAAAACCGGCCAGCGCCAAGCCCCAAAGTCCGGTTTCGAAATGGATCGAAGGCCATGCACCGAAGCCGAGTCGATAGAGAATCGGGCCAAAAATAAGCCCCAATAAAAAAAAGAGGTTGCGCGGTTGACCATTGCCTTGGGTTTGCAAACCCTCGCTGAGGATGCCGCTGATCCCCGCGATCCGGCCGTCGAGCAGCAGGTAAAGCGCGCTCGCCAGACCGATCAAGCTGCCGCCGAGGAAGGATTGCAGATAGGCTTGTGGCATGGGCGTCCCCCTTGCAAGGGCCGGAAAATGATCGCGGCGGACGGAGCCAAATTATGAACAGGGAGTTGATTTGCCAAGTTATCTTTGCCGAGATCTCCCGCAGCCGTGTAAGGACAAGCCAAAGACAAGCTCTGTCAGCCTTCCTCGGCAAAGGGCCAAATCTCTTTGCCGAGCAAGCCGAAGGACGTCCTGATCGGCGATGTCCTCCGGGAGGCTACACCAGGCGATGTCGCGTCATCGGTCGTTCCTGACCGGATTTTTTCTTGCGCGGGAAACGCTCTTCGACCCAATCAGGATCGCGAGTCTGGCCGTCGAAGTTCAAGCGCATGGCCTCCCCTGACGGGGGATCATCGGGAATGTCCTTCTCACCATCTGCCGGGCCCGGCAGGTGCGTGAGAGACTGCAGGAAACGGGCGGCCCAATCATGGACGCTGTTGGCGCGGAGCGCTGCCATCATCGCCCGGTAGCGTTCCTTTCTTTCGATGAGCGGCATGAAGAAGGCCTGCGCGATTGCCGCCGCCGTTCCTTCGATATCATAGGGATTGACGATGAGCGCGCTGTCGAGCTCCTCGGCCGCGCCGGCGAATTGCGAGAGGACCAGGGCGCCCGGATTATCCGGTGCCTGCGCTGCGACATATTCCTTGGCGACGAGATTCATGCCGTCCCGCAAGGGCGTGACAAGGCCGATGCACGACAGGCGATAGAGGCCGGCTAGCGTCGAATGACCGAGCGTCTTGTTGAGGTAGCGCAAAGGCGTCCAGTCGACATCGCCATACTTGCCGTTGATGCGGCCCGCCTCCTCGGCCAGCTCGCGTTGCATTTGTGCATATTCAGGCACTTCCGAACGCGATTTCGGTGTGATCTGCAGAAAGGTCACGTGGGCGCGCGCCGCCTCCGGTGTGCAGTCGAGAAACGTCCCGAAGGCTTCGAGCCGTTGCCGCAGGCCCTTGGAATAATCGAGACGGTCGACCCCGATCAGCAGGGGCCGGCCATCAAGGCTTGCCAGCATGCGCTTGACCGTGGCATTCTTGTCAGCTGCTTGCGCGGCCCGCGCGAAAGCCTCCGTATCGATGCCGATCGGAAAGGTGTCGACTTGCGTCACGCGGCCATCGATTTCGCACCGGTTGCCGTGGCCTGAGCGGCCGGCATTGGCGGCGACGAGGCAATCGCGGAAATTATCGGCGTCGGCCTCGGTCTGAAAGCCGATGAGGTCATAGGCGCCGAAACTCCGCAAAAGCCGCTGATAGGAGGGCAGGGCCTTTGCGACGTCGGGTCCCGGCCAAGGGATGTGCAGGAAAAAGCCGATCCGGTTGGTGCATCCGAGCTGGCGCAGAAAGCGGGCCAAGGGAATGAGGTGATAATCATGCACCCAGATTCGATCCCCGAGGGTGAGAAGCGGGTGGAGCTTGCGGGCAAATTGCTCATTCACCCGGAAATAGGCGGTGACATAATTTTCCGACAGATTGGCGAGATCGAGGCGGTAATGGCAAATAGGCCAAAGCGCCTGATTGGCAAAACCATAATAATAGTCTTCGATGTCGCGGCGCGGCAGGTCGCAAACCGCATAGCTCAAGAGGCCTTCGCCCCCATACTTGACGGCTGGCCCCTCGCGCTCGCTGGTCCGGCCCGACCAGCCGAACCAAAGCCCGCCCTTTTTCCTGAGCGCCGCTTCAAGCGCCACGACCAAGCCGCCGGCTGCAGGAGAAGCAGCGGCAGGGACACGGTTTGAGACGATAACCAGTCTACCTTCTGCCCTGTTTCGGTCAATCGTGACAGATTTATACAGAAGTTCGAGGTTTATCATGGGTGAAACCACCATCATCCGACCAAACCATAGCCATAAACGAATTACGGCTAAATTTGTTCCTGCTTATTTTCAATGCAGCTTCTTTGCCGTTGCTTATATCGACTTCCTCGGATGTTGGATTATTCATTGCGATATCGGCAAAGATGCGACTAGAACACGGTCATACATGGGAAAATCGTGCAGTTATCATGGCTGGCAGAATGTGGTAATCGAGGGCGGAGCGTAATCTTAACGTGCCTCGCTCAACCGCGATGATCTTCGACGGATCAGTCCCAAATTTTCGTGATTTGCGTCTGGATTCAGGCACGAGGACAATCATCACACTTCTCATGAAGTTGCAGCCATTTTAAAGCTTTTGGCTTGCTTGCCTTGCGATGGCCAATTGCGTATCGGAAAGGCTAAGAACAAGGAAAGGGCCTGATTTCTCGCGGCCCCATAAGAGCAAGGGGAGTTTTCGTGTTTCTTGCCCAAATTCAACCCCTTGTCGTAACACATGGCTACTGGGTCGTTTTTCTGATCATCATGCTGGAAAGTGCTGGCATTCCACTGCCGGGTGAAACCGTTCTGGTCCTCGCTGCAGGTTATGCCGGGGCGACCGGTGATCTGGATATTACGCTCGTCATTGCCTTCGCTGTGGCGGGCGCCATTCTGGGCGACAATCTCGGCTTTTGGTGCGGCCGCACCTGGGGAACAAAATATCTTTTGCGCTATGGCAAATTCGTCCATTTGTCCGAGAGCCGGTTGAGGATTGGTGAGTATCTCTTTCAGCAGCATGGCGCCAAAATCGTCTACTTTGGCCGTTTCATTGCTTTTCTGAGGATCTTCGCGGCGCTGCTCGCTGGGGTCAATCGCTACCGTTGGCCGCAATTTCTGTTCTTCAATGCTACGGGCGGCCTGACATGGGCGCTCTTTTACGGTATCGGCGCCTATCGCTTTGGCGATTGGCTGCGTCGGGTCAGCGGTCCGCTCGGGATTGCGGCGCTCATCGGCGTCATCATTGGCGTCATCGCCTTTTCCCTCATCGTCCGGCGTGAGGAAAAAAAGCTGGAGGCAAGACTCTCAAGCCGCGATGGTGATCTGCGCAGCCTGTCCTGACGAATCTTACAAGACGCCGATCAATGTCACTCGCGATAGGGGCTCGATTGGGGGCTCGTCTTTTACCCTCGCTGGACGCGATAGCGGCTAGAGAAGGTCGATTATCGTGCCTGATGTGCACCGGTTCTTTGGCCGATTCTTCGTCATGGACACGTGCGTCAAGACTCAATGACGATGTCACGTCAGTATTTCTTCTTCTATCCCTTCACCAAGCGAGTATTCTTCGCCGATGCGCGCCTGACATCCGAGGACTGCCGGCGGATCGACATCAAAGTCGAAAGAAAATCAGCCGCCGCGTTTCAATAAGAACGCTATCCTTCAGGCGGATGGTTCGGAGCGAAGCGCGACGGTTTTGTCAGACGCTCGGGGCGCAGCAGTTCGGCGAGCTCATGTTTCGACAATAAGCCCTCCTCGACAATGAGGTCGCGCAGGGGACGGTTTTCATCGAGCGCCCGCTTGGCGATGCGCGCACAGGTCTCATGGCCGAGGACTGGACCAAGTGCCGTCACGAGGCTGATCGCATTTTCCACGAGATCGAGACAGTGCTGTGGATCGGCCTTTATGCCGTTGACGCAGCGCCGCGCCAAGGTGTCAATGGCATTCGTCAACATACGGATCGATTTCAGAATGCAAAAACTGATCATCGGCTCGAAGGCATTGAGCTGGAGCTGACCGGCCTCGGCGCAGAGCGTAACGGTGAGATCCTGGCCTATGACAAGATAGGCAACCTCATTGACGACCTCGGGGATCACCGGATTGACCTTGCCGGGCATGATAGAGGAGCCGGCTTGCACCGGTGGCAAGAGGATTTCCCCAAAGCCGGCACGCGGCCCGGAGGATAGCAAGCGCAGATCATTGCAAATCTTCGAAAGCTTCACCGCGATTCGCTTCAACATACTCGAAAAGAGAACGAAGGCCCCCATGTCGGAGGTGGCTTCGATGAGGTCGGCAGCAAGCACAATCGGCTGGCCTGCGAGACGCGCGAGCTCCTCCACGGCTAGCGAGGCATAGAGCGGATGGGTCGTGATGCCGGTACCGATCGCGGTCGCTCCGAGATTGACCTCGCAAAAGAGCCGCGTCGCATGCTGCAAGCGGTCGATGTCCTCCTTTACCGTTGCATGAAAGGCTTCGAACTCCTGGCCAAGTGTCATCGGCACCGCATCCTGCATTTCCGTGCGGCCGATCTTGAGCACATCGGCGAATTCCACCGCTTTGGTCTTGAAAGCGAAGGCTAATTCTTGCATCGCGCGAACGAGAGGCGCTGTTGCAAAGATCATGGAAAGCCGCAGGGCGGTCGAATAGGCGTCATTGGTCGATTGAGACATGTTGACGTCGTCGATCGGGTGCAAGAACTGGTACTCGCCCCGCCTGTGCCCAAGAAACTCGAGCCCGATGTTGGCGATCACTTCATTGATGTTCATATTGGTCGATGTGCCGGCTCCACCTTGCACCGCATCGACGACGAATTGGTCGAGATGGAGATTGTCGCGGGCAATCAGCGTGCAGGCCTCTTCGATCGCTTCGGCCTTTGCAGGCGCCAATTGCTTGAGCCTTCGATTGGCGCGCGCCGCCGCCTGCTTGACCAAGGCGAGCGCCCGAATCAGTTCGGGAAAATCGCCGATTCGCTCACCGGTAATAGGAAAGTTCTCGATCGCCCGCAGCGTGTGAATGCCCCAGTAGACATCTGCACGAACCTCCGCTTCGCCGAGCAGGTCATGCTCGATCCGCATGCACGCCCGCTTGCCGGTCAGTAGCGATGGTGGAAGAATTGGACTATGATCTGACGTCATCTCATCAGCACCATTTGAAAGCTGATCCGAAGTCGCGAATTGTGAAACGAGATCAAGAACGGGATGGTAAAAAGTGGATGATCAAGTTGCGAGCGATCAAACAAGCCTCCATGTGCAGAACTTCTAATGTGATATGCTTAATGTACAACTTATATGGGGATTAGGCGGCTGGTTTGGCGCCGAGGGCCGGATGATCGATCAAAAAAAGAAGGGGAGGTCATGCAAAACTTTGTGAGATACGGGGTCATTGCTGTCATGTTCTGGCTTCAAGGGCAGCCGGTCGGCGCGCAAGATATGATGCGCAACCTCGACCTGACGAGTGAACGGTTTTCAACCGCAGAGATGACCCGGATGGATGTCGAGGCAAAATTGGTGGCGGAGCCGGGCGGGGCGGATTTCTCAGGCCGAAGCTTAAATGGGCTTGATCTTTCCGGACTGGATTTTTCCAATGCGAATTTCCGCGCCGCCAGGATCAATCGGGCCAATTTGAGCGGGGCACGACTTGATGGGGCCATCCTTGATCAGGCCTGGGCGATGGCCACCGATTTTTCCAAGGCGAGCTTGAAAAAAGCGCATCTCTTCGGCAGCCAGATGCAGGGGGCTAAATTCGACGATGCCGATCTATCCGACTCACGAATCACAGCCGATCTGAGCCGCGCCAGTCTGCGCCACGCGAGGTTCAGGGCGGCCGATTTCGCCGCCGACATGAAGAATCAATCGATGGGCCTCATGCGCGGTATTTTGGCCTCCGTGTCTGCCGAGGGCGCAGATTTTGAGAGAGCCAATCTTGCTTTGACCGATCTGCAATTTGCGAAATTCCAGGGCGCCAATATGCGAGAAGCCTCCCTGGTCGACGCGGAAGCCGCTGGCGCGGATTTTCGTGGCGCGATCCTGGAGCACACCAATTTCGCAGGTGCTGATTTGACTTCCGCGCATATTGACGCCGCCCAGATCAAGGCATTTGAGGGAGCGCAGAACTTGGAACGGACGTTGCGCGACTGAGGCCTGCCGCTCTCGGCTTTATAAGCCTAACTAGATCACGACGATTTTGGATCGAATCGATGCAAAATCATGAAACGTGATCGATTCTCGTAACTTTACAGCGGGATGCGAGCGCAAAACCGCTTCACACTCTTGCTCATCCCGCTCTAGCTAGCGCTGGCTACCAAAAAAACGATGGAGATGATTTGGATCATATCCATCCATCACCCTGGTCTTCTATCCACATTATCCTGGTCTTCTGGCGGATGCCAATGAAGATGCCAACGAACTGGAGAGGCTCCAATGGCACATCAGAAATTGGCGCATGGCGCGTGGGTTTTCGTCGGAGATGGTCAGAAGGCTTTGTTCTTGTTTAATGAAGGGGATGAACTCTATCCCAATTTGCGGCGCCTGTCGGTCGAAACACACAGGACTCCACTGACCCATGATCAGGGCAGTGACGCACCAGGCCGGGCATTTTCAAGCCAAGGCGACATCCGCAGCTCGATGGCTGAGACGGATTGGCATGAGATCGAAAAGGAACGATTTGTTTTGACGATTGCGGAGCGTATCAACAACTCAGCACAGGCAAAAGAATTTCCTCAAATCGTCATTGTCGCTCCACCGAAAATTCTAGGTGAGTTGCGTGAGGCGCTTTCCGCGGACGTCACCTCGAAAATTCTCGCCGAGATCCCGAAGGATCTGACCCATCACACGATCGCTGAAATTGAAGCTGCCGTGACGGCCCCATGAAAATGATTTTGCGTGGCACGCTGTGCGCGCCACGCAATGTTTCAAGCTCAGAAGTTTATGCCGCCTGTAAAATACAGGCCTGCGACGACGAGTATAAACCCAGCTAGAACGGCATAGGAGCCTGTCTTGCCGTATAAGCGGCCAGTAAAATAATACGCGCCACCGAAGAGAATGATCAGAGCGATCAGAATTACCAAGCTCGCGCCTGAGCCTTCGACACGGTCAATCGCCCCAGTGCCAATCTGCTTTACGATTTCAGTAGCCATCGTACACCTCCCATTTTGATCTTAAGCGTTCGATACGGCGGCCGCATCTTCGCGTTGCTGCGCAGCAGGGAAGTACAAACCGCCGCCCCGAGCTGGAAAAGCCCAAGGCGCATGTCTCATTGAACCGAGACTGCCTGTAACTTATCACCTAAGATCCATTCCGGGAAGGTTCTTGACATAAGAAATTCATTGGTCCTTCATAAAAACTCAGCACAAGTAACAATTTCTTGTTGACCCATTTTCACAAAGGCAATGGCAGTTTTTGGGCAGGACTGGGAGTAGAATCCGAAACTTTATCGGCTTGGTTCATAGCGATCCGAGCGAGGAAATTTGCCTGGAAGGTGGTTTGTTTTAAAGATTTGCTAATTATATTTAGTTATATTTAGGCATTACTCGGTTATAGCTAAATTAAATCAATTTTGTTACAAATAAATGGAGCTTACAACTAAGCTGAACGCTACAAATGAAGCACAGCCTTGAATAAGAATTTGGGCGTGGCGCGGTGTGCGCCACGCCGAATGATTCCGAATCAACCGAAGCTCAGGCCGCCGAGAAAATACAACCCGCCTATGACGAGTATGAACCCAGCCAGGACGGCATAGGCGCCTGTCTTGCCGTATAAACGGCCGGTGAAATAGAACGCGCCTCCGAAAAGAATGAGAAGGGCAATCAGGATAACCAAGCTCGCGCCGCTTCCTTCGGTGACTTGGATTGTTGTATCTCCAGAAGTGCCTACTATCGCCATCGTCCGCCTCTCCCTCAGATTGTGATTGAGTTATAGTTGTCAGCGAGATAACGCCCCGCGATCTCGACGGTCAAAAATCATCTCAGATGTTGAGCGATGATCCGCCAGAAATTAGGTGACGCAGCACGCTGGATGCAAAGGATTAAATATCAGTCAGGGATGACGGCTGTACGACAGGAGTACAACAAGACCGTGATCTTTCGGGCCTATCCGTCCTTGAACAAGCCTCGAGCCCTCGCCTACCGTTGGGGTTGCTGCTGCTCCCAGACACTGTTTGCATTGGCTCAAAGATATTCCGCTCGTCGGGACTGGGCGCCGATCATGGCTTCTTGAACAGGGTGTTTTGGTGAGTCCGACCGTAACCGCAACGATCGCGCCGCGATATCCGCGGGCGAGATTAGCGAGCGCGGTGACCAGGATGAATTCAGGCCCAATCGCTGTGCGATACGTATCGCATGGAGCCTGTTCTCACCTTGCAATGGGGCTGCGCATTGCGGTCTTTTGGCGACCTGTTTGTCCGCTTAGATTTTGGATCGAAACGATCCAAAATCATCGTGATCGATTCTCGTCACTGATGAGGCGAGCGCAAAACGCTTCACGCTTTTGCTCATCCCGCTCTAGGCTCCGTGAAATCATCAAGCTTCAGGTGAAAACGAATTTTGAGAACAACGCCTAACGACGCTGGATCGAGTGGCACGGTCTCGCTTTGGACGGAAAGCACCGAAATCATCTTCAGCAAGTCAGGGCGCCTCTTGTCTTTGCAAGATTGGCGATTACCTAAGGAGGCTGACGCATTTTCTGGGACTGCAATCCCTCTCGCGACGTGGGGCCAGGGATAGGGGCCTGTCGGGGAGCCTGGGAGGGACGAAGTGCCATTTGGAAGTTTTTTGAAAAGTCGGGTTGACAGGAAGAGCAGGCTCGCCCTATAAGCCGGAGATCGACTGCAGCGCGGCCTTGAGCGGCGAGTGCTGGACCTTTCTCTCGAGTTTCTCGGGCATCAAACCACCTGGTTGTACAAACCGGGGGAGAGAGTTTCGGTCTCTAGCTGAGCAATGGCTCTGCAAACCGCTGAAGAGCCAGCTGGTTCGTTGGGCGGAATGAATCTTTTGCTGTTTGACAATTAAATCGGAAGAAAGAGAAACGTGGACGGCGGAGTTCTTGCGGGTTGCGCTCATCAGTAGCGCGATCGATGAGAGTCTCTGGCGGTCACGTTAAGCTAAATCTAAGTTCGTCTCGTTTGCGGGCGCAAGCTTTGCGCGAGGCTGAACTTGGGACTCGTCAAAGAGTGCTAAGCAAAGTGACCAGCCAGTCACAAATTCTCATTCAACTTGAGAGTTTGATCCTGGCTCAGAACGAACGCTGGCGGCAGGCCTAACACATGCAAGTCGAACGCCGTAGCAATACGGAGTGGCAGACGGGTGAGTAACGCGTGGGAACATACCCTTCGGTTCGGAATAACTCAGGGAAACTTGTGCTAATACCGGATACGTCCGCAAGGAGAAAGATTTATCGCCGAGGGATTGGCCCGCGTCTGATTAGCTAGTTGGTGGGGT
>DATJTB010000185.1:0-19428 GCA_035503795.1 Methylocella sp.
CTCCGTCGGCTGGAGATAAGGCGCGCCCGGCCCGATCGGCGTTGCCTTTGGCGAGGCGCGCTCATCGACCAGGCTGCCAAAAGCTTCGATGAGTGCGGGAACATCGCCCGCCTCCTTCACGGCCTTCGCCTGTTTCGGTGAGAGCTTGATCAACCTTTCCTTGAGCCATTTCTGCCGGTCGCCCGGCTTTTGCCCGAGCAGGCTATCGAGGCCAACGAAGTTCGGCAGCTTCTTCTCATCGCGCAGGGCGATCATGCTCTCGCCGGCGCGGGCGGCGGTGAAGCCCATTACGGTCTCATAGACCGAGCCGATCGATTCCACATCGAGCGCGCGATAGGAGAGGCGCTCGCGAATCTTCTCGCCCGACAGGCCGCGGCCTTCGATTGTCATCAATCCATGCAGGATACGCAGGATGCAGCCATCGGACACGGGCAGGATGGTCGCGTCCTGCCCGGTGCTCCCCTTTTCGCGGCCCTCCAAAAAGGGGAAACCCTCGGGATCGAAGAGCTTGCCGCCGCGCCCCGTGACCCAGCCGGGATAACCCTGGTGGATGAGCCGGAAAACTGCGAGGAGCTGCCCCCAGCCGCCGCGCCGCTCGTCCATCGTGTCGGGATTGAGCGCTTCGTCGGTCAGGAGACGCGCATAGAGTGTCTTGACTGAATAGCCTTTCTCCCAGAGCTGCTTCAGCGCCGGATCGGAGGCGGAGGGCAGCAGGTCGCGATCCTCGGCATAGAGGAGGAACACAAGGCGCATCAGACAGGTAAGCAGACCCTCGTAAAGATGACGCGGAGCGCCTTCAGCGATCTCTTCGATCCCCTTCGGCGCCGCCCGATGAAACCCGCGCAGCAGCTCATAGAGGGCACCGAGAACCTGACCCGACAGTTTTTCTGAAACTTCATTTTGCGCCGCGCGCGAGGCTTCCAGCAGCGCCCGCAGTCGCGTCTCAGGTGCGCCGGTGAAGAAGGCATTGCGGACGAGGCAAAGTTTCAGGCCGGCCAGCATCGGGCGGCCTTCCACCCGGCCGAGCGCTGCAAGCGGCCAGGAGAACCAGCCGGCCGTTTCGCCGCGCGGCGCATAGATCAGCCGAAGTGTGTTGCGGGCAATGAGCAGGCCGACGCCTATGTTGGTTTCCCGCAACAGCCGCTCCAGCCGCTGGTGCGGGCTTGCTTCCCACTCTCCGGCTGGAAATTGGTTACGGCCGTCCGGATCGAGCGACGGCTGGAGCACGACGAGAGCCTGGACGGGGACGCCCTCCGGCGCATCTCCGTTCCAGAGGATCGCCATATCCGGCGAGAGCAGCGTTTCATGCTCGGGAACCGTGACTGTCAGCTCTGTTGGGACTGCGGGCCCGCCCGGACTCCCGGCGACGAGCCTTGCAGGCCAACCCAGCACCGCCTCGAAGAATCGCCAAGCATCGTGAAGCTCAAATAGCCGATCGTCCTCACGCCGCGCCTCCGGGTCGAGGCCAAGCGCCTGAGCCGTCTCCGTCGTGTCGAGCGGCGTCTGGCGAATGGGCGAAAGCCCGCGCTCTCGCAAGACATTCGCGCCCACCACCAGCCCTTCCGGCTGTAGGTAGTTCAGCCATGCCGCCGTTTCATCCTGAGGCGTGTGATAGGTCATCGGTCACGCTCAGTTCGTGGCCGGCCAGAGATAGATGAAGGCGACGGGTTCCAATCGCCGCGCCTGGACCTCATAGCTCTTTCGCACTTTTTCGGGCTCCGCCGCGAGATCGGCCTGGAGCCGCAGGAGCTTGCCGTCCCAGGACCGTCGGTCGGCCTCGAACTGGCGCATCTCCCGCTCGATCTGTTTCTGGATGTCTTCCGCTGAAGGGCCGAAGAGGTCGCCCTGGGCCGGTGGAGGCGGCGGCTCTTTGCTGCGCATGGCTTCCCGCACCTTATCGATCTGCCGCTGCAAGAGGGTGGCGAGTGCATCCGCTTCGCGACATCCGTTTTCTCTCAGCTCCCGGATCGCCTCCTTTTCGGATTCCGCCGCGCGGAGTTCAAGATGCGGACGCAGATCCGCAATGTCGCGCTCCACAGTCAGCTGAAGTCGTGCGATGACACCGCTGCCAGGAGATTGGCCATGGCGCAAGGCCTCGTCGAGTTGCTCGATCGTTGTGGCCTCGCCACTTTTGACGAAGGGCGTGAGCGGTTTTTGCTCGCGTCCGGTGTCGCGCCAGGCGGCGGTGATCGGGATGATCTCCTCGTGCAGGCGCCGCGCACCGGGGCCATAGAGCGACAACCGTCCGACGAGAACGACGCGCGGGGAGGAGTTCTTACCGATGATGGCCGTGACGCGGCCGACCGATGCCCGGAAACCCTGGCTCACGAAGCGCGAAATCAGGCGTTTGACCAGGCGGTGCTCCAGATGAAGCTGGACGACATCCTGTGGCTCTGGCTCACCCTCGCTGATGCGGGGCGGCTCGAAGACGAGGCTACGAACAGGCGTGGCGCGCCGCCATTTCGCCCGCTCCTTCGAATTGGCGGGGCGGCCCGGCCGGAGTTCGTCGAAGAGAGAGGCCCAGCTTGGATCCCTCGCGAAGCTCACCGCGTCAGGATTAAGCCGCACCGCTTCAGCGACACTCGACTGTCCGGGCTCGAGAGCCGCCCCGATATCCTTCAAGGCGACCTCGACCACGCGTCGGATATCCGCGCCTTCGACGCCCACGCGACGGCGCGCATGGTCCAAAGCGCGTTGGAGACGCCCTTCCTCTTCCTTCAGATGGGCGATGCGCCGGCCGGCCTCGTTTCCCATCTCTCGTTCCGCGACGCTGACGCGGTCTGACGTCGCCTCATCGATGGAGGCAGCCAAACGGGCGGCCTCGCCGCGCCTTATGCCTTCCCGAGTAAGGGTTTTCTCCATGCGCATACGGAGTACCTCACCGGCGGCTCCGAGCTGTCGCCGGATCACCTCGGTCTTTCGGACGAGCGCGTCCAGAACGCGGTCCTCTTCGCGCTGGTCATAGATAAAATACCGGCAAGTGACGGTTTTGGATGGTTGCAATTTACGGTCGATGCGTCCGTTGCGCTGTTCAAGACGCGACGGGTTCCAGGGCAGGTCGACATGGATGAGGTCATGGCAGCGAGCCTGCAGATTGAGGCCCTCCCGCGCGGCGTCTGTGCAAACGAGGATTCGGACGGGCTCCTGGTCAAAGGGCGCGTTGAAGGCGATTTTGATCCGGTCGCGTTCCTCCAGGCTCGTCTGGCCGGTGAAGATGAGAATGCGCCCATCGAGATCGACGCGGCCATGCCTACGCTGAAGGAGGCCTTCTTTCAGCCGCTCGACGAGCCAGCGACGGGTATCATCCCATTCCGTGAAGAGAATGAGCCGGCGGTCACGCCAGGCGTGGGATTGGTCAAGCATTTCAGCTTCGATCCAATCCAGGATCGCGTCTATACGGGCATCTGAGGCATCACGCACCGTGCTACTGATCGACAGCATCCGGTCGACATGGGCGATCGCGGCTTCGAGGTCGCCGAGCTCGCCTTTGGCCTGGGCTGTCGCCGATTCGATGAGGTCATTGTCTTGCAGGAGTTCGATGGCGTCCTGAGAATCCTCTGCCTGTTGCGCCTCTTGTTTGCGAAGCAATGTCTTTCGATGCGTTCTCAGTGTCCGGTCAAAGGCCGCGATCGACGAGAACAGCCGCTGCTGAAGATTTGAAAAGAGAAAACGCGCCCTTGCGCCGCCTTCAGACGATTGGCGGTAATCGTCGAGCAGTGCGGCGAGGCGCAGTTCCGGGGCATCAACAGGAAGGCCGTTGATCCGTATGGGCTCGACGATACGTTCGGGTAATGGATGGCCAAGGTGGCGTAGATCCTCTTTGAGCCGGCGGACCATCACCGGCTCCAATTCCTTTGCGTCGACGTCGATACCGCGTGTGAAACGCTGCGGATCCAAGATTTCAAGCAAAGTGGCGAAGGAATTAGAATGGCCGTTGTGCGGTGTGGCGGATAGGAACAGGCGATGTTCGAAGAGGGCCGCGATTTCTCGCACGGCCTTGGTCAATTGGCTCTCTACTGCCCATGTCGTTCCCGATGCCGGGGCCGCATGATGCGCCTCATCGAGGACGAGCATGGAGCCTGGACGAAACCCGGAAAGTATATCGCGGAGGCCATTCATATATGTATCATCGGCAAGCACACTGTGCGAGACGATGAAGCGCGAGCCAACGCTCCACGGATTGGCGGAAAAGCCCCTTGTCCGCCGTGTCTCCAAGAGATGTTCGCGATCCACGATCGTGAAGTCGAGGCCGAATTTTTGAGCGAGTTCGTCTTGCCATTGAAGCAGCATCGATGCGGGAGCCGCCACTACGATAAAATCGATACGGCGCCGCAAGAGAAGTTCTCGCACAATGAGGCCCGCTTCCACGGTCTTGCCGAGCCCCACGTCATCCGCAATCAGCAAGTTGACGCGCGGTAGTTCGAGCGCCTTTGCGAGCGGCAGAAGCTGGTAGGAGTCCAAGCGAATTCCTGCACGAAAGGGCGCCTGGAAGAGTTTTCGATCCGCGGCCGAGGCCGTGCGCCATTCGGTGGTGCGAAAGTAAGCGCCAAGGCGATGTGGCCCTTCGAAGCCGGTCGTCAGCAAGGGCGACCAGTCGTCGAGGTCGACGACCTGGGTTTGAAGTTCCGCGGCAAGCGCAAGCTGGAGTGCTTCACCCTGAGAGTCATCTTCGCAGGATACGAGATGAAGTGTTTGAACGGGGCCTGTGCGTTCAGCCCTTTCAACGATCCATGACTTGCCGCGAGCAATAAGGAAATCACCGGTTGCTGGAATATTATCTGAAGTCATCAGGCCTCCCCTCCGGCCCCTTTATGACTGGGAAACGCTTAATTGAACATTCTCATGCGCTGTGAAATTTAGATAAATCAGACCGATCGGGAGCGATTATCACAGACGACGACTGCACAGTGGAAAGGATATTCGCCCAGACGCTCAATATTTGGATACTATCGTGCCATGGGACTCGGACGGAAACGTGCATGGCCGGAAGCTGTCTTGCACCCGCCGCTCGTCCCGGCGAATGGTCGGTTCGATGCCTCTGACCACGAGGGCTTTGTAACCTAGAAAAATTGCCGAGCACTGCCAGCGAGGCAGTTTGTCGCATAACCGTTCACCGTGAGACTCAGGCTCATTTTGCAATGCAGCCGCAGCTCACTCGCGACGAGAGCGGCAAAAGCATGCTATCGAAGAAGGTCTGCCAGGAATCCGGCGCATCGATCCCCCAAAGCCTGATATGCGTGCCATGGATCACAATTGCGTCGCCATCGATGACCGAGGTCTGCCCGATGATGTCGGATTCGGCGGCGCAAGGTGCGATCGAAGCCAGAATGAGGGTTAGGGCAAGAGCGACGCGCTTCATTTCTCATCCTTCGCTTTCACCCGCCGTTTCGCCATTGCATCATGAATGAAACCGGCTTTTTGTGCGTCGACGATGTCAAGGATCAATTTTTGGATTATTTCGATGAATTCCTCCAGTTCCTTAATTGTTGGGATTGCCACAAATTCATGAGTTTCATCGCGGCGGACAACATCACCGTCAAGCCCAGTACCCCATGCAGAATGTAGTAAAGTGTTTCGATAAGCAGATGCTTGACGCGCCCTTTCAAGGAGCGCGTCCAATTTCACAAGGTGGGGTCCTTCTCCCAGGTGTTGTTTGCACAATTTTTTAACACGGACTCTCACCTCGCGAGAACCCTGATAAGCGGTGCATCAAGAGCCTCAATTTTTGTAGTGGAGGCAAAAATCCCAACGAGCATTCTCAGTTGGTTTTCGAGATGACCGTTCAGAAGAGCGATCTTGCCTAGTTTAGCCAACACATCTTCATTGGGTAGTCTAATAGTTACCGGCGTTCCTTTACGCCCACCCGTTCTCTGTATCATTTCGCCTGGCCCTTCTTTGCCTTTCTGAGCAGTACGCCAGGGCCGCCGCCGTTCTCTTCGATGAACTCGACGCTGCGGCTTCCAAGGTCAAGCGTAAAGTTAAGGCCGCAAAATGATAGTCCTCGAATTCGTGCCCATTTGGGCCGGCCCCGCGCATGATGGCCGGCCCCTCAGCGGCCGGCTGAGAGCGCGTCAATGATTTGGCTTCTCTCGCTGGCGATTGCCGCGGGGCTCTTCGCCAGCGCTTTCCTTGCCACGCTGGCATGGTGGGCGCCGAAAGTTAGCCGGATTGACGGGCGGCTCTTGCGGGATGATGACCGGACAATCGAACACCTGCCGCCCGATGAAAAGCACCGGCTTGGAAAAAAATGGGAAGGTTTTGACGGGCGCCGGCGGACCAGAACAGACTATGGGTATAGACGTATAACGAAACCAAAAAAAGCAATAAATATAAACAAAATCAAAGCTATTTGGCGGAAGGGGTGGGATTCGAACCCACGGTGGGCTTGCACCCACGGCGGTTTTCAAGACCGCTGCCTTAAACCACTCGGCCACCCTTCCTCTCGCCGCGTCCGCCCCGCGCGAAGCGTGACCCGCAGCCTGCCGAAAAACCCGGATGGGGATTTGGGGGAGGTCCTGATTATTTCCGTCATTGCGAGCCAATCGGGCCGGCAAAGCCGGCCCGATTGGCTCGCAATGACGGTTATCAAAAGGCGCAATAATCAGGTCACAACCCTAGAGCATTTTCCATTTAAGTTGAATTGAAAAAATGGCTGGAAATCCTGGACCATTTCTTTTCTCAACACGATGAGGTGGCGTTACCCGCCGGCTCATTTCGTCGCGTTCGCCTTGATCGCGTGAACGGCCAAGGTCTTGCTGAGCTGCCAGACGGCGCCCGGCACCTTATGGCTTTCGGCGATCACCACATCGAAAGCCTGCTCGATCCATTCGCAATCCTGTTCCGTGATGATCAGCGCCGGCAAAAGCTTGATGGTGAGATTGGCATGGCCGGAGACCTGCACGAGGATTTTGTGATCCTTGAAGAGGGGAATGGTGATGAGCTGGCAGAAGAGCCCTGCCGAGACGGTTTCGAGCAGTGACCAGGCGGCCTTGAGTTTAAGCGATCGCGGCGGGCCGAATTCGATCCCGATCATGAGGCCCTTGCCGCGCACCTGATGGACGAGCTCGTAACGCTCGGCCATGGCCTCGAAGGCCCTGAGAAGCCGCGCGCCCGAATGGGCCGCCCTCTCGACGAGCCCTTCGTTTTCGATGACCTCCAGGCTTGCAAGGCCCGCCGCCATCGCGAGATCGTTCTTGCCGAAGGTCGAGCCATGTATCACGGCGCGATCCATGCGATTGAACACTTTTTCAAAAATCTCCTTGCGGGTCAGAAGAGCGCCGACCGGAACCTGGCCGCCGGACAGGGCTTTGGACAACAGGACCATGTCCGGCTCGACGCCCCAATGTTCGACGGCGAGAAAGCGGCCAGTCCGGCCAAGCCCTGTTTGGATTTCATCGGCGATGAACAGAGCCCCATATTTGCGGCAGAGCGCCTTTGCGCCGTGCAGATAGAAATCATCTGGGATGTTCACGCCCTTGCCCTGGATCGGCTCGACGATGAATGCCGCAACCTCGTGTGAGGCCAGGGCTTTTTCAAGCGCGGCGAGATCATTGAATGGGATTGAGACGAAGCCGGGCAGGAGCGGGCCGAAGCCATCGCGGAAGACGGAATCGCCATTGGCCGACAAGGCGCCGTAGGTCAAGCCATGAAAGGCGTGATCGCAATAGACGATGCCTGGACGGCGCGTCGCGCAGCGGGCGAATTTGATCGCCGCTTCGACCGTCTCAGTCCCTGAATTAGTGAAGAAGACCTTATCGAGAAAGGGGACGAAGCCGAGCAGGCGCTCGGCCAGGAGGCCGGCGAGCAAGGACACATCCATTTGCACAAGATTGGCGAGATCGCTCGCCAACACCTGGTTCAAGGCATCGCGTACAAGTTGGTGGTTGCGGCCGATGGCGAAGACACCCCAGCCGGCGAGAAGATCGAGATAGCGCTCGCCCGTGCGGTCGTAGAGATATTGCCCCCGGCCGGAGCGAAAACCGACGTCGAAGCCAAGCGTCTTCAGCACCCGCACCATCATCTCGTTGAGGTGCTGGGTGTGCAGGCCATAGCGCTCGGACTCCCGCTCCGCCAGCTGGGCAGCGATGTTGAAAGGCCGGCCCCCGCCATTCGTGCTCGTCTCTTGAGGCTGCGTGTTTCTCATTTCGACACCCCGCTCCCCCGAGCCGTTGGATACGGCGCCTCGATGGCTTGACCATAGGCTCGATCTTGCGCATGAAGGAACCGACGTTTTGCTGTCTCCGTTTGGCTTTGTGGCGCGATGCCTCAAGCCAATGGCGAAACGATCTTAGATGCAAGAAGATCAACGAAATCTCAACTTTTCGATTTTTGCCTTCTTCTTGACCCAGGAGCACAGTTTAAGCATTTTCTGTCTTGGAAGGAAACCAGCGAAGCGGGAAACTTCACGGATCTCTTTGTTGTTGAACCACTGAAAGCGGGGTTGCGACCGATTCGAGCGGTGTGCGTTCGGCAGGCACACCCCAGATCCATTCGGCACCTGCAGCAAGGATCATGAGCCCAGCACCGAGGAGATAGCCGTCGAAGACGCTGGCGCGGGAGCCGGTCTCAATGAGCACGCCGAACAAATAGGGGGCTGCGACGCCGCCGATCGCCGTGCCCGTCGCGTAGAAGAAGGCAATTGCCAGCGCCCGGATTTCGACGGGAAAAATCTCCGACACCGTCAAATAGGCGGAACCGGCGGCGGCCGAGGCAAAGAAAAAAATCACGCTCCAGGCTAGTGTCTGCCCAAAGGCATCAATCCATCGATGCGCGAACAGAAAACCAGCTGCTGCCAGAAGCAGGCCGGAGGCCGCATAAGTAAATGTAATCATCGGCCTCCGACCAATGGAATCAAACAATGGACCGAGCGCCAAGGGGCCAAGCATATTGCCGACCGCAAAGGGCAAAATGTACCAGCCGGCATGATGGGGCGGCACCTGATAGAAATTTGTCAGGATGAGGGCGTAGGTAAAGAAGATCGCGTTATAGAAGAAGGCTTGCGCGCCCATCAATGTGAGGCCCAAAAGGGTCCTTGTGCGGAAAGTAACAAAGAGGGTCGAAACGACTTCTTTCATCGGTGTATGGGACCGCGGGTGAATTTTCATCGGTGCGAGTGCCTGGTCTTTTGGCCGATTGCGACCCGGCTGACGGACGCCGGCTTCAATTCGTGCGACGATTTGCTCGGCCGCGGTTTCCTTGCCGTGGATGACGAGCCAGCGCGGGCTTTCGGGGACCCACGTGCGTAAGAAAAAAATAATGAGCCCGATAAGGGCCCCAATGAAAAAAGCGAGACGCCAGCCGGTATCGGGAGCGAAATGGGCTGGGTCGAGAATGAAGATTGATCCGCCCGCGCCAAGCGCCGCGCCCATCCAGAAGGAGCCGTTGATCGCGAGATCGGTAAAGCCACGATAACGGGCGGGTATCAATTCCTGAATAGCGGAGTTGATCGCGCTATATTCACCCCCTATGCCCGCCCCGGACAGTAGCCGAAGGGCGCAAAAGCTCGTCACATCCCAAGAGAAGGCCGTCGCGGCATTGGCCAGGAGATAAAGTCCTAGGGTGATGAAGAACAGGGGCCGACGGCCCAGCCGATCGCTCAGCCAGCCAAAATAGAGCGAACCCATCACCGCTCCTGATAGATAGAAGCTCGAGGCAAGCCCGATGTCGGCCGACGACATATGCAGGCTCGGGCTTGCTTCAAGGGCGCCGGCAATCGATCCGGCAAGCGTGACTTCAAGACCGTCGATGACCCAGGTGACGCCCAGTGCGATGACAGCCAACGTATGAAAGCGTCCCCATGGCAGAGCATCGAGGCGGGCCGGAACCAAGGTTTCCAGGGTTTCTTGGACAGCTTGCATTTGAAACCGACGTGACGGCGAGCTGGCATTGGCGTAGGAAAAAGTCCTTGCTTCTAAACGCTTTGAACCGGCGATTAACCAAAATCTGCCTTGATCCCGCATCAATGTGAATACCGATGCTCGCAAGCGTGGCCGGCGGAGATCGAGTCTTCCTTCCTGCGGCAGGACAACCGATGGAGCGGGGTACGGTTCCCAATGAAAATTCACGCCCAAAGTGCTGAGCTTGGAGGAATGGCCGCACCGTCGCGTCGGCCGGACATCCTCATTTTCGATTCGGGTCTCGGCGGCTTGACGGTTTATGGCGAGGTGGCGCGCCTCTTGCCGCAAGCCCATTTGGTATATGCGGCCGACGATGCCGCTTTTCCATATGGCGGCTTGGCGGAGCCCGTTCTCATCGCCCGGATCCTGGCGGTGATGCAGAGGCTAGTCGCGCTTTGTCACCCAGATGCGATCGTGATTGCCTGCAACACGGCCTCGACGCTTGCACTCCCGCATCTTCGCGCTCGTTTTCCGGATATTCCCTTCATCGGCACGGTTCCAGCGATCAAGCCGGCGGCGAGTCGGTCGCATTCGGGGTTGATTTCCGTATTGGCCACGCCTGGCACGGTCGCCAGAGATTATACGCGGGAGTTGATCCGCACTTATGCGGCTCATTGCGGCGTGACGCTTGCCGGTTCAAGCGTGCTTGCCTCGCTGGCCGAATCCTATATGCAAGGCGCCGACGTTTCGGATGTGGCTATTTTGCGGGAAATCGAACCGGCTTTCGTGCAAGACGGGACGTTGCGCACGGATTGCATCGTACTCGCCTGCACGCATTATCCTTTGTTGCTCTCGCATTTCGAGCGGTTGGCCCCCTGGCCGGTGGACTTTGTGGATCCCGCGCCCGCTATTGCACGGCAGACAAGCCATATTCTACACGATCAGCTCGGTTTCCGGATGGACGACGAGCCTTTGGGCGCAGGCCATTATGCCATCTTCACGAGTGGCCGGACGCCGAGCACCAGCCTCCTCCACGCTCTGCGCCTGCGTGGCATCGAGAAGGCCATTGTCGAACCCATGCCGCTGCGGCGTGAGCCGGAAGACAGGCATCCCCAACCTCACATCTTTAAATTGATCTCATAAATGATTTTCTTAGCTTAACCGGAGCCTAGATCACGATCATTTTTGGATCGAATCGATCCAAAATCATGAAACGTGATCGATTCTCGTAATTTGGAGCAGGAGGCGAACGCAAAACCGCTTCACACTTTTGCGCATCCCCCTCTAGCTAGAAGGCCGGCGCGAAGGCCGCCTTTTTGTTGCGGGGCGCCGGGACTTTTGCGTCGGAACCAAGGAACGCCTCGCGGGCCAAATTGAGGATCCGGGATCGAGCCTCGCTTTCCGTCTCATTGGGACGCAGATTGACAGAAAAGGGCGTCTCACCCGTCAGCAGTCCCTTGGCGATGTGAAAGCCCAAGGCCCGATAGGCTTCCAATTGCTCTTCCCCGAAGAATTGGTCGCTGGTCGTCTCGTGCGGAAACTCAGGGTGGCGGCGCTTATAGTCGAGAACGTAGTCATCCTCGTCGCCGGTCAGCGAAGCCTTGATGTAAAGGAGGATGCCGGTTTCATTGGGCCCGTAGCGGATCTCGCCTGCGGCGCAATGCGGCCAGGTTTTATCGAAAGGGGGAATGGTATCCGGTTCGGCATTCGCAAAAGCTTGGTTCACGGCCAGCGTGCGGTCGTGAATGGGTTGCCATGGGAGGTCGATGGCAGCGCCGAGATCGATGCGTGCATAGCGCTGCAAGATCAAAAGCGAGCCGAAGCTCATGGTCGGATCGGCCTCGGCATCAACCGCGAGGATGACCTTGCACCGGCGCTTCAGCAAGGAATAGATGCCGAGATTTTCGATATGGCCGCCGTCGGTCAGATAAATCCGTGAGCGTTTCTCGGTGATCCAGCCGAACATCTCGTAAAAAAGCAGAAAGCTTGGAAGCTTTAAGGGTTGCTCCAAGAGCCAGTTTCCCCATCGCGGGGGAGAATCGTACTCTGGGTTGGGGTTGCGCAGCCAATAACCGAGCCGGATATTGAGGAGAGCCAGGGTGAAAGTGAGCGCCTTGATGGTGCTTGAGCCCATATTGGCGGAAAGAGCGGCGCCGGAGATCGCCATGGCCGTGCCGATGTCGATGGCGTTTTTTTCGCTTTTCCGCGGCCCTATTCCGCGAAACGCCAGAACGGGTGGGTTCTTCTCAAGTATTCGACTGCCGATGTAGCCGGTGGCCCCGCTGCCGATAAATTCCGGCGTGAACATGAAGAAATCCGCATTGCGCCCGCGCCGGTTGGCGAATTGCGAGGCCTCAATATTCAAAGCCGCGTTGACGATCGGGTAAGGGCAGAGATTGGTGTCAATCTCATAGAGCTTGGGGTCAAAGGCCAACAGATCTCCATTCATGTCGCGTTTTGGTGGGCGGCCGGAAGGATCGAACAAAAAGGCCTTGCTCAACCTGTCTCGGTAAAGCCCATAGAGAGAGGTTTGATTCGGATTGATGAACAAGGCAACAAAAGCCGAAATCAGCAAAAGCGCGAGATAAACGGCTGGCGCAGTTTCCACCCCCAGGCCAAAGTCGACGAGCCACAAATAGCTGAGCCAAAGGATAAACGGGACGAGAAGTCCAGCCAGCCACAAGGCCGATATGGCCGCGATCTTCTTGAACCAGGCCTTCCACCCCGTCGCGCGCTCGGCCAGCGCGAGGACGTCGCCAAGATATTTGGAGAACAATGCAAAGATCGTGGCGAGCGATCCCATCACCAGGCCTGCGCTTTTCACATAGGAGATAATTTCGTTCCAGAGGCCATGCAGGGCTTGGTGAATTGGCAGAAGAGTGGAGGGAAGGGACGGGACATGCTCATTTATGATCCAGAGGATGAAGGGCTGGGTTTCAACAAAAGCCGTGATGATCGTGACGAAGAATAAGAACTTCGAGACACCAACAAAGCCGCCACTGAGCGAAGCGCTTTTCCCAACCCCGGCGGAGGCCGCCAGGGCCCAGAGGAAAAGGAACAGCAGATTGACGCCAAGCAGAATCGTCGTCAGCCAATAGGCAGGCAATCCGGCAAGAAAGGAACAGGAGTCGACAAGCCCTCGGAAAATCGGCAGGGGCCTTCCCAAGGACGCCACGTTTGGATGAAGGAGCAAAGTGATCGAAACAAAGAAGAGAAGAACAGGCAGGATGATGATGGCGTTGGCGACAAGGCCGCGGCCGATGACGCCAATGGCCGTGACGACATCCAGCGCACCATGTGGGATGAGATAATTGGAAAAGTCGCGGATATGGTAGACGGCATCCGTGTCGTCGTAATTGTCCTTATTGCTGAACGGAAACTCGCCCTTCGTTTTCTGCAGGGTGGTGGTCAATGAGTTGCCGATGTAGCCACCACCGGAAACCGTCGAAAGATAATCGGTTCCCTCGATGCCATACGGAATGGGGTGTTCCTTGTGCCTGGCCTGGAGCGCTTGCAGCACGCCCAGACAGAAGGAGGCCGATCTGATACCGCCGCCGGATAGGGAAAGACCGGTGCATGGGGCGTTACGCCGATCACGGCCGGTTTGTTCAAGGATATGTTGACGGCGCATCCGAACATCGGCTTCTTCAACCTCATAGACCGATCGCGCTAAATAGGCCTTCTCATGGCTTTGGCTTTCATCAATCTTGACATAGCCGTGATCGCCTCTCTTAGTCATCTACGTGTCCCCCTCCGTCAAAATCGTCATCGCGGTGGCGCCTTTGGGATCGGCCGTATCCTCGCGTCTTGACCAAAAGGTCGGAATCGCGGTCGGGCCGAAACAAAAAATGTAGGCCAGACAGAACAAAATCAGTCTAACATCTGATGACAACGAAGACGATCGTACAAGTGTTTGATGATATCCAGTATCTTTAAGCTTGATCTTAACAGATGGGGATCATGAGGGTGGCCCTGCAGCTTCGTCGATTTTAGCAGCGAACCAAGGTTCTACGGGTGGGCGCAAGGCAGAAGTTTGGGGCTATCGACAAGCTCGAAGATCGGAATCTTCAGAAAAGAAGGTTGACGTTCCGGATCGGTTCTTTGACAAGATAGAGGAGCGACTCTTTGATTCCGAATGTCTCGCTCTCTTTATACCATAGCGCGGTTCGTTCACTTCGTCAGCCGGATCTGCTGCAATCCTTCCAAAACCTGCGAGGACGAGCTATTGAAGCCAATAGAGCCGAGCAAGGGCTTTTTGGGAGGTTGGGGATCTGAGAAAATCTAAAGACAAAACTCGGCGGTTTGTAATTTTCCAATCGGCAGCGGCCTTTCGCCAAAGCCAAAGCGTGGCAGAGACAAGGCAGTTGGCAGGATCGCCGGAAGCTGCAGGCAGCTTCTCGCCGTCTTGCTTCAGCCTTGCGCTTTGCCTTGAAAATCATGATGAAAGGCAAATCGATGTTTGAAATCCACGAGGAAGAAATCATTTGGGCCGGCCGGAAACTGGTCTTCGAAACCGGGCGCATGGCTCGTCAGGCGGATGGGGCTATCCTGGCGACTTACGGCGAGACAACCGTGCTTGCGACCGTTGTCTCGGCGAAGGCGGCAAAGCCCGGTGTCGATTTCTTCCCGCTCACCGTCAATTACCAGGAAAAGGCTTTTGCCGCGGGCCGCATCCCCGGCGGATACTTCAAGCGCGAAGGCCGCCCCTCGGAAAGGGAAACGCTTGTCTCGCGGCTCATCGACCGACCGATCCGGCCGCTCTTTCCGGACGGTTACCGCAACGAGACGCAAGTGGTCGTGACGGTCCTCTCGCATGACCTCGAGAACGATCCCGATATCCTGTCGATGATCGCGGCCTCCGCAGCCTTGACTCTTTCCGGTGTTCCTTTCATGGGCCCGGTCGGGGCAGGAAGGATCGGCTATATCAATGGAGCGATCAAGCTCAACCCGACGATCGAGGAGCTGAAACAGTCGGCGCTCGACCTTGTCGTGGCCGGAACAAGCGATGCGGTCCTGATGGTCGAATCGGAAGCCAAGGAACTCTCCGAGGCCGTCATGCTGGAAGCGGTAATGGCGGGCCATTCGGGCTTTCAGCCTGTCATTGATGCCATCATCCGGCTCGCCGAAAAAGCGGCCAAGCCGCCGCGCGAGCTGATCGTTCCCGACAAGGCGGCGGCCGAGGCCGCGGTTCTCCAACATGCCGAGGCGGCTTTGCGCGAGGCCTATAGGATCACCGCCAAGCAGGATCGCTATGCCGCTGTCGATGCGGTGAAGGCAAAAGTCGTCGAGGCGCTTTTCCCCGCCACCTCGGAGCCGGTATTTTCCAGGGAACTCGTCGAGGAAGTCTTCCATGAACTGCAGGCGAAAGTCGTGCGCTGGAACATTCTCGACACCGGCATCCGGATCGATGGCCGCGACGTCAAGACGGTTCGCCCCATACTGGCGGAAGTCGGCGTCCTGCCGCGCACCCATGGCTCGGCCCTCTTCACCCGCGGCGAGACGCAGGCCCTGGTCGTCGCCACACTCGGTACCGGAGAGGATGAACAATTCGTCGACAGCCTCGAGGGCACCTACAAGGAGCGCTTCCTGCTCCATTATAATTTCCCGCCCTATTCGGTCGGCGAGACGGGAAGGCTCGGCTCGCCTGGACGGCGCGAGATCGGTCACGGCAAGCTCGCCTGGCGCGCCATCCATCCCATGCTGCCGACGGCGGCGGAATTTCCTTATACGATCCGGGTCGTCTCCGAAATCACCGAATCGAACGGCTCTTCCTCAATGGCGACCGTCTGCGGCTCCTCGCTTGCCCTGATGGACGCGGGCGTGCCAATGAAGCGGCCGACCGCCGGCATCGCGATGGGCCTCATCCTCGAAGGCGAGCGCTATGCCGTGCTCTCCGATATTCTGGGTGACGAGGACCATCTGGGCGACATGGACTTCAAGGTCGCGGGCACTGAGGAAGGCATCACCTCGCTGCAGATGGACATTAAAATCACCGGCATCAATGAGGAGATCATGTGTGTCGCTTTGGGGCAGGCGCGCGAGGGCCGGCTGCATATTCTCGGCGAGATGGCGAAGGCGCTTGCCGGCGCGCGCGCCGAGCTTGGTGAATTCGCACCGCGCATAGAAACCATGAAAATCCCGACCGACAAAATCCGCGAAGTGATCGGCACCGGCGGCAAGGTCATTCGCGAGATCGTCGAGAAGACCGGCGCCAAGATCAATATCGAGGATGACGGGACAGTGAAAATTGCGTCTTCCGACGGCAATTCGATCCGTGCTGCGATCAATTGGATCAAGTCGATCGCAAGCGACCCGGAGGTCGGTCAGATCTATGACGGCACCGTCGTCAAAGTGGCGGATTTCGGCGCCTTCGTGAATTTCTTCGGCGCAAGGGACGGCCTCGTCCATATCTCGCAACTCGCCAAGGGCCGCGTCGCCAAGACCTCGGATGTCGTGAAAGAAGGCGACAAGGTCAAGGTTAAGCTCTTGGGCTTTGATGACCGTGGCAAGGTGCGCCTGTCCATGCGCCTTGTCGACCAGGCGACGGGCGAGGATCTCGAAGGCAAGGAAAAAATCGAGCAGCGCGAGGCGGGCGAGTAGAGCGTGCGGCCGGAGGCAAAATGAAGGGCGCCACGGCGCCCTTCATTTGCAGTTCAAAGTTCTTTCAGAAATCTTGGATGTTCAAGCAGTTTCCGAGGATCATCTGGATGTGGCCAGTCTATCTTCTGGAGGTAGAATATTGGCGTCGGTTGCCGCAAAACGCGTGACAAAAAGCCCTTTTCTGAGCCGTTCGAGACAAGCAAAAAGTCCGTCTTTTGACTTAATTGAAAACCGATATTCGAAGGTCTCCCGCGCCTCCCACTGGCCTTTAGCAACAGTGCCATACTCGTAACAACAGTGCCATACTTGGGCATAATTTCAAGTAGGTGCGGAGGGATGCCCTGTGAAAAAAAGTCTTCCTTGGTTTTCCAGAACGCAGAAAGGCCTCCCTCCAGCGTCGCATGGAACCGGCACTCCATTTTTTCTTGGATGTTCACCTGCCTTCTCTTTCGGGACGGAACCACTCAAATTAGTCCATTCCGCAATCACCGCAGGGGCTTGTCTCCGGATTTGGTTGATGAGCTTTTTATGGCCCAAACGCTCGTGGTCACCAATGTTACAGCTCCAACGACTGATGATTGCTACGTAAGATCCGTGGCGCTCGTACCACCATTACATTCCTTACAAGGGGGCATAACTAATTTGTCGGGGCGGTTCGAATTATAAAATAGGGATTTTGGCGGCAGACGCTCACGAGTAGTGGATGCCCTTTTGCCTCCACAGAAAAAACAGAGTGGAAAGTCTTCAATCATTCTTTGAGTGGTATATTGTGTGCGCTTTGCTTCTCCATGAAGGATTGGTCTCAAGTCTTTATTATTTATTCTAAGGTGTCCTGCCCGTCCGATGTATGATATATAATAAGTATGAAGCGAGACAAACCCTTAAGCCTATTGAGGGAACACGAAGCCGAATTGAAGCGGCGCGGTATCCAGCATCTTTATTTATTTGGCTTCACCGCTCGTGGTGAGGCGAAAGAGGATTCGGACGTTGACCTTTTTTCGACCACGAAAAAGGAAAGCTCGGTCTCTTTGAGCTGATGGATGCGAAAGAATACGCCGCGAGCATCCTAGGCCGCAAGGCGGATATCATGACGATGGTAGTCTGCATCCGGTTTTGAAAAAGCGGATTGAGGAGTCCGCAGTTCTCGTGTTCTGATGGCTGAACGTGTAGTCACGGCACGGCTTACAGATATCGTGGAAGCCATTGCGTATGTCCGCTCGTAGTGGAAGGAGTTTCGAACGTGACTGGCAAAAGCGCTGGCCGGTCGAGCGTGGGATTGAAATCCCCTCTAAGGCGAGCCGCCATCTGCCGGCCGAGATGAAGGCCCGATATCCAGAGATCCCATGGTCAAAGGTCGCTGGTATCGGTAACATTCTCAGGCATGAATACCAACGCACAGCGGCTGATGTCCTTTGGAAGCTGGTGCAAAATGATCTTTCTTTCCTTGAAAAAGTCTGTCGGGAGGAATTGGCGACGGCGCAGGGGCGAAAAGAGGACTGACCTTTTGCACCGAACGATCCTTTGATCTTGTCCGATTGGCCTTTTTGAACGATTGACCAAAGGTTGCCGGAGATGGGCTTTTCTGGCAAATGTCCACGGCGTCGGTCACAGCGTTGATGGTTAAGAGCGTAGATAGTTTCGAAGCAAATCATCGGGCAATCCTTTAAATGCGTCTCGCATTTTCAATTTTTCAATTTCAGTCTTTCCGGAGCGGATCGTGGACAAGGTTGAATTACGGAAACTGCAGGAATTCTTGCGTAAATCCATGGCCAACCCTGGGATCAAGGTGACTCCCGCCAAGACCAATCCCGATGATGCCGATGTGCATCTCGGCACACGCAAGATCGGCAGCATCACGGTTGATGACGAGGATGGCGACCGATCCTTTTCCTTCGAGATGAAGATCCCGGTCGAGCGTCCCGTGCTGCAGGATTATCTGCGCAAGCTTTTCGAAACGGACAAGCTGAAGATCGTGCCGCGCGGCCGCAAGAGCGACTCCGTCGAACTCAACAACGGCGAGGATTTCCTCGGCGTTATATCAGCCGATGATCCAAAGGCCAAAAGCTTCACCTTGCAGATGGCCATACTCGATTTCGATCTCGAGGATTTTTGAGGTTTTGCCGCAATGCCGCTCTACGCGCTCGATGGCGTCTCTCCCATTCTGCCGCAAGATGCCTTCACATGGGTTGCCCCGGATGCGCAGCTTATCGGCAAGGTACGGCTTGAAGTCGAGGCCTCGATCTGGTTCGGCGCTGTCCTGCGCGGCGATAACGAAGAGATTTTCGTGGGCGCCCGCAGCAATATCCAGGATGGAGCGCTGCTGCACACCGATATGGGCCATCCCTTGATGATCGGCACGGATTGCACCATCGGCCATCATGCCACTTTGCACAGCTGCACGATCGGAGAAAACTCGCTTATCGGCATGGGTGCCACGCTTCTGACCGGCGCGAAGATCGGGCGCAATTGCCTGATCGGGGCAGGAGCCCTTGTCACCGAGGGCAAGGAATTTCCCGACAACAGTCTGATCATCGGCATGCCGGCTAAGCTGATGCGTCCCCTCGATGAGGAAGAGGTTGAGTCGCTGCGCGAGAGCGCTGCTCATTATGTCGCCAACGCGCGCCGTTTCGCCAAGGGACTTGTGGCGCTTCGTTGAGCCTATGACCGGCGTGATTGAGCGATTAAATCCCGGTGCTGACGGTCTTTTGGTGAGCCTCGTTGATTAGCTTGCGGAGCGGGGACGAAAGAAGGCACCGCGCCAAAGAAGGCTTTGGAACGGGCAGCGAAGACGGAGTTTTCTGGCACCTTCCCCGTGAGGATTTTCTGCAATATGCTCAGAAATGTTTTTCATCTACTAATATCCTAAACAAATAGATGACATAACGGGCGCGGCATGATAGTCTACACGAATGCAGCTTGGCGATGCTCGTAAACTGGATCAGAAGACTCAGGAGGCTTTGCGGCTTCGCGCTGTGTTGCTGGTCGAGAATGG
>DATJTB010000186.1:0-7864 GCA_035503795.1 Methylocella sp.
ATTGGTGTTCCAACATCGGTCCATAGAGGACGGGATTTGACATATGCGCTAGAATTATGAATAGTTAACGCTACTTTCGATAGTCAGTAATCTCGTCGACTTGCTGGATTTACTTTGGAAAAGTGTCCAAACATTGCAGCATTTCGGCAGTAAAGGGCGGTTGCTTGGTCCTGCCAAAGAAGCCTAGCAAATAGGCTCCGGCGCGACTTTTTATCGCGTGATCCCGGGCTTGGGGCGGCACCTGCGCCCTGATTTAAAGCTTCGATTTCGCACTGCAATATAGCCCGTTTGGCCGATGCGCTTAAGATGCATCGCAGTATACCATGATGACATGTCCGAGATCGTAGGGGGCCGGGGATCGGCTATGCTTGGGAGGGCTCGTAAGCATGATAAATAAATACAATCGTCTTTCATCTTTCATATCAATCACAAAATAAGGAGCCGGGTGATGATTGATCTTGATGCTAAAACTTCCACCCAGGTCTTTATTGATGTTTTGCGCGCCGAAATCGCCGAGCTGGAACAACTGGAAGCAAGGGGCGAGTCAACCGCGGACACCTGTGAGATGCTTGTTGACCTGCACGAGTTCGTCGAGCGGCTCACCATAATGTATTCCGCACATGGCCGCCGGACGTCGCATTAAGCTCATTGCCTCTCCGATACCGCGCTCAAGGGGGTATTTGTCCGGGCGGCCAATTGTACAAACACCCACCGCCTGAAAGGCGGTGGCTTCGCATTTTGGCTGAAAGCTTGACTCCGCGGCTCGAGGAGCACTTTCTTAGATCACGATGATTTTGGATCGAATCGATCCAAAATCATGAAAGATGATCGATTCTCTCATTTAGAGCGGGATGCGAGCGCAAGACCGCTTCCTACTTTGCTCATCCCGCTCTAGCTTGTCAGCAATTTTCTGAAAGGCTCAGGTCTTGAAGACTTAAAAATTGTGAGCTCATTCTGCTGGTCATTTCTCCGGCGTGACTTTTTTCAGAACCGCCGCGCCCAGTTCCTTTGCGTGCGCCTCCAAAGCGACCAGCTGCTTTTTTACATATTCAGTCTGATGGCTAAGGAATTCCTGTGGATCCTTGGCTTGAATCAGTTGTTCGGCGTGATCGAGCGCCGCTTTGATATTTGCCTCGGTAAAGCTCAAAGCCTTCGAGCTCACCGCCTTCGCCTCCGATTGCAGGGATGTCACCGTGCTTTCGGCCCGTTCGCCGACGTTGTGCGCCGCTGCGAAGAAACGATCGAACGCCTTGCGTGCTTCACCGACACTCTTCGTCGTCAAATCACGCAATTCAGCGGGGATGTCATAAGGGGATTTTGTCATGGACTGCGCCCTTTCCCTGGTTCCAGATTGAATTTGACGCGACGATCCTTTTCCGAGAGCAGGATGCGGATGCGAAGAGCGGATAGCTTATCGTTCGCTTCAATCGGTAATTTTGGATCGACAGCGTCCATAACCATCATGATCGACCCGAATGAATGATTTAAATCATCCTTATAGATCCCGGCGCCCACCGCGGCAACACCTGTCAGGCCTTCTTGGGGCCTTCTTGGGGCCTTCTTGGCCAACAGTTCATCAAGACCGGCGCTTTTCAGACTTGAAAAGCCGCTCTCACCAATAATGAGACTGTGGGGCGCCACAAAACACCTCATCGATGCGGGCACGGGTCGCTTTCGTCACACCCTCTGGCAGAGCGTCGCGGGCGAAAAAGCCATGCGCGGCGATTTCATGATCGGGGACGGGCCAGCGGTCCTGCCGGAAGGCGCGCACGATGAAGAGCGCGACGTGGTCACGCCGCGATTCGCGCATATTGAAATAGAACCCAAACAATTTAGGCGGGTCGATGAGTTCGATATTGCCCTCTTCCATGAGCTCCCGTCGCAAGGCCTCGATCGCGGTCTCCCCGTGCTCCACCCCGCCCCCCGGCAGATGCCATCCCGGAACATAAGTGTGGGATATGAGAAAAATCCGCTCATCCTTATCGATCACCAGGCCCCGAACGCCGAGCGTCATCCCCCGCGCCCACAGCCAACGCATGTGGTAGGCACGGCGAACCAAGGGATAGAGAATCTGTTTCATGACCTGTTGCCCCTGTCTTTGCGGTCGATCAGGATGCGAAAAGCGGCAACCGGGTTTTTCGCTGACCCGCTCCAAGCCGTTCGAACGATAAGACAAGCTCGGTCGAGTCTTGCCATCCAACCTCATATCAAGGAGCGCGCCATGCACAAAATGAAAAGCTGCCGCTCCGGCTCGCCGAAACGCTTGCTTCTGTCCCCCCGTGCATCAAATGAAGCGCGCCATGTATGAGGTCGTCATCCTGGGCGCCGGCCATAATGGCCTCGTCTGTGCCGCTTATCTGGCCGGGGCTGGCCTCAAAGTGCTGGTCCTCGATCAGCGCCCGCTGGTCGGCGGCGCGGCGGTAACCGAGGAATTCAGCCCAGGTTTTTTCAATTCGACCGCCTCCTATGCGGTTTCCCTGCTCAACCCGAAAATCATCCGCGATCTCGATCTCGGCGCGCATGGGCTGAAAATCGTCCCGCGTCCGCTCGCCAATTTTCTACCCTTGAACGACCGTGGCTATTTGAAACTCGGCGGTCTCAAGCAAACCCAGCAAGAGGTCGCGAAATTCTCGCAAAAGGACGCGGGACGGCTGGTGGATTATCACGCCCGCCTGACCGCCATTGCCGATCTCTTGCGCATGAGCCTGCTCGAGACCCCGCCGAATGTGGTTGAAGGCCATCCGACGGCCGCCCTCGCCGAGGCGATCAAGACTGCCCGCATGGCGGACAGGCTGCGCCGGCTAGGGCTTGAAGGGCAACGGGACGTCCTCGATCTTTTCACCGCATCCGCCGGCGATTTCCTGGACGGCTTTTTCGAAAGCGCGCCGATCAAAGCCGCCTATGGCTTCGACAGCATCGTCGGCTCCTATCAAAGCCCCTACGCGGCGGGCTCGGCTTATGTCCTCCTTCACCATGCTTTCGGCGAGGTGAATGGCGCGAAGGGCCAATGGGGCCATGCGATCGGCGGCATGGGCGCGATCACAAAAGCCATGGCTAAAGCCGCCGTGGCGCGTGGCGCCGAGATCAGGCTCTCCACCCGCGTCTCTCGGATTCTGATCGAGAAGGCGGGAGTGGCCGGTGTCGAGACGGAACAGGGAGAGGTCGTTCGTGCGAAAACGGTGGGTGCCGCGATCAATCCCAAGCTGCTCTATCTCCACCTCATCGAGCCTGGCGCCTTGCCGGCGGCGTTCGTAAGCCGCATGGCGAACTGGCGCTGCGGCTCCGGTACCTTCCGGATGAATGTCGCGCTCTCCGAATTGCCGGATTTTTCCGTCCTGCCAGGGCGCGAAGGAGCCGAGCATCATGCCTCGGGCATCGTCATCGGCCCGAGCCTTGCCTATATGGAGCAGGCCTATTTCGACGCGCGGACCCTCGGCTGGTCCCGTCAGCCGGTCATCGAGCTCCTCATTCCCTCGACATTGGACGAGACGCTGGCGCCGCAAGGCCGCCATGTCGCGAGCCTCTTCTGCCAGCATGTCGCGCCGAAACTGCCCAATGGCGCGTCCTGGGACGACCATCGCGAAGAGGTCGCCGATCTCATGATCGAGACCGTCACGCGGCATGCGCCCAATTTTCGCCGATCGGTCCTGGCGCGGCAAATCCATTCGCCGCTTGATCTCGAGCGGAGCTTTGGCTTGCTCGATGGCGATATTTTCCATGGCGCGCTCGATCTGCGGCAGATTTTCTGCGCCCGCCCGCTGCTTGGCTACGCCGATTACCGAACCCCCATCAAGAGCCTTTATCTCTGCGGCGCGGGCGCTCATCCCGGTGGCGGCGTGACTGGCCTGCCTGGCCATAACGCGGCGCGCGAAATCCTGCGTGATCTGAGGCGCCGGTTGCGCAGGAAAAGCTGAAGCCAGTCAACCTATTCATCGGCGCGTGGTTCGGAGATGATGCCGAGATTAGCGCAGGGGAAGGCCCCACACCAAGTTCCACGACAAGCTCTTCCATCGCGCGCTTGAACTGCGCTACGACTTAGCCGCCGACGGGCGAAGCCGTAGCGGGGGCGAGGGGCATGGTGGTCAGCCATGGCTGGTACATGAAGTAGGTGCATTGTCACGAATTGGAGTGCCTTTCGGGCTTTCATTGAGCCCCTCATGCCGGTGCCTCCGCCTGGCCTAGCGCCGGTCAAGCAAGCTCTGGCTCAATCGCATAAACGGACATCCGCCTATGAATAACAGTCCAGGCTCCGGGTCGCAGCACGTGGATTTCCTTATCGTAGGCGGAGGGCTTGCCGGGGCGACGGCGGCAGAGACCTTACGAGCCGCGGATGCGGGAGGCTCCGTGGTGATCCTATCCGAGGAGCATCTGCCCCCCTATTATCGTCCCCCCCTTTCGAAAGGGTACCTGACGGGAAGCGAAAATGAGGCGAGACTCCTCATCCATCCGGAGAGCTTCTACCACGATCAGAAGATCGAACTCCGGCTGAACTCGCGCGTCCTGTCCATCGATGCAGCCCGGCAGATTCTCACGACTTCAGCTGGGGAGACCGGCTACGGCCAGCTTTTGATCGCAACCGGAGGAGTTCCCAATTGTCTTCGTGTGCCCGGCGCGGAACTCGCCGGCGTCTTCAACCTGAGTTCTAAGGACGATGCCGATGCGATAAGGCGGGCCGCCAGCGATGCGAAAAGGGTTGCCGTGATCGGCGGCAGCTATCTTGCCATGGAGATCGCCTTTGCGCTGAAGAAGCCGGGTCTTGACGTGACCATCGTCGCGCGCGGCCCTTGGGTCCTTCCCTATCTCAACGCTCCGGGACTTTCGGCGTATTTCAAAAATTACGCTGAAAGTGAGGGATTGGCGGTCTTGCTGGGCGACGAAGTTGCAGCCATCCACGGCAACAGCAAGGTTGAGGAGCTCCAAACGGTCTCGGGCAAACGCTTCCCTTGCGATCTGCTGGTGATCGCCATCGGGATTTCGCCTGCGACTGAATTCCTTGCCGGAAGCGGCATCGCCCTTGAAAACGGATATATCGCCGTGGACGAGCGGTTGCGGACGAGCGCTACAAACGTCTACGCAGCCGGCGACGTAACGAGTTTTTACGATCCCGTCTTCGGGAGGCGTCGGCAAATCCAGCACTGGGACAATGCCATCAAGCAGGGACGGCTTGCCGGCTACAACATGCTGGGACGGCGGATGCGCTATGACGAGCTGTCCTACTTCTATAGCGACCTGGGCAATATCAGCTTCGCCGTGCTCGGCGCTCCCGAGGAAGCAGACGAATGGATCGACCGGGGCTCGCTCGATGCCCGGTCCCACGCCCTGTTCTACCTCAAGAACAATATCCCCCGGGCCCTGTTTTCGACCGGCAGGCCGGCCGCCGAAACGCGCAACGCCGAAGGTCTCATCCGCTACCGGACGAATCTCGGCGCCGTGAAGCAACGCTTGGCTGATCCGGATTTTGCCCTTGACGCTATGGTGGTGCAGACAGCGCTCATCCTGCAGGGCGGCGGCGCGCTTGGGGCCTTCGAGTGCGGGGTGGTGAAAGCACTCGAAGAGGAAAAGATTTTCCCGGATATCGTCGCGGGCGTTTCAATCGGAGCTTTCAACGGCGCAATTATTGCCGGGCACCCACGCAATGCCACACAAGCCCTCGAAGCTTTTTGGGGCGAACTCAGTATTGCGAGCCCTGCACTGCCTCTGCTGCCGGCTCCATTCTTCTGGGGCGAAAAAGCCGCCATTGCCATGAATATCCTGGCTTTTGGCGTGCCGAACTTCTTCAAGCCCAGATGGCTGCCGCCTTTTGACCTCACCGGCTCGCCGATGGAGTGGACGAGTTTCTACGACCCATCGCCGATCAAGGCGCTGATCGCGAAATATGTCGATTTCTCAACGCTTAAGACGAGCCCTGTCCGCCTTTTGATCGGCGCCGTGAACGTCGCGACCGCTGAGCTCGAGGTGTTCGACAGCTATGTTGACGACCTCACCCCCGATCATATTCTCGCAAGTGGCAGCCTGCCCCCAGGCTTTCCGTGGACCAACATCGCCGGCAAGGCCTATTGGGACGGTGGCGTCGTCAGCAACTCGCCGCTTGATCTTCTGATCGGCCGCTCCTGTGGACCAGGGGCCAAGCGCGTCTTCATCGTCGATCTGTTCCGCGGACAGAGGGCGCTGCCCGCGAACATGATGGAGGTCTTGGCCCGCCGCGATGAGATCGTTTACGCAGAGCGGATCAGAAGCGATCTCCGCCACCATGAATTGATCAACGCCTATCGCGGGCTCGTCAACGACATCCTCGGCTATCTGGCGCCGGCTGAAAGAGCAAAAATCGAAGAGCGCCCGAGCTACATTCAACTTATGGGAGATGGAGCCCCCCGGAGCGTTGTCCGCTTGGTTCGCCCAGCGCATGAGGGCGAACAAACCTCGCGGGATTACGACTTCTCCGAGGAGGCGATTCGAGCCCATCAGAGGGAGGGATATAGGGTTGCCAAGCGCGCACTTGGCCATGACTGAGGCATGATCATGTGGCGCGAGGCTTTGCCGTCGCTTGAAAATGTTCAGGCCTTAGCGCGCTTATCGCGCAAGATCGAGAAGTTGGAGCGAATTCTCGTCGCAAAAGTCTGTCAACTTTTGCGGAATTCGCTCTTGAATTCTCGGGCACTTCTTTCAACAATGTGACGACGCTGGCGCATCCATTCCGCCTCGAAAGCCAGAAACGCGGAGCCTACGAATGAGAGGCCGGGCTCTCAGGAACTTTTTTGGTTCTGATGCCACCAAAAGTAAAAGCCTCCGCTCACGAGAAGCACGATGCTCAGGATCGTGCCGGCATGCTCCACATCATGCGCGATCGCTTTATCAGAGAGATGCTTTCCGAGATAGTAGCCGGCGAGACTCCAGGCCGAGACCCAAAGCGCACCGCCAAGCGCGTTGAAGAAGAGAAAGCGGCCCCATTCCATTTTCAAGAGACCGGCGACGATGCCATTGAGCTGGCGAAGCACATTGAGGAAGCGGGCGAAAGCGACCGTCACGGGCCCATAGCGCGTGAAGAAACGTTCCACCTGGGCAAGGCGATCCGCCGTGATGCCCACCTTGCCCCCATAACGTTGGACCAAGGCGCGGCCGAGCCGCCTGCCGATGAGGTAGCCGATATTATCGCCCGCGACCGCCCCAAGCCAGGCGCCCAGCATCAAGGGGCCCAAGGATAATTCGCCACGCCCGGCCAGCACCGAAGCGAAGATCAAAAGGGACTCGCCGGGCAAGGGCGCACCGAGCGATTCGAAGGTCAAGATGACCATGACCGCGGCGGCGCCATAGCTATGGATGAAGGGCTCCCAATTCCCGAAGAGGTGCTCGATCCCAGCCATCAACGCCCCTTACGTTCGATTGTGGGGGCCAATCTACAGCATGGTGGGCGTTTTTGTCTCTTCCCCCTTTGGGATTGCCACGAGCCTTTGTCTTGTAGGGCAGGGCGCTACTGGACTCATTTCAAGGCCTTGCGATTAGGGTAACGCATATGTTACCTTATAGAGTGCTTGAACTGCGCTACTAACTGGCCGCCGACAGGCGAGTCCGTTTGAAGAATGGTTCTCCGGCCTGGATGCCGCAACGGGGTACGAAGGTGACTATTGGCCTGCTTTATTCAATTTGAAAGGGTTCGCGCTTGGTCTCATGTCATCCTCGCGAAAGCGAGGATCCAATAATGGTGCAGAGCGTCCTCGGCAGAGGTCTGGATCCTCGCTTTCGCGAGGATGAGTGCGTCCGCGAGGAGGCTTTGTCGGCACGGTGGAAGTCCGTGCCTGGGTTGGTCGCAGCCCAGTAAGTGAAGGTAACTGCGTCGCCGTGAGGCGGGGTGGAGAGCAACCGGAGG
>DATJTB010000187.1:0-3387 GCA_035503795.1 Methylocella sp.
AGCCCGCCGTATTGGGCAGGACCCGCACGCCCAAGGCGCGGATCAAGGACCAGAAATTCTGCCCGGCCCGGCTGCCGCCTGCCTCGCGCCGCATGGACACCGTGACGATCTCGACTTTGGCCGCGGCGATTGCCTCCGAGAGAATGGCGGGCGACGGATATTGCGCGGTCCCGGCAAGAAGACGGGAAGAAAACTCAAGACCGTAAAGACGCAGCGGATCGGGTGTCTGAGCCTCGGCCATCTCAGCCTGCATCTCAACCTCCTTGGCGCGGCACGACGATCTCGACCGCATCGCCGTCCTTCAGTTTCGTTGTGGCGCGCTCGGCGCGGCGGACGAAGTCCTGATTGAGGGCGGTGGCGACGCCCTCATCCTGATAATCGAGCTCGGCGAGCAGGGCGGCCAGTGTCCGGGCTTCCACTTCAAGCGCTTTGCCGTTCACGTGGATCAGCATCCATAACCTCCGGAAAATGAGCCCCATCGCGGATCAGGCGCACGACTCGGCTCGCCAAGGCGGGCGCCAGCAAAAAACCATGTCGGTAGAGGCCGTTGACGAAAATGTTCCGGCCGTCGCGGCGGATTTTCGGCAGATTGTCGGGAAAGGCCGGCCGCAGGCCGGCACCCGTCTCGATGACTTCCGCCTCGGCAAAAGAGGGATGCAGACTATAGGCGGCTCCGAGCAGCTCGAGCATGGCGCGCGCCGTGATCCGGCCTTCTTCCTCATTCTCGATCGAGGTCGCGCCGATCATGTAGCGGCCATCGCCGCGCGGTACGACATAGACCGGATGACGCGGATGCAGGAGACGCACCGGCCTTGAAAGCGCAATCTCACGGGTGAAGAGGACGAGCATCTCTCCCTTGACGCCGCGCAGATCCGGCAGTTTGTCCTTGGCCGCGAAACCACGACAATCGATCGTCCAGCCGGAGGTTTGAGGGGCGGCGCGCGCATCCTCGCCGAAACGCAGCCGCACATTGGGAAAAGCCTGAAGGCGAGCCGTGAGTTCCGCCATGGCGAGCCGTGGGTCGAGATGCGCTTCGGTTGGAAAGAACAGGGCCTGATCGAAGCGGCCGGAAAGCGCCGGTTCGAGGGCCGTGAGGCCCGAATCCGCAAGTGTTTGGAAATCCTTGGCGCGTCGGGCAAATTGGATGAGCTCCGCAAGGTCGCGGCGGGGCGCGAGGACGAGCGATCCGCGCCGTGTCGCGACGGGCACGGTCCGTGTCCAGAATTCGAGCGACTCGAGGCCAAGTTCATAGACGAGCGGTTCGGTGCTGACCGCCTCGCAACAGGGCGCGAGCATGCCGCCCGCGAGGTGGGAACATCCAAGACCCGTGCCTCCCTGTTGCTCCCAAAGCTCGACGTCAAACTCCGCGCGGGCGCATTCGAACGCAACGGTTAAGCCCGCAACACCGGCGCCCAGGATGCGAATCGGCATCGCCTTTGTCGTTTTCATCGGCTTTACGAGGGGTGGCAGGCGTTGTGCCGGGCGCAAAGGTCACTTGCGCAAAGGCCAGAAAGGAGGCGAAAAAAGCCGCGACAGGATGTGCGCATGGTCACCCTCCCTACGCCAGTGTGAACTGGATCAGGTTCGAAGGGTCGCTGGACCGCCCGAAAGCGCCGCCAGCCTCTCAGCCCCCTGCCGGGGCTCCCCCAGGTTGCAACGGTGTTAGTTAGGCTTGTGGGCTCTTTGCGTCAAGGATTTGCTGCCGAAGCGTGCTGTAGGGAAGGTCGTACGGTCGAGTTGCGCCGGCCTCTAAAATGAGCGTTGCCATAGAAATGCTTTTTTGCCGACCGAAAGAGGGAGTCGCATGATTCGACCCTTCGGTGATCGCCCCAGGATGAGGAGGCCGAAGGCCGTCTAAAAGGTTGAGGCCGCGAACCGTTTCAATCGCCCGCAAGAGCCCTTGCGCCGATGGGCAAAAGGTCGATGAGCAAGATGATGAAGATCGCCATTAAGAAACGGGGGTGGCCGGTCCGGCGCGGGAAGGGCATCTTGTTTTCTCTATGGGGGACGGCCGTGCTGGCTTTCGCCGCGCCGGCTTCGGCGCAGGAGTGGCTCGATTCGCTGAACCCGATGAAGCTCTTCAAGGGCGAGGAATATAAGACCAAGATCGAGCCCGATATTCCAGCTGAGAAGCTCTACAATGAAGGGCTCGGCAAGCTGCAAGCCAAGGATTATGCGAACGCGGCGAAGAAATTCACCGAAGTCGAAAAGCAATACCCTTATTCGCAATGGCAAAGGAAGGCGATCTTGATGACCGCTTTCAGCCAATATCAAGCCGGCAGCTATGACGACGCCATCGCAGCGGCCAAGCGCTACATCACGCTCTTCCCATCCTCGCCGGACCTTCCCTATGCCTATTATCTCCAAGGGATGTCCAATTATAACCAAATACCGGACATCAACCGGGATCAAAACCGGGCGAAGCAGGCGGTCGAGATCTTCACCAAGATCATCGAAAAATATCCCAATTCCGAATATACGGCGGATGCGCGCTACAAGCTGCAGGTGGCGCGCGACCAGCTCGCCGGCAAGGAAATGCTGATCGGACGTTATTATCTGGAGCAGCATAACTACGGCGCCGCGATCAATCGCTTCCGCGAAGTGCTGTTCAAATATCAGACGACTCGGCATGCCGAGGAAGCTTTGATGCGGCTGACTGAGGCCTATCTCGCGCTCGGTATTCCCAGTGAAGCGCAGACGGCGGCGGCGGTTCTCGGTCACAATTTCCCGGATTCGCAATGGTACAAGGATGCCTATGCGCTTCTCCAGGGCGGCGGGCTTGAGCCGCATGAGGATCAAGGGTCCTGGATTTCCAAGACCTTTCGCAAGATGGGGCTTGGCTGAGCGCAACGGGCTCGAGCTTGAGGCGGCAGAACCAAGAGAGGGGCGATTTGCGCTTTCGCCGTTTGCCCTAAAGGATATAAAGGCACCGGCTTTGCCTGATCGGGTGATTCGGGGAGTTCCTCGGCCCTTATGCTCGTCTCTCTCTCGATTTGCGATATCGTTCTGATCGAGCGGCTCGATCTCAATTTCGGCGCTGGTCTCACCATTCTGACGGGGGAGACGGGCGCCGGCAAATCGATCCTGCTCGACGCCTTTTCCCTGGCGCTCGGCGCGCGCGGCGATGGCGGCTTGGTCCGCCTGGGGCAAGCGCAAGGCGAAGTGAGCGCGGCCTTTGCCTTGCCCGCCGGCCATCCGGCGCTGGAAGCGGCGCGGGCGCAGCAAATCGCGGTCACGGACCGCCTCGTGCTGCGCCGCGTCCAGCTCGCGGACGGGCGGGCGCGAGCCTTCATCAATGATTGCAAGGTCAGCACGCTTGCCTTGCGGGCAATCGCCCGTGAGCTTGTCGAGATTCACGGCCAGCATGATGATCGTGCCCTGATCAAC
>DATJTB010000188.1:0-11505 GCA_035503795.1 Methylocella sp.
GGCCATCTCAGGGTTTGTGTTTGTTCCCAGACAGGGCGCGGTTGACCTATTTGTCGTGCAAATCCCGCATTCAGCTATTAGAATCGATCGCGTCTTCAAAATCCTCTTGATCTAGAGCGAACCTGGACGGATTGCCGCCAATCATGCTTTTGTCCGAATTGATCGCCCCAGAGGGGATTCTCCCCTCGCTCAAGGTGAACACGAAGAAACATGCGCTGCTGGAGCTGAGCGATAGAGCCAGCTTATTGTCCGGCTTGGCCGCGCGGGAGATATACGATACGCTCGTGCAACGCGAGCGGCTTGGCTCCACCGCGATTGGCGATGGAATTGCCATTCCACATGGCAAGCTCGTCAAGGCCAAGTCGATCTTCGGTATTTTCGCCAGGCTGGCCCGACCCATTGACTTCGATGCACTGGACACGGCGCCGGTTGATCTCATTTGCCTTCTCATCGCCCCGGAATCGGCGGGCGCCGATCACCTCAAAGCGCTTGCCCGCTTGGCACGTTTGCTGCGCGACACAAAAGTCACAGCCAAACTGCGGGCCGCCCGTGACATCAGCGCCCTTTATGCTGTGCTCACCGGTGAGCCGGCCTCCAATGCCGCTTGAGAAGCTTGATGAGCTGACGCTCCTTCAACGCCTTGCGCTCAAGACCCACAGGCCGTGGCAAAAGGAACTCGGCCTCACCTCCCTGGCCTCGATGGGATGAAAGCCTCAGAGCTGTCAATTCGGGCTATGAAATCGCAAATCCGATCGATGGTAGGCTTATCGAGCAGCAGGGGCGCATGTCCCTGTCCCTCAATCGTCAAGGCTTCGGCGCCGCGGTGACGACGCAACATCTGCTCCAAAGTCTCACTGGAAAGAAGATCGGAATTGGCGCCGCGCAGAATTAACAGCGGCACGCCGTCCAGGCCATCATATTGCCGCCAAAGATCCGGGAGAGGCTGTTCAAGATCGAGATCCTCGAGTGTCCTCATCAGCATTTGATCATAGCGCGGGCCAAGGCGCCCGACCGCATCGGTGAAGGTCGTTTTGGCGTAGGCCTCCCAATCAGCTTCACTCAGCGAGGTGAATCGCTCACTCATGAGCCCCTTGAGGAGATCGACGCCATCCGGAATCGAACGCGGCACCGGCAGCCTGCCAACATAGCCGCGAATACGCGCAAACCCAGCCGGCTCGATGACCGGGCCGATGTCATTCAAAACCGCGCCGCGCAGCACCGAGGGGCGGGTGCCGGACAGCATCATGGTGTGGAGGCCGCCGCGTGAAGTCCCGATGAAAACCGCAGCCGAGATTTCAAACGCCGTGAGGATGGACAGCAGATCCGCATGCTCGACAGCAAGACTGTAATGACGCCAATCCGGGTCATTGTCGGAACCGCCCCGGCCGCGGTAATCCGGCGCCAGCACTCGCCGCTTCGGTCCCCTTGCCCCGGAAGCAAGCGCGTTCGCTAAAGGGTCGAAATCGGCCGAGTTGCGCGTGAGTCCGGCGAGGCAGACGACCGCCAGGCCAGGGTCGAGGGCCGAGCCATAATCACGAATATGGAGTTTTAGCCCATCGGGGGCGGTGCAAAAGCGGCTTTCAAAGGGAAGCGGCAACAGATCTCTTGTCCTTCAACTCGGTTGCGCGCCGTCCCGCACGAAGGGAGATCAGCGCCAAGCCTAGCGTCAAGAATTCATTAATCAACAAATCAACCGGGGGGAACTTCTCTTAAATAGCCGTGTTTTTTATTCATGAAAATGGAACTCACAAACCTTGCACCTTGCGCGCTCATCATCGAGGACGAGGTCCTCGTGCGACTGTACGGCGCCGATCTTTTGGCTGAGCTTGGCTTCAAGGTGGTGGAGGCCGGCAATGCGGCGGAAGCATTGCATCAATTGGAAATGCATCAAGACATCGGTTTGGTGTTCTCCGATGTCCAAATGCCGGGTGCCCACGATGGCTTGGAACTCGCACGTTTGATCCACTGCCGCTGGCCGCAGATCGCTCTCCTCATCACCTCCGGCCGGCCCGTGTCCCGCGACAGTCTCCCGGGCGCGGCGGAGTTCCTGCCCAAACCCTACGATGGCAAAGCTCTGGCCCGCCATGTCAGTCAACTCTTGGCGTTGAACAAGTCCACGCCGTGCGCATCACGGGCAAATCCCGTTCCTGTGAGTGCAGAGGCCTTCGTCTGAGGCGAAGCGTCATTCCGCCTCGGAGCATTTTTCCAGCGAAGTGGTAGTGGTTCGCGTTCATTTCCCGCTTTAGATCACGATGATTTTGGGTCGACTCGACCCAAAATCATGAAACGTGATCGATTCTCGTAATTTAGAGCGGGATGCGAGCGCAAAACCGCTTCACATTTTTCCTCATCCCGCTCTAATCGAAGCGGGAGATGCGACAGACGCAATCATCACGTGGTGTCGACGTCCCCTTCATCCACTGCCTCAGGCTGCCGCCCTCAACGAAGCCATATCGATGGAGAAGCGATATTTCACGTCGCTGAGCAGCATGCGCTCATAGGCTTCGTTGATTTTTTGAATCGGGATCACCTCGACATCGGCCGTGATCTGATGCTCGGCGCAGAAATCGAGCATTTCTTGCGTCTCCCTTATGCCGCCGATCAGCGAGCCGGCGAAATTGCGGCGTTTGAAGATCAGGCTGAAAGCTTCAACGGCGAGCGGCTTTTCCGGCGCACCGACCTGGACCAGGGTCCCATCCCGCTTCAACAGATCAAGATAGCGGCTGATCTCATGATCTCCAGCCACCGTATCGAGGATGAAATCGAAGCTGCCCGCATGAGCCGCCATCTCCTGCGGATTTTTGGAGATCACCACCTCATCGCCACCCAGCCTCTTTCCATCCTTGATTTTGCCGGGCGATGTCGTGAACAGGACGGTGTGTGCGCCGAAGGCATGCGAGAATTTCACGCCCATGTGACCAAGGCCGCCGAGCCCAACAATGCCGACCTTCTGACCTCTACCCACTTTCCAATGGCGCAGCGGCGAATAGGTGGTGATGCCGGCGCAAAGCAGCGGCGCCAAGCCGGCGGGATCGAGCTTGTCGGACACCCGCAGCACGAAATCCTCGGGTACGACAATGGCGCTTGAATAGCCGCCGAGCGTCGGCCCGCCGAGCACCTTGTCCTGGCCATTATAGGTCGGGTTGAAGCCGTTCTCGCAATATTGCTCGAAGCCGGCCTTGCATGAGGCGCAACTTCGGCACGAATCGACCATGCAGCCGACGCCTGCGATCTCGCCTTCTTTGAAGCGGGTCACCTCGCGGCCGGTCTTAGTGACACGACCGATGATCTCATGCCCTGGCAGGCAAGGATAGATCGTATTATGCCATTCATTGCGCACCTGATGCAGATCGGAATGGCAAACGCCGCAATAAAGAATTTCGATGACGACGTCATGCGGTTCCGGGTCGCGCCGGTTGAAGGTGAAGAAGCCAAGCGGCTGTTTCGGATCATGAGCGGCATAGCCAGTGCAAACAAACATTGGCGCTTCTCCATAGGACGAAACTTCGCCGCAATGCGCCATATCGAACGCGGAACGACCTGAGCCGACAACGGACTCTCTATTTTTGATCCCGTCGGCGATCGAAACAATGTTATGATTAGAGCTTGGCCTGGGTCTGGATCAGCAAGTCGGCGGAACTCCCCCTATCCTCACCGAAACGAACCCTATAGACACCGAGATTCTCGATCACCCTTTGCACATAATTGCGGGTTTCTGTGAAAGGGATCCGCTCGACCCAATCGATTGGGTCGATGCCAGGCTTGCGCGGATCACCATAAGCATCAAGCCATTCCTTGACCTTCTTGCCGCCCGCATTATAGGCGGCGAAGGCTAGAATATAGGAGCCTTTCTGTTCTGCCAGAAGCTCGCCCAAATGGCGCGCGCCCAGCCGTGCATTGAAGGCTGCATCGGTGATGAGCCGTCTCTCATCAAACGCGATGCCGGCCTTCTCGGCGGTGTGCTTCGCGGTCGAGAGAATCATCTGCATCAAGCCCTTGGCACCGGCCGAGGAGACAACCGTAGCATTGAAAGCGCTCTCCTGCCTTGCGACCGAATAGACGACCGAGGCCGAGGCCGAATTCTCCAATGGCTCATAGGAAGGCACGCCATAATCCGGGAAGGCGAGCGCATCGACTGGCATGCCGCGCTGGCTCAGGATTTTGCCCGTGCTCATCGAAAGATGCGCATCGCGTTGACGTGCCACAAGGCCGGCGAGCGCGGCAACCTGGCGCTCATCGGCGAGATGGTGCGCTGCCTCATAGACGAGCGGCGTGGCAAGCTCTTTTTCACCTTGTGCGAAAAGGAGATCGATGACCTTGATCGAATCCTCGCGCGCCTCGCCCTTGGCTTCATTTGCGATGGTGCGGATCGGCAAGATCGAAAGCCCGAGCTTTCCGCGCGCGAGCTGCCCGTAAAAGGTCGCTGGCTGATTGGCCGCCTGCTCGTAGTAACTTTGCGCTAGGCTCGCGGCATCCGGTCGGTCGGAGGCCTCGGCGGCGCGGCCCTGCCAATAGGCGGCGCGGGCGCGCGACATGGGGGTCTCGGCGAGTCTCGCGATGGTACCGAAATGCTTTGCGGCGCGCTCGGTGTCGTTTAGGAAGCGCAGCGCGATCCAGCCGGCGTGAAACTCCGCCTCGATCTGCATCTCGCGGGAGGTAGCCGCGTGCTCGGCGCAAATCCTGTAAGCGGTCGCTGGATCATTTTGATCGAGGAGCTTACGGGCCAAAAGCCGCCGCTCGATCCACCAGGCATCGCCGTCGATCAAGAGAGTTGGACTGCGCGGTGCCGCCAGCAGAATATCAGCGGCCGCACGGCTCTTCTCGGCGTGGCGCAGTTTGTGAACTTCGGCGAAGAGGAAGCCTGGGTCGTTTCTGAGGCTCGCCGGCACGGCCGCCATCAACCTGTCGCTCGCCGCCTCGCTTGCGACTGCGGCGCGCGCTTTGGCGAGCACCAGCACATCCGCTCCGGCAAGAGCCGCGGCGCGAAAGGCGTCCGCATATTCCTCCTTGTAAAGCAGCCTGTCAGCCCGATATTTGTGATCGGTCTTATCGAGAAAGATACCGAAATCGGCTCTGACCTTGGCCTCGATTTGGGCATTGAGGTCGGCCTCGCGCCAAACGGCCCGTACAAGTTCCGCCGCCTCGCTCGTCTTGCCCTCCTCGATCAGGGCGCGTGCCAGGGCGAGCTTACCCGCCGGCGTCGATGGATCCGTGCCGCTGAAATAGCTCCGGATGAGCGACACGCTCCTCTTATCGCCGTAAAGAGATTCTTCGCTGCGCTTCTTGAGCCAATCGAGCGCCGGCCAATTCGGATGGGCCTGCATGAAGGATTGTAGCCGCTCAAAGCCCGATTCCCGCGGAAAGCTGCGTATGGCAATCCATTCAAGGGCGGTTCTGACGATTGGATCCTTGGCACCTGCAGCAGCCAGATCTCCTTGCGCAAGATTGCCGGATTTGTAAAAGGCAAGCGCCTGGACAAAACCGGTGAGATCGTGCTCGACTGTCGAGTCGGCGGCCTCGTACGGGCTTGTCTCCGACGAAAAATTGACGGCGTCTTGGTTCTGGGACGGCGTCTGCTGCGCGCCTGTTTTGGGCACGGCGTCTTGGGCTAATGGGGGAAGAACTGGTTTGAGAAGCGAGTCATTTCCTGGGCGGAGAGGAACAAAAAGCATGTGCTGGCCGGCGATGAAGCCGGTGGCCATCGCACAAAATGTGATGAGACCGATGCGGGGACCAAAGGCGATCTTAAAGCCCGGTCCAGTACCGGAATGGCGCACGGATGGACCGCGCCTAATGGGAAACGGCTTTGCCCGCATGGTTAATCCGATCCTACAAAGCGTTGCAAAAGCCGGCGAAGTTGATCAAGTTTTCCTTAATAAAACTTGAAACGGTGGACTCAGGCGCCGATCTGCGAAATGCGCGCAAGATCATCTCCCGTCTCATCATGGCGGGAATCCTGAAAAGAGCCCTTTCCGGCTGCAACTTTGGCGTTTAGGACTTACAAACTTCGTGAGTTTGCTCTCACTTCCGGCTTCAATTTTGCTCGATTCGAGCCCATTTCTTGAGAGAGTGAGCCCGTCAATTGAGGCGTCACTGGGGCGGGCCAGTACAATCGAAACGGAAAGGCAAGACTGTGGCGAATAGGAGACAGGCGGTTTTTCATGGCTCGATGACGGCGCTCGTCACGCCGTTCGAGGGCGGGCTTTTCGATGTAGGACGCTTTCGTGCCCTGGTCGATTGGCAGATCGTCAGCGGCACCCACGGGCTTGTGCCGGTCGGCACGACAGGCGAGAGTCCGACGCTGTCTCACGAAGAACATCACGAAGTGATCGCAGCCTGCATCGGCGAGGCGGCCGGTCGCGTGCCCGTATTGGCGGGGGCCGGCTCGAACAACACGGAAGAGGCAATCGATCTCGCCCGCTTCGCGGAGAAGGCCGGGGCCGATGGCCTCCTTGTCGTGACCCCTTATTACAACAAGCCGTCACAAGAGGGGCTCTACCGCCATTTCAAGGCAGTCAATGATGCGGTCGGCATTCCGATCATCATCTACAACATTCCGCCGCGCTCGGTCGTCGACATGTCGATCGAGACGATGAAACGGCTCTACGAGTTGAAGAACATCGCAGGCGTAAAGGATGCGACGGGCAATCTCGCCCGCACCGCTCTGCAGCGCCAGGCGCTGGGCGAGGATTTCATCCAGCTCTCGGGCGAAGATATGACCGCGCTGGCCGTGATGGCGCATGGGGGCCACGGCTGCATTTCGGTCACCTCGAATGTCGCGCCGAAGCTTTGTGCGGAAATGCAGGAGGCCTGCCTTGCCGGTGATTTCGCAACGGCGCTCAAGCGGCAGGACCAGCTCACTCCGTTGCATGCGGCCTTGTTCTTCGAGCCCAATCCGGCGGGAGTGAAATACGCGCTCTCCCTGCTCGGCAAGATCGGTCCGGAAATACGGCTTCCCATGCTCGCAGCGAGTGAGGCAGCTGAGAAAGTGATCAAGGCGGCGATGATTCATGCCGAGCTTATCCATGGTTGAGTCGAGCGGAGTACGAAAAAGGGGTGACCCTCTTCTCGCCCCCAACCAGCTCCCATTTTTTGGAATCGATCGCGTTTCATGATTTTGGATCGAGATGATCCAAAATCATCATGATCTGGCAGGGTGGGCTTAGGTGGCAGGCAAGCCGGAGCGCGCGCGCAAAATCGCCGCGGAAAACCGAAGGGCGCGCTATAATTACGAAATCGGCGAAGTTTTTGAGGCGGGCCTCATGCTGACCGGCACCGAGGTGAAATCCTTGCGCACGGGCAAGGCGACAATCGCCGAGAGCTATGCCGCCGTCGACCGCAAGGGCGAGGTCTTTCTGCTCAATGCGAACATCCCAGAATATTTGCAGGCTAACCGGTTCAATCATGAGCCGAAACGGCCGCGCAAGCTGCTCCTCAAAACGCGCGAGATCGCCAAGCTTTCACAGGGTACCGAGCGTCAGGGCATGACCATTGTGCCCTTGAAGATTTATTTCAACGAAAAGGGTCGGGCGAAGATCGAAATTGCGCTCGCCCGCGGCAAGCAATTGCACGACAAGCGCGAGACGGAAAAGGCGCGCGACTGGAGCCGAGAAAAGGGCCGGCTGATGCGCGAGAAGGGATGATCCGTCTGTTTGGATAAAACGGTAGTTGCTTTCAATTGGCCACCATCATCTATTCGTCAAAGGCGGTGGTGTTCCAGCGCGCGACGGCGCCCCGTGTTGGCAGGGACGGGCAAGATAGCTTCGAAAGAGCAGGCCCCTTGTAGTATCGCTCGAACATAGCTGCCGTTATTTCTGGACTGGAAGGCCATTGACCGCGCCGTGCTCCGGCATGGGTAACACAGTCCTGCAAACGGTCGGGATCGGGCTGAACGACCTTTCCGTTCTTCAGGAGGCCAAAAGTCTCAATATGTCGGTCTGGATTTTATCGAGCGGCACGGCAAGCCTTCTCGATCTGCTCTGCCAAGCGCCGCGCACCGCGATCACCCTCAACCCGCAACCTCCGCGTGATGGCCAAGACATCGTCGGGAGTCGGATCAGACACAGCTTTGCTGCTCCACAAGGCGCTTGCCCCACATTCCCTGAAAGCGCGCCCGTAGAGGGTCTTAAAATCATCAGGCTGATAGCCGCCCTGATCGTTGTCGGTAGGTTTCATAAGTAAATTATAGCAAAAAAAGGTTCCGGCTCTACAGCGATCGCGTGAGAGCGCCGCATTCAGGATCGACAACAGCCGGACGCCTGATCTTCGAAGTCCCAAAAGGCTTTGACGAACTTTCCCTTCGCGAACTGCTCCGTTCTTTTGTCATGACGCCAGAATTCCCGGCTGGGAACTGGCCATTTTTTAGCGATGACTCTTGAAACTAGGCAAATGTTATGACACCTGGAGCGGACAATGAAGCAAACAAACATGAATAAATTAAACGAAATATTACAATAGATAATTAAAATGAATTAGTTATCTACGAAGTTCAAGGCTACGATATCAGATCTCCTTGAGTATCATGACGACGCACGGCTCGAGGAAGCGTTTGCTAAACCGTTAATACCCAAGCCAACTCAATCAGATGCGAAGCATTATATTGAGAAGTTGCTGACGAACACGAATGACTCATATGCGGAAATCGAGCAGCTTATGAAATTGAAATTTCCTTTTGCTCAGGTCAGCAACAAGTCGATTGCCAACATCGCCCATTGGTTTAGCGCGCTTTCCGCTCGAACGGAATCGTTCGAGCGATAAGAAATCGCGCAAGATCGAGAAGTTGGAGCAAATTCTCGTCGCAAAAGTCTGTCAACTTTTGCGAAATTCCGGAAAGAATAAAGGCCTATCCCTCCTTGAGGTAATGGCGCACGGTCTCGATGAATTTCACGATCGAAATCGGCTTTGACAGATAGGCCTCGCAGCCGCCGGACAGGATTTTTTCTTCGTCCCCCTTCATCGCGAAGGCCGTCACGGCGATCACCGGAATGTGGCGGAGCGCGGCATCGGCTTTCAGCCATTGGGTGACTTGTAGCCCGGAGACCTCGGGCAGCTGAATATCCATCAGGATGAGATCCGGATGATGTTTCCTGGCCAGGCCGACTACATCCGTGCCATTCCGGGTTTGCACCGTTTGATAGCCATGCGCCTCCAAAAGGTCGTTGAACAGTTTCATGTTCAACTCATTATCTTCGACGATCAGAACGGTTTTCGGCATCGGTCAGGCCCGGTCCCAGCCGGCGGACTGCCGGCGGCGGATTTTGCTTCAGAGCTGGAAACGAATGAAGAGGAAAATCATATCATGCCACCTCCCGTCGAGCGGCATCTGCTGGTCAAGCGGTCAAGGCTTCGGCGGACCGACGCCGAGGCGCTGGCCATCAAGGGGCTCGGTTTTCTCGCCGAGGACGCGGAGCGGCTCGACCGTTTCCTGGTTCTTTCGGGCCTCGATATGGCGAATTTGCGCGAGGCGGCTTCACAGCCTTCATTTCTGCCCGCCATTCTCGATTATTTCGCGGCCGACGAGCCTCTGCTTCTGGCCTTCGCAACCTGGGCCGAACAGGATCCGGAAATCATTGCCAAGGCAAGAGAAATTTTATCGCCTCCACCAGAGACTCCCGGATCCTATGGATAGGGCGAGAGGAACACATGGAGCCGCCAAACTTTTTGTCCCCGCGCCGAAATGGACTCTTCACAGTTTCCTATTTCGACCCGGAAAACAAAGCAGACCACTTATGCCGGAGCGAGCACAACCGCGCTCTCGCCGAGTTGGCCTTGGACATGAAGCGATCTTTCGCATCTACCCCATTTAAAAAAACTGCGCGGGATGCGAAAAAGTGGATACCGGTTTTTCGCACCAATCCCGCGCTCAAATTCACTGGCGCGGGAAGCGAAAAAGGGTGAAACCTCTAGACGCTCAACTCACGCTCTGAGCTATAAGTATCAATCCCGTGTCATGATCATGGACCGAACAGGCCCAAATCATGAGATTCCACGCTTGTTCCCGATGGGAGCTTTCATGGCCTGGCCTCTGTCGCAGCGCGCCAAGCGCGATGCCGCCCTTCCCCATAAACGAGATCTGCCGGTCCGCCTGCGCCGCAACCGCCAAACCGAGTGGGTGCGAAGGCTGGTGCGCGAAACGACCCTCAGCGCCGATGATCTCATCTGGCCGATCTTTCTCCGCGAAGGCGACAGGGTCCGCGAGCCGGTCGCGGCCATGCCGGGCGTCGAGCGTCTCTCTGTCGATCTCGCCGTCGAGGCAGCGGCGGAAGCCGCGGCGCTGGGCATCCCAGCCCTTGCCCTCTTTCCCTTTACCGATCCGAAACGGCGGGATGAAAGGGCCACCGAGGCCCTCAATCCGCATAATCTCATCTGCCGAGCCTGCCGAGCAATCAAGCGCGAGGTGCCGGGCATCGGCCTCATCACCGATGTCGCGCTCGATCCCTACACGAGCCATGGGCATGATGGCATTCTGCGCGGCGAGGAGATCGTCAATGATGAGACGGTGAGCGTTCTCGTCGCCCAGGCCCTGAACCAGGCGCGCGCCGGCGCAGATGTCATCGCCCCTTCCGATATGATGGACGGTCGGGTCGGCGCGATCCGCCAGGCGCTCGATGCGGAAGACTTCGAGGCCGTCGCCATCTTGTCCTATGCGGCCAAATATGCCTCGGCCTTTTACGGGCCGTTCCGCGACGCGGTCGGCACGCATAAGACGCTGATCGGCGACAAGCGGACCTATCAGATGGATCCGGCCAATTCCGATGAGGCTTTGCGCGAGGTCGCCCTCGACATCGAGGAGGGTGCCGACATCGTCATGGTGAAGCCCGGCCTTCCCTATCTCGATATTCTCTATCGGGTGAAAACGCGCTTTCTCATGCCCACCTTCGCCTATCAGGTCTCCGGCGAATATGCGATGATCATGGCCGCGGTGGCGGGCGGTTTTATTGATGCCGACCGGGCGATCTTTGAAAGCCTGATCGCCCTGAAACGGGCGGGCGCCGACGCGATTCTCACTTATTTTGCCCCACAGGTGGCAAAGAAGCTGAAGGGCATGGCGTGAGGAGTCTGTGTTGCGGGGCACTCGTCCCCGGGATCCACGGCTAACCGGAGCGGCCGCCTGACTTTTCAGTAATGGGGGTGGTGGTGGTGATAGTGACGCCGATGATAAGGGTGATGATAATAGGCCTTTTCCGGCGGGGCGGCGCTGGGCGGGACAGGGTAGGGCCGGTTATAGCGGGCAACACCGCTCATATTATCTTCGGCATAGATCTTGGTTGAGGAGGAGACCGCTGCCCCAATCGCGATGAAGGCTACGGCGGTCATGACAATCACCTTCTGCATGCTGCATCTCCGATGTCCAACAATTCGCATTATCGGTTCTCTAACACCGCGCGTGGGCAAAAGCTCTTTGCCTTAAGAGTGAGGCCTTGCCGTTACAAAGGCAAGACGATTGTTTGAATCCGCGTGATCCTGCTGGAATTGGCACTATATATCGAGTAAGGTCGATATTTC
>DATJTB010000189.1:0-7900 GCA_035503795.1 Methylocella sp.
CAGTCCGCAAAAGCCGGGACACCGACACTTAGCGCGTCGCGATTTCGGGCTTCATGATGTGCGGGGAAAGGCTGGTGGAGCTGAGGGGAATCGAACCCCTGACCTCTGCAGTGCGATTGCAGCGCTCTCCCATCTGAGCTACAGCCCCTTGAACCTTGCCTAGGGTCAGAACCTGGTACTGGTGCCGTCATTGCGAGTCCTTCTGCCGACTCAAGGTAATGCCAACCAACGCAAATGCCGGTGCCACGCCATAGACGGATTCGCTGTGCAGCTTGGCAACCGGCACCTAGGCCGGACCCGTTGACTCTCGCAATGATGGTTGCCTGACATGACAGTTACGGACGGTGCCATGCTCAGGTCCCGACTCTCGACAACCGCTCTTTACGCGAGACCAAAAGCCCTGGCAAGACCGGCTTGCCAGAGTGAAGCCAGCCGCGTAAACGGGCTTGCTTCCGCAGCCTTTTCCTGCCGTTCTGCGATTCGCAGGTAGACGGAGCGATCCATCGCGGATCGATTGCGGATCAGACGAACGGGCCGGGCGGCCCGGCAAAAGCTTGGAGCTCCCATGCGCGCACTTCTCGAGGTCGTTTTACTCGTTCTTCAACTCTATGTTTATGTGATCATTGCCGCGGCGATTCTCTCCTGGCTCGTCGCCTTCAATGTCGTCAACCGTTATAATGAGGTCGTGCGCTCGGTCTGGAACTTCGTCACCGCCGTGACGGAGCCGCTGCTCAACCCAATCCGCAATGTCATCCCGAGTTTCGGCGGCATCGATATTTCGCCGGTCATTCTGCTGCTCGGGATCTTCTTCATTCAACGGATCATCGAGGAATATATCTATCCCAACGTCTTCTAGAGCTTGGCCTGCGGACCCTTGGCAGATTCGCGAGGGCTCGCTCATACTTTGCATCCGCCTGCTGCCGAAAAGCGCCCGCGATGAGATCGCCGGGATCGAGACGCTGGCGGATGGGCGCAAAGTGCTGAAGGCGAGGGTGCGCGCCCTGCCGCAGGGGGGCGAGGCCAATGCGGCGCTCATCCGCCTTCTCGCCAAGACACTGCATATTCCAGCGAACGCGATTGAACTCGAATCTGGCGCGACGGGACGGGCCAAGACCCTTTCGCTGCACGGCAATGCCGAGCATTTGGCCGCCACGCTCAGCCAGATCGTGGCGGGTAAAGGTTGATGACGAAAACAAGCGACATGTATTGAATTTGCTTCCCGCCGCGGCCATGAAACCCGCTGCCTGGGCGAAGTTGGAAACAGTCTCGGGGCTGCGCGCGCGTCCCCATTGATCTTCCTGCACCGCCTGTGTAGTGACAAACCACACTCATTCATGGTTTTTCCGGCAATTTTGCAGCCTGGTGCCTTTGGGCGTTTCTTTTTGTTGCCCCTCGCGGAGTTTGTCATGCGATTGATTTCCATTGGGATCAGGGTGAAGGCTTCCTGTCTTGCCGCTTTCGCCCTTTTTGCCGGGGTTCTGCAGGCGGGCTGCAATCTCAGCTCGGGCGGCCAGACGCCGGTCGCGACGGCGACGCCCCAAGCGCCCGCGCGGCCAGACTGGCCAAAATTGCCGGATGGCGCTCCCTGCACCGACGCGCTCACCCATTATCAGACGATCCTCGACTCCGATGTCAGCACCGGCAATGTCAATCGATCGGTTTATGATCAGATAGAGGTGGAACTCGTTCCTGCGGCCAGTGCTTGCGCGGCTGGCAAGAGCAGCGAAGCGTTGAATATGATCCGCAAGACGAAAGAGAAGCATGGTTATCATGCCTGAGTTTTCATCAGCTGAGCCGAAATACGAAAGGGGGCTTGAGCGGCAGGCGTGGCCTCACATATTCTTTGTCGTTGTTGGTGGGGGCACGGGCCTCCCGGTTTTTGAAAGGGCGGCATGTGTCACTCAAAGGTCGAAAGCTTGAAGCTGATATTGTCGCCCACCACTTCCTTCAAACATAAGCTTGCAGGTAGAAGCTGCACGCTGTGCCCAGCACAAGCTGAAGCTCATTTCCGCTCCAAACCATTCCATCTCGGGCCGGTGTTTGCATTCCACCCTATTCTCTGCCGGCCTAAAGCTCGGGCAAAGGGCCGGCTTCCTTAACGACGAACGGAACATGATCAGCTTGCCAAGCCGCTCTGCGGTACCCCAACGATTGGAACGACAAGGCGGTCGCTTCCTGATTGTCGAAGCGCGCTTCTACGAAGCGATCGGGCGACTGCTGCTCGATGGGGCTCAAGCGGCCTTGGCGGAAGCCGCGGCCACATTCGACCTCGTGAGCGTTCCGGGCAGCCTCGAAATCCCGCTTGCCCTCGCAATGACGCTTGACCGGGCCGAGAAGCTCGGGCGCCCCTATGAGGGCGCTGTGGCGCTGGGCTGCGTCATTCGTGGTGAGACCCATCATTTTGAGATCGTCGCGAATGAAAGCGCGCGGGCGCTGATGCAGCTTGCGATCGATCGCCGGCTGGCCTTCGGCAATGGCATTTTGACCGTCGAGACGAAAGCCCAGGCTCTACAACGCGCCGATCCCCGGCAAGGCGATAAGGGTGGCGATGCGGCTCGCGCGGCGCTCTGCCTTCATCGCTTGCGACTCAGTTTGGAGGCGTCCCAAGATTTCTGGCCAGATTCACGGCAAAGAGAGGCAGACTGATGGCTGGACAGCGTTCCGCCGCCCGCCTCGCAGCGGTTCAGGCGCTCTACAATATGGAGGTGACGGGGAATGGTTTGAAAGAGACGCGCAGCGAATTCGAGTCGCATTGGATCGGCCACGAAATCGAGGGTGCACAATATAAGGTAGCCGAGATCGCTTTCTTCGAGGACATTCTGGCGGGTGTTGTGGCCGCCCAAGGACCGATCGACCGGCTGGTCGATCAATCGCTCGCCGCCAATTGGCCCTTGGCGAGGATCGATTCCGTCATGCGCGCCATTCTGAGGGCCGGAGCCTATGAATTGAAAGAACGCTCCGATGTTCCGGCGCGGGTTGCGATCAAGGAATATGTCGATGTCGCCGGCGCCTTTTTCGGTGCCGAGGAGGCTGGCATGGTGAATGCGGTACTCGATGCGGTGGCGCGCCAGTGTCGCGCCTCGGAATTCGAGGCGCGCAGCTGAACCAAGGACCGCTTTTTTGGCCCGGCTATCTGAAGATGAAGTGATCGCCACTTTTTTCGCACCGCTGGCCGGGGTCGGTGCGTTTGGCCTGCAGGACGACGCGGCGGTGCTTGCCCTCGCACGGGGCGAAGAACTTGTCGTCACGAAGGACATGCTCACGGCCGGCGTGCATTTTTTTGCCAGCGATCCGCCGCACGCCGTAGCGCGCAAGGCACTGCGGGTCAATTTGTCCGATCTCGCGGCGAAGGCTGCGAAACCTTGCGGCTTTTTGCTGGGCCTTGCTTTACCGGAAGGTTGGACGAATGAATGGCTCGCTGACTTCGCTCGTGGGCTGAGTGAGGACGCTGCGGCCTTTGACTGTCCGCTGCTCGGCGGCGACATAGTCAAGACCGGTGGGCCGCTCCTTTTGTCAATCTCCGCCTTTGGCACGGTTCCCGCCGGTAAGATCATCCGGCGTGGACAAGTGGCGGCCGGGGATATGATCTTTGTCAGCGGGACCATCGGTGATGCGGCGCTCGGTCTGCGCTGCCGCCGCGCCGGCGCGCTCGACGCCGATTGGATCAACTGCCTTGCTACAGCGGAAACGGATTTTCTCACCTCCCGCTACCTTCTGCCGCAGCCGCGCCTCGATCTTCGCGAGGCGCTGCGCGCGCATGCGCATGCCGGCATGGATATTTCGGATGGGTTTGCCGGTGATCTCACAAAATTCCTGCAACTCACCGGAATGACGGCTGAGATATCGTCTAACGTCATACCTCTTTCCGAGGCGGCAAGCAGGGTTTTGGATAAGGGTCCAGCTCTCATTGAAACGATTTTGACGGGCGGTGACGATTATGAGCTCCTTTGTGCCGTGCCACCATCAGAAGTCCCGGCCTTCGAGGCGAGCGCGGCCATCGCGCGAATTCCCGTACATGCGGTTGGGGTGGCTAAGCTGGGTGCGGCTGCGCCGATCTTCAAGGACAAGGCGGGCCGAATTTTAACCTTCGCCGAACCTTCCTTCCGGCATTTTTAATATTCTTAAAGGCTAGAGCGGGATGAGCAAAAGTGTGAAGCGATTTTGCTCATCCCGCTCTAAATTACGAGAATCGATCACTTTTCATGATTTTGGATCAATTCGATCCAAAATCATTGTGATCTAAGGACGAGGGATCGGCCACAGGACCTGCCGGATTGCGCGGTGTGGCGAATTCGGTGTAGGTCATGCGGAACAGAGAAAACCCAGAGCTTTGCTCATTTTCAATATCAATACGAACATCAGGTGCCGCCCATGCTTTGGATTGTGATTTTCGCCGGTCTTTCGTCCGTGGCCTATGGCGTCGTGACGTCAAAAGAGCTGTTGGCTGCCGACCCCGGCTCGCCCCGAATGCAGGAGATCGCCGGCGCGATTGCGGAAGGCGCGCAGGCATATCTGAAGCGCCAATATTTGACTATCGCCGCGGTTGGTCTCGTCATCTTTGCCGCCTTCGGGTTCCTTGTTTCCTGGTCGCTGGCGGTCGGCTTTCTGATCGGCGCGGTGCTGTCCGGCGCGGCGGGATTCATCGGCATGAATGTGTCGGTGCGCGCCAATGTCCGCACCGCCCAGGCGGCGACGAAATCGCTCGGCGCCGGGCTCGATATTTCCTTCAAGGCGGGCGCCGTCACTGGCCTTTTGGTCGCCGGTCTCGCTTTGCTTGGCGTCGCGGTCTATTTTTACGTCTTGACCGGCCCGCTTGGCCACGCGCCGGAGAGTCGCGAGACCATCGACGCGCTAGTGGCGCTTGGTTTCGGCGCTTCGCTCATCTCGATCTTTGCCCGTTTGGGCGGCGGCATCTTCACCAAGGGCGCCGATGTTGGCGCCGATCTCGTCGGCAAGGTCGAGGCGGGTATTCCGGAAGATGATCCGCGCAACCCCGCAACCATTGCCGATAATGTCGGCGATAATGTCGGCGATTGCGCCGGCATGGCGGCCGACCTCTTCGAGACCTATGTCGTGACCGTTGTCGCGACCATGGTTCTGGCGGCGATCTTCTTTGCCGGCCAGCCCATCCTTTATTACGCCATGCTCTATCCGCTGGCGATTTGCGCCACCTGCATCGTCACTTCGATCGCCGGCACCTATTTCGTCAAACTCGGCCCTGACGATTCGATCATGGGCGCGCTTTACCGGGGCCTCATTGCGGGGGGGCTTTTGTCGATTGTGGGGCTTTTCATCGCAACGCTTCTCACCGTCGGCTTCGGCACGATCGGTTCGGTCGAAGGCGGCACCGAGATCGCGGGCTGGCGTCTGTTCCTGTGTGGTCTCATCGGGCTCGCGGTGACGGGTCTCATCGTTGTCATCACCGAATATTACACCGGCACGGGTAAGCGGCCGGTCGTTTCGATCGCCCAGGCCTCCGTCACCGGGCATGGCACCAATGTCATTCAGGGCCTTGCGGTTTCGCTCGAAGCGACGGCCTTGCCGGCCCTCGTCATCATTGGCGGCATTATTTTCACAAGTCAGCTGGCCGGTCTTTTCGGAACGGCAATCGCGGTGACGACCATGCTCGGCCTTGCCGGCATGATCGTGGCGCTCGATGCCTTCGGGCCGGTGACCGACAATGCCGGCGGCATTGCCGAAATGTCGGGCCTGCCAAAGGAAGTCCGGCAGGTGACCGATGCGCTCGATGCGGTCGGCAATACGACCAAGGCGGTCACCAAGGGTTATGCGATCGGCTCGGCCGGTCTTGGCGCTTTGGTGCTCTTCAACGCCTATAGCCATGATCTCAGCTTCTTCGCCGCCAATCCGGATCAATTCCCCTATTTCTCCGGTATAGGCGTCGTATCTTTCGACATATCGAATCCCTATGTGGTGGCGGGCCTGATATTCGGCGGCATGATTCCTTATCTCTTTGGTGGCATCGCCATGACGGCTGTCGGCCGCGCCGCTGGCTCGGTCGTCGAGGAAGTACGCCGCCAGTTCCGCGAGAAGCCCGGCATTATGCAGGGCACCGAACGGCCTGATTATGGCCGCGCCGTCGATATGCTGACTCGCGCCGCGATCAAGGAAATGATCGTGCCTTCGCTTCTGCCGGTTCTGGCCCCCCTCGTCGTCTATTTCGGCATATTGCTGATCTCCGGCTCGAAAGCCTCGGCGTTTGCGGCGCTTGGCGCTTCGCTGCTTGGCGTTATCGTCAACGGGCTCTTCGTCGCCATTGCCATGACGTCCGGTGGCGGCGCTTGGGACAATGCCAAGAAGAGCTTTGAAGACGGGTTCCTCGATAGACACGGCGTTATGCATTACAAAGGTGGTGACGCCCACAAGGCCTCGGTCACCGGTGATACGGTCGGCGATCCTTATAAGGATACGGCCGGCCCGGCGGTCAATCCGGCAATCAAGATCACCAATATCGTGGCGCTTCTCCTCCTCGCCATCCTCGCCCATTGATCGAGCCGGATGCATTATGGTTCGCGCTCCACCGATGCGCATCTTGGATGCCGAAGTCGACAACAGCCGACTTCGGCTGGGGAGAGGAGGCCGGACGATGCTGAGCCTTGCTCGCTCCTCGTTTTCCGCCGTGAGGCCGATCGGTCTGCCTAGCAGCGAATCCACTGAAATTTCCTCTCTGTTACTTCACTCCAACGAACTTCGAAACGCATCGCACAACGTTCTTGCTGCTATGCACTGCAAGCAGGGGCGTGTTGACACAACCGAATGCCTACCATAGGTTTTCGGAATGGAACCGGATCAGGAGCATCCAAATCCAAGTCGACCGGAAACACCCGCCGCTGCGGGCGCCGGGCTGGGAGATACGGCCACCCCTGAGGCTCGGGCCAACGCTCGCGCCGTGGCTGAGGCGACCAACAGAGATCTGGTAGCCGCGCAAGCGGCGATCGCAACGCTCACGAGCGAAAAGGAACAGCTCGCCTCGACGCTTGCGCAGGCCAATGCGTGCGTTGAAGCAACGGGCAGAGATCTGGCAGCCGCGCAAGCGACGATCGCCACGCTCACGAGCGAAAGGGAACACTTCGCAGCAACGCTCGCGCAGGCCAACTTGTCGGCGGAGGCAGCTGCCAAGGACCTTGCCACGGCGCGGAGACAGATAGAGGCGTTGGCGGTAGAGCGAGACAGAGCGGCCTCGGAACATGCGCTCGCTGCCAGGGTGGTCGAATCGACGGTTGGCGAACTTGCCGCTGCGCACGAGCGCATTCTGGAGGTGACTGGGCTGCGCGATCGCGCTGTCTCGGAGGCGGCGGAGATCAAGGAGTGGGCCGAGAGCATCCTGGCGGATGCAAGAGCGCTTCACGCCCGACACCAGGTATTCACCAGCGAAAATATCCTGGACTTCATCAGGCGACGCTATTTCGCAAGGAAATGATCTATCGGCGCACAGCTCCTCATCTCGCAAGCATGGAAAGGTGAAGTGGGGCCCGGGCACAATGCACGAACTGTCAATCTTCGTCCACCCATAGGTGCACAAACATTTGAGTCCGGTTCGTTAGAGCGAATTCCGTAAAAGTTGACAGACTTTTGCGACGAGAATTCACTCCAACTTATTGATCTTGCGCGATTTCTTATGGCTTGAACGATTCCGTTCGAGCGGAAAGCGCGCTAGCTTGCCGCCTCGCGAACTGGATAAAACGAGGGTTCCAGTCGTTTCCAGAATTTCCGAGGTGATGGACTAGCCACGCCTCTCATCACAGTCGCTGGCACCGACGAAAAGCGCAATGGATGCACAGAGGGCAGAAACGGATTCCCCAACTGTCGAGCCTTAAGGAAGGTTCACGAAATGAAACATTTTTGGTCTCTTTTGCGTCCAGAAGCTCAGCTTTGATTGATG
>DATJTB010000190.1:0-14251 GCA_035503795.1 Methylocella sp.
CGTGATCGAGCCGCCTCCCGAAGGCTGGCACGATACCGGAGACATCGTCTCGATGGATGCCGAGGGCTTCGTCACCATCGTCGGCCGGGCGAAGCGATTCGCCAAGGTCGGCGGTGAGATGGTCTCGCTCGCTGCGGTGGAGGCGCTCGCGATCGAGCTCTGGCCCCATGCGTCATCGGCCGTCGTCGCCGTACCCGATCTGCGCAAGGGCGAGAAGCTCGTGCTGGTCACGTCAAAACGCGATGCGTCACGGTTGGACTTCCTCGCCTTCGCCAAGCGCCGCGGCTTGGCGGAGCTCATCGTTCCGGCGGAAATTCTCACCCTCGACAAGCTGCCCCTGCTGGGCTCCGGCAAGCCCGACTATCCCGCGATCCAGGCGCTCCTGCACGACCGAACCGGAAAGCCGGCGGGTTAGGGCCGGGACCAAATGAAAGTGCAGCGCTCCCCTTCTCCCACAACGTGTCACAACGTGGGAGAAGGTGCCCCGCGAAGCGGGCGGATGAGGGGTTACGATCCTTGATAACTTTCGAGGATTCGGCCTCTCTTCGCTCAAATCCTGCGTCCCAAGATTATAGAATTGATTATGATGATCTCGAATCGACAGACTCCATGTCATCCTCGCGCCCTTCGGCAACTCAGGAGCGAGGATCCAGAAAATCGTGCAGCGCGTCTTCGGCAGGCGTGTGGATTCCCGCTTACGTGGGAATGACTCTATCGGCCTACCGGTTTCCTTCCTTTCAAATTCACTGAAGCGGGACAAAGAAGACAATGATACGCTTCGGCGCACCCTAAACGCTGAGGCTGGGCGGCGTCAGGTGGCAGCCGGATTGATTCGGCAGACAGTCATCTGAGATCACGATGATTTTGGATCGAATCGATCCAAAATCATGAAACGTGATGGTTTTTCGTAATTTAGAGCGGGATGCGAGCGAAAACCGCTTCACACTTTTGCTCATCCCGCTCTAGCGGAGACACCCAATTAATGCCAATGTGCGGTTTGGGCGACGAGCTTACTGCGGGAGGTTGTAATATGCTCCCTCCAACATTCCTTGTGAGGATTTCGCTCTCAATCTCTGGAGCCTTTGCGGTTGTGGTGGGTATATCACCCGCACATGCGCAGGACGCTCAGGCTTACTGCGCGAAGGTGGGTGACGACGATAGCGTAAAAACCATACCCGCCAATCTTGTTGCGCAGGCGCGAAAGCTTTTCTATCGATCCTCCGAAGAAATCTCCGACACGCAGGTCCGCGCGAGCACATCTTTTCGGTGCATGAGCGGCGAAATCTGGCTGTGTAATTACGGCGCCAATCTCGTTTGCGACAAAGCGAATGTCAGTCGAGCGTCGGCAGGCGCTTCGGCCTTTTGCAAGGAAAACCCAGGCTCGGATATCGTGCCCATGGTTGCGACTGGTCACGACACGATCTACAGTTGGGCGTGCGCGGGGAATAAGGCGCGCATCACCGCGCAGGTCTTAAAGGTCGACCCGCGCGGCTTCATCGCCGAAAACTGGAAACAAATCGAGAGATAGCCGGAGGTCGCCTGGAAATGATATCTCTCCTTAACCGCGACCATTCTGGGAATGGCGGCGAGCGAGGAGATGAACAGGTCGTCATCCCGTTGCGCCGTCCTCCATGTCAGTAGCGTTTGAGACGGCTGCGGCTTGACGATGTTGCTGATGATATGGGTGGCGAGCGGATAGCGGGTCACAGGTCGACCTTGCGTCCCTCTTCGCGCGGTCGGCTGAGATCGAGATCAGCCCCCACAAGCGGCGATCGGCGGAGTGCGGCGAGGACACCTCCCTTCCTGGGAGGCTCACCGGCGACAGCCTGGCCGACATTGCGCGCAACCTGGATGCTTTCGCGCTGTCCTCCGCGAGGCGGCGCGCCAATGAGCGAATGAGCTCGCGATCCGAATCGCGGCCAACCACTACGAAACGCGCCAAGCCGCGTTCGCTCAGGTGAGATCGATAGTTCCGTACAGCGCGCCGTTGCGAATTGCCCATCCGAGCATATCTGGATACTACGGGAAATTAAGGTGGCGTTTGCGGCGCGGTTGGGATGAGTCCTTCGAGGATCGCCCTCACACGTTTGACGTCGGAAGGCGTTACCGTAATGGATATGCCTGTTCGCATGTAACAGACTCGCACGTCTACCGCCCTTTTGGAATCCCAAAAGGGATTCACATGTTAGATGCGATCCTCTAGCGTCTGGCTGCGTTGTTGGATGCGGGGGTCATGCCCGGATCAGAGTCCGGGGACCTGCATGATCCCTTACAACTGAAATTCATCCAATTTGATCAGGCTCGTGATGGCTGAGTTTCATTCTGTCCGGCTGGTTCCATGTCATCCTCGCGAAAGCGAGGATCCAGAAAGGGTGCAGTGCGTCTTCGCGACGTCACATTTCCTAATGTTGATGGCTTCGTTGCGCCAAGCGAGTCATTGACACCATCGAGGGCTTGGGCTGTCGGCGAGGAGTTTCGTTTCGTGCAGGCAATCGTCAATTCTCAGGAAAGATCGAGCTTGCCACTTGACTCGCGACCGGGTGAACCCCATGTACCTCTGGTCGAGTTCGGGCCGAACGACTTTGCTTTTGCGCGTTCCATGCGCACCGAGCACTCAACTTCCTCTCCAGAATGTCGATCACATCGCAAGGGCGCGCATATTGCGACGCCCGATGGGTTGTTCTTGAAGGGACAAGTTATGCAAGCCGGTACTGTAAAGTGGTTCAACGCACAAAGGGGTTTCGGATTCATTCAGCCGGAATCCGGGGGAAAAGATGTTTTCGTTCATATCAGCGCCGTTGAAAGCGCAGGCCTTCGCGGTCTCGTTGAGGGCCAGAAAATAACCTACGAACTTGTTTCCGACCGTAACGGCAAGACGTCTGCGGACCAGCTACGGGTCGCAGCTTAACCTGGTAAAGACTTCGTTCACCGCGCCGAGCGCGGATGTACCGGCGGCAAGCGCGAGCGAGTCTTCACTCTCGCACTCGAGCCGCGATGGGCTCTCGGAATGATCCCGTTTCTGGAGCCTTTGTCGCGATGCGCGCGGACATGGCCATGGCGATGGGTGAACAACGAACCCGCCGTGAAGCCATAAAACCGAAGGTAACGACCAAGGGTCGCGCCTGCAATGCACAGCTCGGCGTGGCGCAGGCTTGAGAAGACGCAATTTTAATAGTCTTGGCAAGAATTTTAATAGTCTTGGGAAGAGTTGAAGTAGCGCCCCGGTCATGGGGCGTGTTCAAAACCCCTCGAAACGGAACCTGTGCTTGAAACGGAACCTGTGTAAGTGCGTCGCGGGTGCTGCGTTCTGATGGCGATCCTTCAAACAAGAAAAGGAATTATGAGCGATGATCGATACGAGTAACCTTCACCGTGATCAAGCATTCCGGAACAGAGAGACCGTAACGCACAAGTTTCCTGTTGGTGCCTATGTTCTCCATCAGGTCAGTGTGCGATCAAAAAAGGAAACGTTCCGTGTCACACGCCTCCTTCCCGACGATGGGGCTGGGTTTCAATACAGAATCAAGGGCGGGCTGGATGGTTTCGAGCGCGTCGTGAACGAATCTTCGCTCGAGGCAATCAGATAGACCTTTCGGTCAGACCGCCTGTCTCCGTTGAGACAAATGGCGATTGGGCCGGCGAGCGGTTCCAAAATCCGTCCGCCCACGGTTGTAATTGCAGTCGAGCCGAACGGGGTATGAACAATGAATTCATGCGACTATGGTATGGAAGCGGTGTTGTTTTTCGCCAAGGGCATGAACTTCCGCCAGCAGGTTCTCGAATACAGAGTGTTTGGGCGGGCGGCGGAAGCCATACGTTTCGTTATAGAAGACCTTCCCTCGAATGTGCTGCGTGGCTGCTCTCTTGAGGTGGGCGAAGATCGATATTCTGGCGATGCGATCCTTAGGCTCTATGAAAGCGTGGATTTTCCTTTGCCACGGCGTGCGAAGCCTCCAAAGTGATAGCAAATTCAAGATCACCAATATTACAGTGGCTCGCATCGAGGAAACTGCGGCAGAGGGGAGGTCTTCGCAGGTCAGCGTAACGTTTCAGATCGATTGTGTGGACGCACCCTTCGAGGTCCCCATAGTTTTGAGCAAGGAGGATTTCGACGATACCGAAATGGTCCAAGCGGCACGGAATGATTTGCATCGGATATTCGTTGATCTTGCTGCCCAAACCCAAGAATGGAAGTTGACAGCGGAGGAGATGCAACAGCTCACGATCATGAACTTACGTTCAAAAGCGTGATCTTCCTTACGAAGCAGGGCTCCCCGAAACTTCAATCGTCCTTCGCCAACCGCAACCGTCGTTGTGACAATGCCTTGACATTCAGCGGCGGCGACGCACGAGATCTGCCAGTGCTGCCGCGTCCACTTCATCCGTCCAGACCCGAAATGTCTTCAGTGCGTGAGGACCAAAGGAAGTCACGAGCGGAATATCCGTCGCGTCACGCCCTCTGGCAACAGTGATGCGGCCAATACGCGGGGTATTGTGACGAGCATCGAAGGTGAACCAGCGTCCATCGAGAAAGACTTCGAACCAGGCGTTGTAGTCCATCGGGGCCGGGTCCGGTGGTACCCCAATATCGCCCAAAAACCCATTCGCGTAACGCGCCGGAATATTCATGCAGCGGCAGAAAGCCACCGCGAGATGGGCGAAGTCACGGCAGACGCCGACGCGCTCCTGATAGGTTTCAAAAGCAGTGCGAGTGGAGCGCGCATGCTCGTAGCCGAAGGTCAAATGATCGCTGACGAAATCGCAGATCGCTTGAACTCGATGCCAGCCACGCCCGCTTGATCCGAAATGCTGCCACGCGATATCGGCAAGCCTATCGGTTTCGCAATAGCGGCTACCGAGTAGAAATACCAAAGTTTCGTCGGGAAGTTGCTCGACGGGGACCTCCTTGGCGTCCAATTCGATCGGATCAGGCAGGCCGCTGTCCTCGATGACGGCGTCGGACGTAATCGTGAGGTCGCCGGCAGGTGCAATGAACCTCCGCACTGTATTGCCGAATGTATCAAGGTAGATCCTTGTCGGAATCGCAGGGATCGTCGTCGGTGGGCTTTCGAAGCACAGCTCCTGCGAACGCTCGCGGTGCGCGTCGAGGAGGCAAACCATCATGGTTGGCTGCGGACAAGCGAACGTCAATTCATATCCGTATCGTATGAGCATGATTTAGTATCGAGTTTGGCGCGCGTCGCCGTAGGCGCTGGGCGTCGTTCAGTCCTCTTATTCGGCAAGAGGGCCGAGGACGGAAGCAGAAATATGCCTGTCATCTGCTCCAGGGTATGACCGAGGCATGCGAGCTCGTATGTGCCTTATTGCAGTCTAGGTCAACTTCCAGCCGGACCGCGGCTTGCGACGTTGCGGGCCATTTCGACGAATTCGCTTGGCATCATGATGATCGTCATGGTGTTCTGCTCGACGGCCGTCGTCATGATGCGCATGTCGATCGTGAACTGCCATTCGATGAGCGGCAACGAGCAGATAGAGACCGGGCCCCGATATGCGCGCATATTTGCCGAGCCGGAAAACCACCGCCTTTTCATATTGATTGGCGATGCGCAGCGAGGCGGCCAGGATGAAAAGCAGCAGGATCAGCAAGGCATAGGCCAGGGTTTCAGAATCAAACATCATCGCTGGCTTTCCCCTGAGATCGATCCATGTATGGCTTGTGTGGTCAAGGTTCCTTGCGCCACCAGGTGTCGAGTGTCGCGCCGCTGGACGGTGGCCCGAAGCGCGGCAGACTCTTGGGCCTGTCGAGCTTCGCCGAGTAGGCGACCCACTGATCCGGCGTGTGGTAGAGTGGCACGACATAAAAGCCCGACAGAAGAATTCGGTCATAGGCGCGCACGGCGGCAACGAATTCCTCCTGTGTGTGGGCGGCGAGCAGGGCCGCGATCATCGCATCGACGGCGGGCGATTTGACGCCGGCGAGATTGTAGGAGGCCTCCTGGTCGGCGCTTTGCGAGCCCCATCGCGTGCGCTGCTCATTGCCCGGCGAGGCCGAGGCGAGCCAGCTGCCGATCATCATGTCGAAATCGAATTTCTGCCGCCGCCTTTGATATTGCACCTCATCGACCAGATGGACCGAGGCGGTGACACCGATCCTCGCGAGGGATGCCGCATAATTGAGGGCGAGCCGCTCCTTGTTGCGGTCCTGGACCATGATCTCGAAGGCGAGCGGGGCCCCGTCCTTGGCGAGGCGGCCTTGCTCGATTTGGAAGCCCGCCTCTCGCAGAAGCGCGAGGGCGCGTCTTGGCTCCGTTCGATCGTTCCCCGAGCCGTCGGTTCGCGCCGGGTGCCAGCGTCCTTCCAAGATATCCTCGCGCACCACGCCGGGGAAGGGGGCGAGAAGGGCGATCTCGGCGGCGTTCGCCGCGCGGCCGGTGGAGGCGAGCTCGGAATCATCGAAGAAGCTCTCTGTGCGACGGTAGAGCCCATCGAGGAGATTGGTGTTGATCCATTCGAAGTCAAAGAGCAGGGACAGTGCCTCGCGCACCCGGACATCGGCGAAGAGCGGCCGGCGCAGATTGAAGACGAATCCTTCAAGTCCCTTCGGGCCGCCGATCGGCAGTGCGGCGCGGAAAGCCTTGCCCTCGCGAATCGCGGGAAAGTCATAAGCCTGCGTCCAGCGCGCCGGGTTCGTTTCCTCGCGGAAATCCAGGAGCCCGGCGGTGAAAGCCTCGAAGAGAGAATTTGCGTCGCGAAAATATTCGATGTCGATCTCATCGAAATTAAAAAGCCCGCGGCGAACCGGCAGATTCTTTCCCCAATAATTTTCATCGCGCTTGAGGCGGATTCGCTGGCCGGGCTTCACCTCGCTGATGAGATAGGGGCCGGAGCCGGTCGGAATCGCAAGACTGGCATCATCGAAACTTGCCGGATCCACTTTATTATGTGGCAAGACCGGCATGAGCGCCAGGGTCAATGGCATTTCCCGATCGTTCAATCCGGGAAAGTCGAAACGGACCGTGTCCTCATCAGGCGTCGTGACCGTTTTGACGAGGGCATAGGCGGCGCGCTGCTGCGGCCGCCCCTTCGCCCTCAAAAGATCGAAGGTGAAGACGACATCTTGCGCCGTGACCGCCTCGCCGTCGGAGAAATGGGCGCGCGGGTCAAGGTGGAAGGTGACGAAGCTGCGGTCATCATCCGTCTCGATGCCTTGCGCGATGAGCCCGTAAAGGGTGAAGGGCTCGTCGAGCGAGCGCGTCATCAGAGTCTCGAAGACGTTGCCGTTCAACCCCTGCGCGGTCGATCCCGCTTTCAGATTGAAGGGGTTGAGGCTATCGAAGGTGCCAAGGAACCCGATCGACAGGCGCCCGCCCTTGGGGGCCGAAGGATCGGCATAAGGAAGATGATCGAAGGCGCGCGGCAGGGCCGGATCGCCATGCATGGCGATGGCGTGGGAGGGGGTAGGTCTCCCCGTCGGATGTGCGGCTTGGCTCTGCGTCTCGGTTGGCGCGCGATCCGCGTCTTGTCCGATCGCGCCGATCGGAGCGATCCATAACAGAGCAAGAAGGGCGTAAGCCGGCCGGCGTTTCTGGCGAAGAAGATAAATCATCGGCACCCAATCAGACATCCATGACAGACGGCTTCACGCTCGGACCATGGCATGGGTCGAAACGCCCTCAGTTTGGATGCAAGCGATTCGTCGTCGAGGCAGTTGAGCGGCATGCGAGCAGGAATGACCTCTTAAACTCGATCAAGGTCTCAATCAGCTGGATCGAACGCCGCCGCCGCACAAAGGAACTTTCGAGAAAGCCTTTCACATCGAATGCTCTGCCATTCCAGCCGAGGGCGGCTCATTTATGGCTGGCCAGAGAGGGAAATGAAAGGCGAAGCGCATTTTGCAAGAGGGCTTCCTTTGGCGGCGAAAATGATTTATGAGGAATCCGCGTCGAAGCTGAAATAATGTTGGGAGGCGCCGCGAGGACTCCATTGGGTTTCGCAGCGACAAGGGAGTTCCGGCACGGCCTGGATGGTTTTGGTACAGGCCCGGCTTGACTTTTCCGGCAAAAAGCTTGACGTATCAAGGGTGCCTGCACCTCAGCGGCGCCAAGATTGAAAAAATAGACCGGGAGAGGACCATGAGTGACACACCGTCACCGAGCAACAACACCATTCTTATCATCGGCGCTATTCTCATCGCCACAGTCGTCATCCAAGTTATCCTGGTGAAGGCGGTCTGGACCTGACGTTTTTCTACTTGCGCGGCCGCCTTGGCGGCCGTGCCCCTGCCTGCCGCCAAGACTTCGGCTTAAGATATGGCCTCAGCCGAGTTTCTGGACCGGCTGCCAAGAGACCAACAAGCCGAACTCTTGACGATGTGCCCGTTTCATGGGTGAACCGATTTCAATCCCGTCAATCTGACACCGTTTCAACGAGCCGGCGCCTTAGCGCTGGCTCAAATGATTTGACGCGAAGCCTTTCCACGTCCTTGGCCGGGCCTTCCGGGTGCAACAGTGGTCTTCGGCAAAGCTCCTCTTTCCGGAGCGTCAGGTTGATTTTCGACTCACCTTGGCCGTGTTGAACAGGCGTCAGCCGCCCGACCCCGTTCCCGTCGCCCCTTGATTCTTGGATTCTTGGGATCGCCTGGGATTCTGGATTTCAATATTGAAGGCAAAGCTTGCTGGTCCCGCCTGTAGTTTTGCCGATTTTCCTTTATGAAGCGGGGGGGTGGGGTTGCAAGCCAGTCCGATAATGCTTACCGAGACGTGAGCCTGAGGGATCTGCGCCGGTGCACACACGTCGCTTGTCCGGATCTGAGCGAGGCTCCCGCGCGCGTGATGCTTCCTCACAGCCTCGATCGCCGCGTCCATGGATCATCGGGCGCCGTGATTTTTGAACGGCTGATCATTGGAAAGGAAATTTAATGTCCTTCTCGGTTAAATGTTTTGCCGGTGTCGGTGTGGCAAGCTTCCTTCTGGCACTATGCACGGGCGCTTTCGCCCAGGCAAAAAAGCCGGCCGCTCCCGCTCCTGCCCCGGCACAGCCCACGCAAATGCAGCCGGTTCAGCCCCAAGCGGCGCCTCAGCTCCAGCCGCAAGGGCCCGTCAAAGTCGAGCTTGTTCCAACCCAAAATGAATGGACCAAAGTCTGCCCGGATCAGGTGACCTGTTCGACCATGCGCGATTTCAGCGCGCAAGCCGGGCAGCCGCCGGTCCTTGAAATGATCGTCTCCGATATCAAGGGCCAGGATGCCCGCCTGCGGCTGCTCCTGCCGGTTGGTCTTCTTTTGCCGCCGGGCTTCCGTTTTTACGTCGATAAGGGACAGACCCAGGCCGGCGTTTTCCAAATCTGTTTCCCGAACGGCTGCATTGCGGAAGCGGCGCTCAAGGCACCCTTGGTCACCGAGCTCAAGAAGGGTTCGAACCTAAGTGTCGTCGTCAAGAACCAGGCGGCCGTGGAAGTGACGATCGATATTCCCATTGCAGGCCTTGGCCGGGCTTATGATGGGCCGGCCGTCGATCCAAAAGTATTCGAGGAACAGCAAAAGAAATTGCAGGAAGAATTGCAGAAGCGAGCCGAAGAGGAACGCAAGAAGCTCGAAGCTGCCAAGGCGGCCCAGGGGGCGGGGGCGGCTCAAGGGCAGCCGCAGTCGACACCGGCACTTGCCCCACCGGCCGCGAAATAAGAAGAGTTGCGTTGGTCGGAGCTGCCGCCGATCCGCCAAGGCGCAGGCCGGCTCCGAGCCACTGGTCCGGCGGACTTCAATTTCCTCGAGGACGTCAATGTGACATCGGCACTGCTTCCTGTCTATGCTCGGGTTCCGCTTGCTTTCGAGCGAGGCCAGGGTGTCTGGCTGACTTCAACCCAAGGAGAGCGGTATCTTGATTTCGGCGGCGGGATCGCAGTAGCTTCACTTGGCTACAGCCATCCGCATCTCGTCAAGACCTTGAAGGACCAGGGTGAGAAACTCTGGCATACCTCCAATCTCTTCGAGATTCCGCAGGCCGAACGGCTGGCTGAGCGGCTCGTCTCGGCAAGCTTTGCCGATCTTGTCTTTTTCACCAACTCCGGCGCCGAGGCGATCGAAGGGGCGATCAAGACCGCGCGCAAATATCACGCATCCCTCGGGCATCCGGAAAAATTCGATATTCTTGCTTTCTCTGGAGCCTTCCACGGGCGGACGCTGGCGGCCATCGCCGCCGCAGGCAATCCGAAATATCTTGAAGGCTTTGGTCCGCGCGCGGCAGGTTTTGAGACGCTGCCCTTCGGCGATCGCGACGCGGTTGAAGCCGCTGTCGGGCCGCAAACCGCCGCCATACTGATCGAGCCGATCCAGGGGGAGGGCGGCATAAGGGTCCCTCCGGCAGGATTTTTGCCGCGCCTGCGGGCCATCTGCGACGAGCGGGGCCTGTTGCTCCTGTTCGATGAAGTGCAGACCGGAATCGGACGAACCGGAAAGCTTTTTGCCTATGAGCTAAGCGGTGTGACGCCGGATATCATAGCCATCGCCAAGGGGCTCGGCGGCGGATTCCCGCTCGGCGCTTTTATGACAACGAAGGACGCGGGCCGGGGCATGACCGCCGGGACGCACGGTACCACCTATGGCGGAAATCCGCTCGCAGCCAGCATTGGCAATGCTGTGCTCGATGTCGTGCTGGCGCCTGGTTTTCTCGACCATGTGGCCGAGATGGGAAGGCGGCTCAAAGAGGGACTCCTGGTGCTGGCAGCTCGTCACCCCCGGATCATTGGAGCCATTCGAGGCGAGGGCTTGATGCTGGGCATCGCCTTACGTGTTCCGGTGGCGGACTTTGCTGCGGCGGCGCGCGCAGAAAAAATCCTCATCATACCCGCGGCTGAAAATGTCGCGCGGCTTCTGCCGCCGCTGATCATCGGCCAGGCCGAGATTGCCGAAGGCTTGGCGCGCTTTGAAAAAGCATGTGAGCGGCTCGAAGACGCGGCACGCGACGGCGTGCCGATCGAGGCGGGCCAAAGGGCGCAATGAGCATGCTCCAACGACAATCGACGGACTCTGCCTTGCGGCATTTTCTCGATTTGTCGCAGATCGCGGCAGCCGACTTGCGACAAATGATCGAAGCCGCCAAACACTTCAAGGCGCACCGCCGCAAGGGCCAGAATCAGTTGGAGCGACCGCTCGCCGGCAAAGTCCTCGCGATGATCTTCGACAAGCCCTCGACCCGCACGCGAATTTCCTTCGACATCGCGATGCGAGAGCTCGGCGGTGAAACGATCATGCTGTCCGGCGCGGAAATGCAGCTTGGCCGGGGCGAGACCATCGCCGATACCGCCCGTGTCCTGTCACGGTTCGTCGACGCGGTGATCATTCGTATCCTCGATCATACCGACATGCTGGAGCTCGCCAGCCATGCGGCTGTGCCGGTGATCAACGGCTTGACGAAACGCTTGCACCCTTGCCAAGTGATGGCGGATGTCCTGACCTTCGAGGAATATAGGGGGCCTATACAGGGTCGGACTGTCGCCTGGAGCGGCGATTCGAATAATGTGCTGGCAAGCTGGGTGCATGCCGCTCAGCGATTCGAGTTCACTTTGCGTGTCGCCACGCCCAGGGAGCTCGATTTGCCTGCCGATCTCGTCGATTGGGCACGCCGGAGCAAAGCCGCGATCGAGCTAGGCCACGACCCCTTCGAGGCCGTTGCCGGGGCCGATGCAGTTGTCTCCGATTGCTGGGTCTCGATGGGCGATGGCGATGAAGAGCTGCGCCAGAAATGGCTGGCACCCTATCAGGTCAATGCGAAGCTCATGGCTTTTGCCGGCAAGGATGCGATCTTCATGCACTGCCTGCCAGCGCATCGGGGCGAGGAAGTGACGGATGAGGTGATCGACGGGCCGCAATCGGTCGTTTTCACTGAGGCGGAAAACCGGCTGCACGCGCAAAAGGCGATCCTGGCCTGGTGTTTTGGAGCGCTAGAGGAATGAGTTGGCACACCCTATCCACCGCCTCTTGTTCGCCCGGGGTGGGAATTCCCGCCCGGCCGGTCTCAGATGACGCACGGGACGACAATGTCCTCCCTTTCGCCGTCGAAGGTCTCGATCTGCGCGGCCGAGTGGTGCGGCTTGGCAGCGCACTCGACCATATATTGGCGAGCCACGCCTATCCCGGACCGGTGTCCCGGCTCGTGGGCGAAGCGTGCGTTCTGACCGTCCTCCTTGCTACGGCGCTGCAGATTGAGGGACGGCTTCAATTGCAGACCCAAAGCGACGGCGTGATTGGCATGCTTGTGGTGGATTTTGACGCTCCAGATCGGCTGCGGGCTCTGGCGCGCTTCGATGCGGGGAAGCTTACCGGTCTACAAGCGACCGCGAGAGCCAACGCCGCTATTCAGCGGCTTGCGCCGGCAAGCCTCCTTGGGCAGGGGCATCTGGCGGTGACGGTCGAGCAGGGCAATGAGCTGCAGCGCTATCAAGGGGTCGTCGCTCTACAAGGCCAGGGCCTCGAGGATACGGCGCGGCAATATTTCACCCAATCCGCCCAGATTCCCACAAGAGTCCGCCTCGCGGTGGCCGAGGATTTAAGTGGCACGTCCGTGAAATGGCGGGCCGGCGGGATCCTGACACAGTTCTTGCCGCCGACCGCCACACGGCGGGTTTTTGCCGATCTCGATCCGGGCGATGTGCCGTCAGGACAGAGCTGGGCCCCTCCGCCTGAAGAAGCCGCCTGGACAACGGCCGAGGCGTTGATGGCCACCGTGGCGGATCACGAGCTCGTCGATCCGGCGCTGTCCAGCGAGCGGCTGCTCTATCGTCTGTTTCATGAGCAGGGGGTCAAGGTGTTTCGGGCGCGAAGCGTGCGGAACGCCTGCCGCTGCTCGCACGAGCGGATCAGGACAATGCTTGAACGATTCACATCGAGCGAGCGCCACGAGATGATCGGCGAGGATGGGCTCATCGGGGTGACATGCGAATTCTGCGCGACCTACCGGGCGTTCGACCCGGCAAGCTTCGACTCTTGATCCCATCAGCGGCTGGCTGGCGTTGTTGTCATTTTGCCACGGGACAAAGAAGGTTGTGCTCAAGGCCATTTATTTTGTTGCGGCGCCGATCGAAGGGCGTAAGCTGTGTTCTAGAAAGATTGTGCATTCCCGCCCAGCTTTCGCCTGGTCCTTTCCTCCCAGGCCTCCAAGCCCGGCCCCGGTTGGCCGGGTTTTTTTGACGAACACGCTAGTCGCGAGCTGAACAGTGCCGCGGCGAGCCTTGCAGATCTTGAAGGGTTGGTTCCCCTTCACGCAAAAGGGGAGGGTAAGGTACTACCCGGAACAGTTTCGCGAGCCGGGGCAAGTGGCCTCGAAGCATAGGGCAATCGCTCTGAAATCTTGATTCTATCTTGCCTTTCTCTACGGGATCCAAAACAGCTTCCCATCGTGGGCCCTATGCTCTACTCTCGCCAGTCACCAACCAGCGTGGCGGCACTCACTCCCTGCCCAGATCCGGGAGTTTCATGGTAAAGCTTTTGAGAGCCTTTCTTTCTCAAGTTTTGGTAGTACCCGGATTGTTGATCGGGATCATTGTTGTCCCAACCCAACTCGCGTGGGCCGATCGCATTGGCCATCCCCTCGCGGTCTTTTCGGGGCTAGACAAGGTCACCGGACGCACCATCGCCTTTCAGGCCGCGATGGGGGAGACGGTGCAGTTCGGCTCGCTGCAGATCACCGAGCGCGCTTGCTATACAAGGCCGGCAACGGAAGCTCCTCAGACGACCAGTTTCGTCGAGGTCGACGAGGTCGAGGCCAACAAGAAATACAAGCGGATTTTTTCCGGCTGGATGTTCGCCGCAAGCCCCGGCCTGCATGGGATCGAGCATCCGATTTATGACATATGGCTGACGGGCTGCGCCGGTGACGAAGCTCCGAGCGCCAACTCGGCCGAAGGGAATGAAATCACGGGTCCATTGGCCGCGACACCGCAGGAGAATGAGCCCGCCCCGGCCGCTCCTGTGCCACCAGGCAAGACCAAGAAGCACCGGAAGCCAAAGAGCCAGCCAGTCGTCGAAGACGGCGCCGAGCCGGCCGATGCGGGCACGGCCCATGCGGCGGATGGTGTGCCCATGGGCGAGGCGATTGAAGTCGGGCCGCTGCCAGGTTTGCCTCAGGGGAACTCGAAAAAACCCCGTCTACGTCCGCCGGAACCGGCCAATGAGCTGGATGATTCCGTCATAAACTGAAGGCGGCAAAACGGGCGAGTCCTCGCATCCCGCTCTCAATTACGAAAACGATCACGTTTCATGATTTTGGATCCATTCGATCCAAAATCATCGTGATCT
>DATJTB010000191.1:0-18278 GCA_035503795.1 Methylocella sp.
CGGCTCTGGGCTGGCGGCAAAGGCCGCACGGGCTTCGGCTCGACCATCCAGCCTTCTTAAGCGGCACACCGCGGGCTTATAGCAGATCGGGATCGACTAGACCTGCATGATTTCCGCTTCCTTCGTGCTCAAGGCCGTATCGATCTCCTCAATGAAGTGGTCCGTGACTTTCTGTACCTCACTCTCATGGCGCTTCTCGTCATCCTCGCCGATCGATTTCGCCTTGAGCAGTTTCTTGACCATATCGAGGCCATCGCGGCGAACATGACGGACGGCGACACGTGCCTCCTCCGCATATTTATGTGCGACCTTCGCCATTTCCCGGCGCCGCTGCTCATTGAGCTCCGGGATTCGGATCCGCAGAACCTGACCCTCGACGATCGGCGAGAGGCCGAGGTTCGAATTGCGTATGGCCTTGTCAACCGCGCCGACCATGGTCTTGTCCCAGACCTGAACGGACAGCATGCGCGGCTCAGGAACGCTGATGGTCGCGACTTGATTCAAAGGCAAGGTTTGTCCGTAAGCCTCGACAACCACAGGCTCGACAAGGCTGGCGGTGGCGCGCCCGGTGCGCAGACCGCCCAATTCATGCTTCAATGTCGCAACCGCACCCTGCATCCGCCGGGTCAGATCGGCAATATCGAATTCAGCACCCATATCCTGGAATCCTCGAACCTATTTGTCCCCGAAGGCTTCCACCCCCCTGACCAATCTCGCCCGTTCTATTCAAGCGCCGGGCACGACCAATGTCGCTTTGCCGCGTCCCTCGAGAGCCGCGAGGATCGCACCCTCCTGTTTGATCGAGAAGACAATTATCGGAATTCTGTTCTCCCGCGCAAGCGCGAAGGCGGCCATATCCATCACCGCGAGATTTCTGGCAATGGCTTCATCATGCGTCAATTGCTTATACCTGGTTGCTCCCGGATCGCGCTTGGGATCGGCCGAATAGACGCCATCAACCTGTGTCGCCTTCATGATGAGGTCGCAAGAAAGCTCGGCACCACGCAAGGCCGCCCCGGTATCTGTCGTAAAGAAGGGATTGCCGGTGCCCCCGGCCAGAACGATGATCCGGCCCTTGCCAAGGTGATGGAGTGCCGTCTGGCGGGAATAAGGCTCGCAGAGCGCTGGCATAGGCAAGGCTGAAAGCGTGCGAGCCGATTGGCCCTGTTTTTCGATCTCATATTCAAGGGCGAGCGCGTTCATCACCGTCGCCAGCATGCCGATCGAATCGGCGCGTGCCCGTTCAATGCCCTTATCGGCTCCTTCTATGCCGCGGAAGAAATTGCCGCCGCCGACCACCACCGCGACTTCGACGCCGCGGCGCGCGATATTTTTTAAATCCGCGGCGATCCGCCCCAGGGTTGCCCGGTCGAGGCCGTGGGTTTGATCGCCCATCAAGGCTTCACCCGAGAGCTTAACGACGATGCGCCGCCAAGCGGAGTGCTGCAAAGGAAATTCGGTCTCGTCAGCCGCGTTCGTCATCGCTTCCCGTTTCCCATTGTTAACGCTTGACCGCCGCCGCTCCCTCATCGGCCCGCAGCAATCGCGCTGCGGCACCAGACCACAGATTAAGCGCACTGCGTCTCTCTCAATTCTGGTTAGTTTTAGTCCTAGATCACGATGATTTGGGATCGAGTCGACCCAAAATCATGAAACGTGATCGATTCTCGTAAGTGAGATAAGTGAGAGCGGAATGCGAGCGCAAAACCCCTTCACACTTTTGTTCGTCCCGCTCTAGCTAGAGCGAATTCCGCAAAAGTTGACAGACTTTTGCGACGAGAATTCGCTCCACCTTCTTGATCTTACGCCGTTTCTTATCGCTTGAACGATTCCGATCGCTTGTCCGCCTTCAAAGATGACCCTGGTCAGACTGGATGAGGCCAAGGACATGCAGGATAGATATTGTAATCGCATTCGTGAGATTGGAATGGCTTTTCTGTGGGCTTTTCGCGCCTGATGCCAAGTACCAAGGCGCTCAATGCCGGTTTGTCTCGAACGCTCCATCAGAATTCGGATCGAAGGTCGCCACGGTGCTCACCCGCATATTTGAGGATCAGGTCGAGAGAGGTGTCTCTTGCACAGTCTTACTCCTTCTTACGCTTTCAAGGGCGGGAAATGTCATTGGCCTTGTCCGATTTCGAGCCAAGACCTTACCAAAATGTTTCACGTGAAACATTTTTCGCATCCCGCTCTAGACGGGAGGCTCCGTCTCAAGGAAGTGGAAGAGGTCGCCGAGGCCGTAATCCGGCTGGTCCTTGAAGCGCCGAAGAATCGCTGCAATCCGCGGCACGTCCTCGGGGCCTTCGACATTGAGCTTCATATCTAGGCGATCGAGCCCTGGCGGAGCCGTCAGGCTGAGCGGTCGATAGAGACGGCTGTTTTGCCGCAGAAAAGCAGGGCCCTGCCGGCGCTGCTCAGGCTCCATGCAACGCTTTTCGGATTCTTCAAGGGCCGCTGTTGTGAAGCCGTCAATCTCCATTCCGCGCGGATAGGTCGGCGACAGGGTATTGCCGATCCAGTCGAGCATGCCATCCGTCATCTGGAGCAGATTCACGACCTTGTCGACCAGCTCCAGATCGATGAGCGGGTTGCCCGCATCCACCATGACGCCGCCCGTCGCGCCGGCCGCCTTCAGGACGGCGATGAGGCGGCCGAGCAGATCATCGCACGGGCCCCTCTGACAGATCGTTTTCCGCGCGTCGCAGTAATCCCTTATCGGGGCGTCCCGCGGATCATCGCTCGTGGTAACGACGATTCCTTCAAGCTTGCTCACTCGGGAAAGACGATCGAGCAGATGACCCAGCAGTGGCTTGTCGTCGATCGATGCCAAGACGGCTGTCTCGCGGCCTTCACGCCACAGCGTCGCGGGAACGATAGCTAGAACATTCATGCGCCTGGACTCATGCGTATCGACTCAATCCCGGATCTCGGTTTGAATGGAAAAAATGTCGTAAGGCGGCGCGCTCTCGGCATTCGCATAAGCCAATGGCTCAAGCATGCGTCCATCCGGCGCCAATGGGTGGCCGATCAGCTTGCCAATATCGCCGCCATAGACATGGAGGATGAGTGAGGCCCGATCGTCCAAACCATTGGAGAGCCGGACGAGATCGCCGCTCCTTGAACCATGCGCCTCCAATGTCCCCGCTGGCAGGACATGACCATTCCCGTTTGCTTGGACGCCACCGTCTGGGCCGCCATCCAGCGGTTGCCGCGCAACGGCCCCGGCGAGCACGCCCAGGATTTCCCAGACCGACGGCTTGGTGATCGCCAAAGCGGTCCCGCCCGGCAAAATCGTGCTCACAATCGAGAAGCGTTCGAGTCCGTCGCGATAAATCTGAAATTGCCGCGAGCCGGCCTCGCTCGCGGCGGCAAAGACCGTGGGCAGCCAGTCATCTGCGGCGATGAGACGCGCCATGAGATCGCGGCCGATCAGGAGAATTTCTCGCTCGCTTTCCGCAAGTTCAACAATGGACTGAACGTCCCAGATGAATCGTTTGAGCGGAGGCGGGACAGGATCTCGGTCGCCGGCCCGCAATTTGGGGTCCGCTTGTGTCATACGCTCACTGATAGGGTCTTCTTGGCTCGCGGCCCGGCTCATGCAGGAACCACGCCATGAGATTGGGCGAAAACCGATGGGTGCTTGTCCAGATAAGGGAACCGATCCGGCTGATCGATTTGATAGAGACCGGGCCCCTCATTATGGGGATGGGCGCGCAGGCTCGTCGCCCGGGCGCCAACGAGCGCCCCCCAGAACGCCGGCACACCAATCGGGAGGAGCGGAAAGCTTTGAAGAGAGACTATATTCCAGAACTCAGCGAGGTCCGCATGGTGCGCCGGGCGCCGGAGCGGCCGTTTGACTTCAGCGAGGCGGACAGCCGCTATATCGAGGACTGTCTGCGAGGGGTGGAAACGGCCTTCGGCCTTGCCGCTTTTCCTGGGCTCGACTTTGCCCGGATTCCGGCCCGTCCCCTGATCTCGCAGTTCATCGACTGGTGGCGCTGCCTCGAGCCCGGCAATGAGGCTCAGCAAGCGGCGCATGCCCGCCTGCCCGCGGCGATCCGCCTGCTCGATACTGTCTCGACCTTAATGGAAGAACGGGCCCAGCGAGCGCGATAGCGGGGATTTGCGATCGCGTCGATCCAATCTTCGGCCGAAAGCTTCCGGCTGGCGTTGACCGACGCCTGGACGGATTTTTTGAAACGCTGCGGCGCGGTTTTCAATTTCAACGCCGAGATAAAAGCCGCCGGCCAGGTAGGCTTTCGATCCACGTCCAGGCGAGGCATCTCTGAAAATCAGCCAGCCATTCCCGGTCGTCAAGGTGGCTGGAAAATCCCGGCTCGATCCGCGCGGCGCACCACGGTGCGCGTGGCGGGCTCTCCGGATCGGTCGCTGTCTCAACGCCCTTATGAATCATGTGCCAGAGCTTTTGGGCACCGACCGAGCGATCGGCCACCGCCATAGTGCAAATCGACGTCTCCGCGAGGACCGTCGCAAGCAGGAGGCGGCCGGTGCGGGTCACCCAGAGGCGACGATCCGCGACGCTCGGGATTGGATATTCACCATCGGCCCGCAGAAGGGGTCTCAGAGCGTGGATCGCAGCATCCGCAATATCCTGCCGATAGGATCGGCTCGACTGACCGGTCTGCAGCGTCACGTGCCAAATCGAGGGACGCCAATCGACAAGGTCAAGCATGAGGTGCAGAGCCGCAAAACAGGCGCGCCAAAGGATCAACCCGACCCAACGAATTACAAATGAATGGAGCGTTGGCAATAGCTGGCGTAGCAACCGGTGTGCCAAGCTCACCCTTCTACATAAAGGCGGCTAGAGCGGGATGAGCAAAAGTGTCTAATCGGGTTTAGCAATTTCAACTGGCTTGCCGGACACATCGATCCGGCTGGCGCCTTCGCCGCTCATTTCCGCACAACTAATTCATTTCATTGGTGAGCGCGATGGGATTCGAACCCATGACCTCCTGATTAAAAGTCAGATGCTCTACCGACTGAGCTACGCGCTCCCTAAGAGGGCCGAGGCGAGGTTGAAGTAGCCTCATCATGGCGGAGGGTCAACAGAATTGGATTATCGCTCGGAATAAGCGGCAAAAACGGCGAGCGCACCAAAAACGATGCAGGAGATCAGCGTCGTCCAAACGGCCTTGGCGAGTAGCCGTGGCGCCACGGGCGCGCCCGGATCCGTCCCCGGTTCGACGCGCCCGCTTTCATGCTGCGAGTGCACCCCGAAAGGCAGCACCGCGAAGAGGACCGTGAACCATATCGTCAAGAAAATCGCCGCTGATAAAGGCAAGGAAAATGGCATGAACGGACCTCAGCTTGAACATCGAGGGTCGAAGCAGCCCTTGGGTCAGAGGACTCATCCGACGAGAATTGAAATGGACATGGCAGTGAAGCTTTAGTCTGCAAAGAGATGAGCCCCGCCAGGCTACCCGCGGCGCCGGAAAATTGAAGAGGTCGAGGCAACAAGATCAATCCAAAATTAGCTGGCGACTAGCTTGGCTTATTAAAAAATGACATTTTGCCGGGTTTAGTGGATATCATTGCGCATTATTCGCTATTGAGCTGCCTTGTCATTTGGAAAATCCTATGCGCCATTTCCATTCGACCGGACGCCTTTTCGCTTTTTTTTTCATTGTCGCGGCCACGCTTAATCCCCCCGCTTCCGGGCATGGGCACGAATCTCAGCAAGGGCTTGTCGATCCGGCCACCGATTTGGAAGTCCGGCCGCGCGCAATCGTCCCACCTCGTGAGATCGTCGCCTATTCGGGCAGCGAGGCCCCCGGCACGATTGTCGTGTCGACCGAGGAGCGCCGGCTTTACTTCGTTTTACCGGATCATCAAGCCATCAAATACGGCATCGGCGTCGGACGCCCTGGCTTCGAATGGAGCGGGACAAGAAGCATCGTGATGAAACGCGAGTGGCCATCCTGGGCGCCGCCCACGGAGATGCGCCGCAGACGTCCCGATTTGCCACGCTTCCTGCCGGGTGGACTCATGAATCCGCTCGGCGCCCGCGCCATGTATCTTGCCGGCTCCCTTTATCGCATCCATGGCTCGAATGAGCCTCAATCGATCGGACGAGCCGTGTCCTCGGGCTGCATCCGCATGACCAATGAGGACGTCATGGATCTTTATGAGCGGGTCAAGATCGGCGCCAGAGTGATCGTCTCGCGCTGATGTCGAGGGCCTAGCCGCTTCTGCTCCGCTCCGGCCTTTGGAGATGACGCTGGCGAGCTTCGCCTGCGCCTGGCCGATTCCACGCGCTCTTATGGGATGCCGACAGCATTTTCTTCGCAATTGCAAAAAGTTGAGTGCGCTTTGGTTTCATGATGATGTTGCAAAAACGTCAAAAGAATGCTTGCTCTCGATAGGTCTTTCGGGTGACGATCAGGACCCGGGAGGACTTCATTTCATGGCATCGATGAGCGAACCGGATACAATCGAAGATCATCATAGGCTCGGCCTGCTTCGCACAGGCCGAGGAATAGGATCAGCATTCCCCGCTGCTCCGGCGATACCGCCAACTGGCGTGGCCGATTTGGTAACCTTCAGCCGGGATGAACTGCGCGAGATCTTCAACCTTTACGGCCGCAAAGTAGCGAACGGCGAATGGCGCGATTATGCGATCGACTTCGCCGCCCACAAGGCGGTCTTCTCCATCTATCGGAAGGCTACCGAATATGCCCTCTACAGTATTGAGAAGCAACCGGCTCTGGCCCGCCGGCACGGGCTTTATTCCGTGATCACCACGACCGGTCTGATTTTGCGGCGTGGATCTGAGCTCGGCAAGGTCATCGCGGTGCTCGATAAAAAGATAAAACTTGTCGCCCGATAGCTTGGTCTGTCCCGCTTTCGTGGAAATAAGGCACGCTTCCGGGGATTGCTCTGGCCAAGAGCACACGTCCCGTCATTGAGCAGGGAAGAACATGCCGGACCGTTTCGAAATCAAACTCACCGACGATCAATCCTCGGTCTTGATCGAAGCGACGGGCGAGTCTGGAGAGAAGATCACGACCCGGCTCGATGCGCAGGAATTGCTCGCGCTCATCCAAGAGCTCGGGAAAGCCCATTCGCAGTTGATCGCCGAACGTCCCGTCCCGCCGCTGAAGGGGCAAAAAATCGAAGGCATCTTCGATACTCTTTGGCATGTGAGCCCGGAGCTCATGGGAGAAGCGAGTGCGCTCAGTTTCTTTCATCCCTTTTTCGGTCCGGTTGGCTTTCTCGTCCCCATCGAGCAGGTCGAGCAAATGGTCTTGCTTTTGAGCGACCACATCAAGGTGGCAAAATCCCTTCAAGAAGGGCCCAAAAATTAGATCACGATGATTTTGGATCGATTCGATCCAACGAGTCTCGTCATTGAGAGCGGGATGCGAGCGCAAAACCGCTTCACACTTGTGCTCATCCCGCTCTGAGTGTGGCCGGCCGCCGCTTCGACCGGCGAGGCCCGGTCATGTCCGGTCAGTCGCGAGGGCTGGGGCTGCACACTTTCATCATTCGATGGCCATTACGAACGGGCCATGAGCTCGATGGCAAAGCCGTAAATGCGCAGCCGTATGGGTCCCGGCAATCCCGTGAGAGCTTCGAGATAGATCAAGCCGTCACGACACAGTTTCGCATCGGCGATCGGCGGGTCGCTCGGCTTGCCATCAAGCAGCATCTCGATCTCCGGCGTTTCGAGCCCCTTAGCACGCAGGGCCTGCTCGAGGGCATCAAAATCTTTGCCCGCCGGCGGCGGCCGTTCAATCCCCTTCACCTCGCCATCCTTGATCGCTTCGAGCCCGGCGATCCCCATGGCCGCGACGAGCCCCCGGTTTTGTGCCGAAAATTCAAAAAAATCCTGGCTATCATCCCCATTGAGGAAACTGCCGCATAGATGCGGATCCTTGGCGGCAAGGGCCCGCAACATCGTGGCTTGCAGCTCGAAAATATGCTCGAGTGCTGGATCACCGGCTTTGGCGGCGAGCAAGCCGCGTGAGAGACGCAGGGAGCGGGCCGCCTCGGCCATCAGGACATCCGCGCTGCGGATCTCACCCGCGAGCGCAAGTCGCAAGGCAAGAGCCCCGAGAAAGGCCTGATATTCATCTGGAAAGACTTTGTCGAGGCGATTAAAGAACACCGCATAGTCAGGTGCCGTGGCCAGTTTTTCATCCAGCACTTTCCGCGCCGCTTCGATCTGAGCGGGCGACGGTCGAAACACGCCGGAGGCATTTGATGCGGTTGCCGGAACGTTTGAAGGCAGCGCCTGCCGCAAGAGCGCCACACCACAAATGATCGCGGCAAGAGCGGCAAGCCCCAAAAGCACGAGCCGCAAAATATTCACGCGCGCCCTCTCCTGCCTCGCTCATGATCCTTGAGCCGGACTTTGGCGAAAATGACGCAAGCGGGCAAGCCTCTGTTGAAAAAGGACCGGCTTGACAGCTCTGCCGCGAGATCCTGACGAATTCCGGATCCATCGGTCCAAAAGCAGGAAATACAAAACCTCCGGAAGGCGCTTCCCACGGCATAAGCCGTCAAGCTTAGGCAAGCTTGGCCAAGTTGATTGCCCAAAAACTGCAGGAGGCTTTTCCTTGCTTCCACATTCGTTTTGGGCTTTCCACCTAGCGCGCTTTCCGCTCGAACGGAATCGTTCGAAATCGCGCAAGATCAAGAAGTTGGAGCGAATTCTCGTCGCAAAAGTCTGTCAACTTTTGCGAAATTCGCGCTAAGGTCTCGGAGAGCTCCGGATGAAGGCCCCGACGGACTTGACGAAGCGCCATACGACCCGCCAGTTTGCGGCCCCGAGCCAAGCCAACGGATAGGAAAATGACCAAAATCCCGCCGACGGAAGTCAGCAACTGGAAGAACCGTACGAAACTGACACACGCCGGGTCCCATCCAGGCGAGCAATATGGCTTTGTCAATACGCCGATCTATCGAGGCTCAACCGTGCTCTTTCCAACGCTTGAAGATTTTCATCAGCGGCGAGCCCGGTTTTCCTATGCGACGGCCGGCACGCCGACCACGCAAGCCTTGGAGAGCGCTTGGAGCGAGATTTCCGGGGCGGCGGGGACCGTGCTCGCCCCATCCGGCCTTGCCGCGATCTCGCTGGCTTTACTCACCGCCGTGAAGGCCGGCGACCATATTCTGGTAACGGATGCGGTCTACCGCCCCTCGCGCATTTTCTGCGATACGGTCTTGGCGCGCATGGGCGTCGAGATAAGCTATTACGATCCGCAGATCGGACCAGCCATCGAATCCCTGATTCGGCCAAACACCAGTGTGATCTTCATTGAGACGCCCGGGTCACAGAGCTTCGAGATCCAGGACGTGCCGGGCATTACGGCTCTGGCGCGCGACAAAGGAATCTGCACAATCCTCGATAATACTTGGGCAACGCCCCTGTTTTTTCCGCCGCACGCGCGGGGCGCCGACATGGCCATCGAGGCGGGCACCAAATATCTCGGCGGCCACAGCGATCTTCTGATCGGCCTCGTTTCCGCCAATGCGAGCTGGTTTCCGCGCCTTCGTGCGACGTTCGATGCCATGGCCATGTGCGCCGGGCCGGAAGATGTTTTCCTGAGCTTACGTGGGCTGCGGACCCTCGACCTGCGGCTGCGCGAGGCCGAGCGTCAGGCGCTGGAGCTTGCCCGCTGGCTTGAAGGCCGAAAAGAGGTGATCCAGCTGCTCCACCCGGCTTTCCCGTCCTGTCCCGGGCATGCCTTCTGGAAGCGCGATTTTCTCGGGTCCTCGGGGCTATTCTCGATATTGCTTGCCCCTTGCTCGCCTACCGCGCTCGCCGCCATGCTCGACGGCCTCAAGCTCTTTGGCTTGGGCTTTTCCTGGGGCGGCTTCGAAAGCCTCGTCATCCCCTTCGATTGCAAACATTACCGTAGCGTCACCCCGTGGAACTCTCCGGGCCCCGCCTTGCGCTTTTCCGTCGGACTTGAAGATGTCGAAGATCTCAAGGAAGATCTCGCAGCGGGTTTTGCAAGGCTGCAATCGACGGTTTGACTGCCTAAAAATTAGTCATTTGCCTTAATAGATAGCGAACCATCACAAGAGCTTCAAATTTTCCCGCGATTTGCTTAGGCTGCCCTGAGTCCCGGCCCAGTTTGATGGCCAAACCATGAACTCGCTATACAATATAGTCGAAGATTTGATTGCCGGATGGTAAAAAGGAAGGGAGATTGGCTTCGCTAGAGCGGGATCAGCAAAAGTGTGAAGCGGCTTTGCGCTCGCATCCCGCTCTCAATTACGAGAATCGATCACGTTTCATGATGATTTTGGATCGATTCGATCCAATCATCATGATCTCGCCAGGCCGGGGGACGGCACGCCAACCCTCATGTCAACGGGGCTTGGAAGTTTGAGGACGAAACATGAGCATGAACCATGCTTATCGCCACCCGGATGAAGTGCCTGTGATATTCCCGATCTTTCCGCTCGCCGGCGCGCTTCTGCTTCCGCGCGGCGAGTTGCCCCTCAACATATTCGAGGAGCGCTATCTCGCCATGATCGATGATGCGCTGAAGAGCCAGCGGATCATCGGCATGATACAACCGGATCCGGATGCGGAAGCACGGGCCGGCGAGCCGGGTTTGTTTTCAATAGGCTGCGCCGGTCGCCTGACCCAGCTCTCGGAGACCGGCGATGGGCGCTATATGATCACGTTGACCGGGATCGCCCGTTTCCGGATCATTGAGGAACTCACCGTGGTCACACCGTACCGGCAAGCGCATGTTGATTTCGGCCCATTTGCCCTGGATTTCAATCCACGGACAGGTGAAAATCAGGTTGACCGGGATGGCGTCCTGCGGACCCTGCGCGATTTCGCCGAAACGAACAACCTCCAGGTCGACTGGAACAGCATCAATAATGCCCCCAATGAGGCGCTCGTCAATGCTCTCTCCATGATGAGCCCATGCAGCCCCAGGGAAAAGCAAGCCTTGCTCGAAGCGCTCGATCTGAAAGGCCGGGCGGATGTGCTGGTCGCCATTACCGAAATGGAACTGGCACGGGGAAGGAACACGTCCGCCCCGTTACATTGAAAGTCCTTCGCTTTGAGAAGCGGTCAGCTTTTGAAGCCGGTGTCAAGAAAATGTGACAAACTGAATATAGCAAACTTGACCTACCACGGATTCACGGCTCGCGATCCGCCCACTCCATCAGTAAAAGTGACGTCGGCCGAGCGCCGGTTCGAAACCGACCCAAATACGAGAAACCGACCCAAATATGAAAGGTCAAGGGATGGCAGATCTTAAGAATTCGAAGAGCAAACAGGCCCCGGAACCCTCACGCATCGATCCACGTCTTTTGGAAATCCTCGTTTGTCCGCGGACCAAGACGACCCTCGAATATGACGCGCAAAATCAAGAGTTGATCTCGCGAGCTGCCAAGTTGGCCTATCCCATTCGCGACGGGATTCCAATCATGCTGCCGGAAGAAGCGCGGTCGCTCGACTGAAAGCGTCCGCATCCTCGGATTCTCTTTCCGCTTCGGCTTTTCCTTGGCGCGCATACTCAAGCTCGTTTGAGCGCGGCCACGTTTCCGGCGCGCCTTCTCGCGGATCCGGCCTATCCCCGGCAGTCAGCGGCTCTCCGCAAGAATGCGTTTGTGCCCTTTTCCACGAAACCGCAATGTTCCGTCTGGAACGGGCGCGTCATCCGTGATGGATGGAGCCCGTTGCCTCTCGTCCGAGAGTGGAAAGGATAGGCGCCTTCATGCAGGACGCGATCAGCCAGCTCCTGGGGATCCTCGACCTTGAAACGATCGAGGAAAACATCTTTCGCGGACGCAGCCCGCAGGTCGGCTGGCAACGCGTGTTTGGTGGTCTTGTGGTTGCCCAGGCGCTCGTCGCTGCCGCCCGCACCGTTGAAGGACGCTCGCCGCACTCTTTGCATGGCTATTTTCTTCTCGCCGGGGATCCTGCCGTGCCGATCATCTATGAAGTTGACCGGATCCGCGATGGGAAGAGCTTCACGACAAGGCGCTGCAATGCGATCCAGCACGGCCGGGCGATCTTCTCGCTCTCGGCATCTTTCCAGATCGAAGAGCAAGGCCTGGAGCATGCCTTTCGAATGCCAAGCGTCGCTCAGCCGGAGAACCTGCCGAGCGAGAGCGAACTTCTAACCCGTTATGGCGACACGGTGCCGGAGGCCATTCGGCGCTGGTTCTCCGAACCGCGGCCGATCGAAATCCGGCCCGTCGAGCTCGCCCGCTACGTCAGGCACGAAGCAGGCGCCCTCGAACAATATGTTTGGCTGCGGGCGACGGGTCCACTGCCCGATGATCCCGCCATACATCGCGCCGTGCTGGCATATCTATCCGATATGACCTTGCTTGATGCAGCGCTTGGCGCGCATGGCCATTCTGTATTCGACACCGGTCTGCAAGTGGCAAGCCTTGATCATGCCCTCTGGTTTCACCGGCCCTTTCGGGCCGATGAATGGCTGCTCTATGCACAGGACAGTCCTTCATCTTCCGGCGCGCGGGGGCTTTCCCGTGGCCTCCTCTTCTCAAAGGCCGGCTCCCTCGTGGCGTCGGTCTCACAAGAGGGTTTGATGCGCGCCGTCCGCTCATGATCAATGCTCGCGTTGCAATCTAGCCGACGATCCATCACAATAAAAACGATCATCTATCCCCAAAGACCGAAGATTCGGATTTGTCCAGAATCGCTGCTTTCAGGCCCAATTTGGGTGCGGTGAGCGGCATTTTTTGTGATCTTGCCCTTTTCGGCAACTGGCCCAAGGCTTGCTGGCCGCATCCCAAGCACAGCCGTGATCTCCGCCGGTGCCCTGCGCAGTTGAACTGTTTTGACGACGTTTCGAAAAAAAAACCAAGGTAGAGGCAAACAGGATCAGCAACATGAAAATAGTTACTGCGATCATCAAACCGTTCAAACTCGACGAGGTCCGCGATGCGCTCACGGCGCTTGGCGCACACGGCATGACCGTGACCGAAGTCAAAGGTTACGGCCGCCAGAAGGGGCACACGGAGATTTACCGCGGCGCTGAATATGCCGTGAGTTTTCTTCCCAAATTAAAGATCGAGGTCGCGATTCCATCCGAGCTCGTGAATCAGGCGATCGATGCGATCACCAACGCCGCTCGCACGGGCGAGATTGGCGACGGCAAGATTTTCATCACCACGCTCGACCAGGCGGTTCGGATCCGCACTGGCGAACGCGATCAGGAAGCCATCTAAAAGCCCCCTCCCTTTTGATGTTTTCAGGAGTTGGATTATGAATCCTGGTTCCCTTCCAAGACTCGCCCCAAGAGCGATCGGTTTGGGGCTTTTGCTGGCGACGGGTGCGGCTTCCCTCGCCTTCGCCGACCCGGCAGCCCCTGTTCCCAATAAGGGCGACAACGCCTGGATGCTGACTGCTTCGGCGCTGGTTCTGATGATGTCGATCCCGGGCCTCGCGCTTTTTTACGGCGGCATGGTCCGCACGAAGAACATGGCTTCCATGCTCGCACAGGTTTTTGCGATCGTCTCCATGGTCGGCGTCGTTTGGTGCCTCTATGGCTATTCGCTCGCCTTCACGGAAGGCAGCCGTGCATTGGTTCCTTTCGCGGGCGGCAATCATCCCTGGCTGAGTTTTCTAGAAGGCTATCAATGGAACAATCTCGTCGGTGGATTCGACCGGGCCTTCCTCCAGGGAATCACACCGGATTCGACCGTCGCGACATTCTCGAACGGCGTCGTCATACCGGAATACACCTATATGGTGTTTCAGATGACCTTTGCGATGATCACCCCGGCCTTGATCGTGGGCTCGCTGGCCGAGCGGATGAAATTCTCGGCGGTCTTCGTCTTCATCCTCTTGTGGGTGACCTTCGTTTATTTCCCGATCGCTCATGGCGTCTGGTATTGGGCGGGCCCGGATACGATCGCCGACGCCGCCAGGGCGCTGGCCGATGCGCCCGACGAAGCCGCCAAGGCGGCGGCGCAAGCCAATCTCGACGCGGTGCTCAACAATGCCGGCTTCTTCCAGAAATTGGGCGCGCTTGATTTCGCCGGCGGCACGGTCGTCCATATCAACGCCGGCATAGCCGGTCTCGTCGGCTGCCTCATCCTTGGCAAGCGCATCGGCTATCCGCATGACATCGAGCCGCCGCACTCCGTCACCATGTCAATGATCGGCGCCTCCCTTCTGTGGGTCGGCTGGTTCGGCTTCAACGCCGGATCGAACCTCGAAGCGACGGGCGCCGCTTCACTCGCCTTCGTCAACACAATGGTGGCGACCGCGGGTGCGGCGCTTGGTTGGATGTTCACGGAATGGGCGCTCAAGGGCACGCCGTCCCTTCTTGGCATGGTCTCGGGCGCGGTGGCGGGGCTCGTCGCCGTGACGCCGGCCTCCGGTTTCGCCGGGCCGATGGGAGCGATCGTGCTCGGCCTGATCGCTGGTTCCGTCTGCTACTTCTTCTGCGCCTATGTGAAGCGGTGGATTGGCTATGATGATGCGCTCGATGTCTTCGGCGTGCACTGCATCGGCGGCATCATCGGTGCGATCGGCACCGGCATTCTGGTTGCGCCTTTCCTGGGCGGCGTCGGACTCGTTGACTATACGAAAAACCCGGGCTCAGCCTCGCCGGGCGAATACGATATGATGACTCAAGTAACCATTCAGGCCGAGAATGTGCTCTTCACTCTTCTCTGGTCCGGCATCGTCTCGGCGATCCTTTATAAATTCGTCGATCTGGTCATCGGTCTGCGGCCGACGAAACAGGCCGAACTCGAAGGCCTCGATATCAGCGACCACGGCGAGCGGGCCTACAACCCGTGACGCCCTCGCGGCCTGCCTGGTCCAGCTCCTCCGCCAGGCAGGCCCGTCTTTTCCTCCCAAGACGTCGCACAGCGACTATGAATTGGCGAGGAGCTCCCCTGAATCTGGCGAGTTGACCCGTTCGGGACGCACGCCTATGCCTATGAGACCGGCCGGTAGCCGCTGCAAAAACGGAAACCAAATAAGGAGTCGAAGGACGAAAGGCGGCTTCATTGGGCCGCGGCCTTCGAGAACACGCGAGATCACGTTCTTCTGGATCAGGACCTGTATGGTTTGCGTGATTTTTGCGGGCCATTCGCGCCGGCCCTGCACGCTGGCGAGCAGCGCATCCGGGATCGGATGCGTCCCCCGCAAGGACTGAGAAAGAATATTGGCGGTGGCGATTGCATCCTGGATGGCCAGATTGATCCCGACACCGCCGACTGGTGACATGGCATGGGCGCTGTCGCCGATGCAGAGAAGGCCCGGCCGGTGCCATTTCATCAGACGGTCTACCGCAACCGTCAAGAGCTTGATGTCGTCAAAGCTTTGTAGTTCTCCCAGGCGGTCGCTCAAGAAGGGCGCGAGGGTTCCGATCTGAGTGCGGAACAGTTCGATTCCGTTAGTCTTGAGCCGGTAGGTCGAGCCCTTCTGGATCACATAGCCGCATTGCCAATGCGCACCGCGATTGATCAAGATCAGCATCTGGCCGGCTTCGATCCGGCCGAATGTCTCTTGCGGATCCTCTTCCTTGCGCGACAAGCGAAACCACAGCACATCCATGGGCGCCCCGATTTCCCGGGGCTCGAAGCCCGCTTCATCACGTACGTCAGAGTGGCGTCCGTCGGCCCCAATGATCAGGTCGGCCTTGATCGTCAACCGGCCCTGCGGCCCCTGGGCTAGCACGCCTGTCACGCGTTCGTCATCAGAGACCAGCCCCTGGGCCTCGGTGCTCATCAAGAGGCGGAAGCCTGAGTAGCGCTTTGCTTGCGCGGCAAGGAAATTCAAGAAATCCCATTGCGGCATGAAGGCGATGAATTTGGCTCTCGTCGGTAAATGCGAGAAATCGGCCAGAGGAATGATGACATCTCCAACCCTGGCCTTGAGCAAGGCTGCTTCCTGATGCGGCAGTTTCAAGAAATCATCAAGCAGGCCGAGATCGGCGAGCGCTTCAAGGGTCGAGGGATGGATCGTATCGCCGCGAAAATCGCGCAGGAAATCGGCATGCTTTTCAAGAACCAGTATATCGATCCCGGCGCGAGCCAACAAAAGGCCCAGCATGAGGCCGGCTGGACCGCCCCCCACGATGCAGCAGCGACAAGAGATGACTGGCTCGGTCTCACACATGGGCTTCCTCTCTGCGAGCATACCTTGGTTATCCGTTGTCATACCGAAATCAATCCCATCGGAGCCGTCTCCGAAACTGCGGAACAGCCTACGTTCCAACGAGTGCTTAGTGTCTTGGCCAGCTCGGAAAGAGCTAAAGGATAATGCGCTCTAATGAAGAAAAAATAAAAGTCTTCAAGTAATACACTCACTCCCAACAGGTTGATGCATGCCCGAAATTGGGTATTGCATTTTTCTCCTTCTTTTGAGCAAGGTACGCTAATACTCAAGCTTCAAAGAATGGGAATAATCTTATAGACAAGCCCCTGAGGATCGTTTGGTTGGACGAAGACCCGAAGGATTTGGAGAGGTCTTGAGAAGCGCATTCGGCGAGGGAGCCAAACGGTGAAAATTCTTCCTGTCATTATGTGCGGCGGCACCGGAACCCGGGTTTGGCCGGAGTCACGGGAAAGCCTGCCCAAGCAATTCATTTCGCTCATTGGCCAGTATTCGACCTTTCAAATGGCCGCCGAGGGGCTCACTGACCCGATCTTTGAAAAGCCGGTCGTCATTTCGAATGCCGACTATCGCTTTCTTGTCGCTGAGCAATTGCAAAAGATCAAGCGCGAGGGACGCATCGTGCTCGAGCCGGTCCGGCGTGATTCCGGCCCCGCCGTCGCGGTAGCTGCCGAGCTTGCAGCGCAATCGGGGTCGGACACGATCGTTGCGGTGCTCGCCGCCGATCATATCGTGCGCGATCGTCTCGGCTTCGTCGATCTTTGCAAAAGAGCCGCCGAAGCCGCCAAGCTAGGCTTCATCGTGACGCTTGGCATCAAGCCGGATTCGCCTGCCACTGGCTATGGCTATATCAGGCCCGGCAAGACGGTAACGCCAGAGGGCGATGTCTTCAAGGTCGACGCTTTCATCGAGAAACCAGATGCAGCGACCGCCGAGCAATATGTGGCCAACCATTATCTATGGAACTCCGGCAATTTCTTCTTCCGGGCCGATGTGATGCTCACTGAATTGCGCAGTTTTGAGCCGGAAATGGCCGAAGCCGCCGCCGAGGCCGTCGCCAATGCCAAACAAGATCTGCAATTCCTCGTGCTTCAAAAGGACTCGTTCGCCCGGGCTCCGAAGAAATCCATCGATTATGCGGTGATGGAGCGCACCAGCAGGGCCGCCGTCGTGCCAGCCGACATTGGATGGTCGGATGTCGGAAATTGGCAGGCCGTATGGCAATTGTCGGAGCGCGATGAAAAGGGCAATTCCATCCGCGGTCGCGGCGTCGTCATGAACGCCTCGAATGTCCATGTCCGCTCCGGTGAGCATTTAACGACTGTCGTGGGTGTCGATGACGTCATCGTCGTCACGACCCAGGATGCCGTTCTGGTGCTCAACGCGGCACAAGGCGATCAAGTCAAGCAACTCGTCGACCTTTTGAAGAACGAAAACCATCAGGAAGCCATCGAACATAAGCGCAGCTACCGGCCTTGGGGCTATTATCAATCGATCGATTCCGGCGGCCGCTATCAGGTCAAGCGCATTGTCGTAAAACCGGGCGAGCGGCTTTCTCTCCAAAAGCATTTTCACCGCTCCGAGCATTGGATCGTTGTGAAAGGGACGGCAGAAGTCACCCGTGACAATGAAATCCATTTTGTCCACGAGAATGAATCGATTTATCTGCCGATTGGCTGTGTCCATCGCATGGCGAATCCAGGCCGGATCGACCTCGAATTGATCGAAGTGCAGACGGGATCCTATCTCGGAGAAGATGATATCGTCCGGCTCGAGGACGTCTATAACCGCAGCTGAGTTTTATCGTGATGGCTTCAAAAAGCCATACTTTTGGCGTTTCGGCACGCTCGATCTACTGGAACGGAAGTCAGCATCAACCTGTTGCCGCGAAGTTGCGGCTGCGCATTTCTTGTTTGCAATAGCTTGCTCAGACGGGGCAAACGGCGCGCGGCGGGACTTTAGCCTTTGATGTCTGAAAGGCCGGCTGCCAAAAAGATCAGGTCGGCAAGGACTGTTGAAGCTCGGTCTGCTCCCTTAGACTGAACTTCCAATTGTTTGGAACGATAAACTATTGATCTCGCTTTGGATTATTTCGGGCGAGGGGAGGTTACTGGCTACGTTCGGGGTTGACGCCGAGGAGTTGGAAGGCGCGTTGCTGGGCTGGGGTTGGCCTTGTGTA
>DATJTB010000192.1:0-6496 GCA_035503795.1 Methylocella sp.
GCGCCCTTGTCGGGCGCGGGCGCACTGGCTATAAGGCACAGGCCGCAGGCCTTCTCGCCCTGCAAAATCGGCAAAACTCGGAGTGTAGCGCAGCCTGGTAGCGCACCTCGTTCGGGACGAGGGGGCCGGAGGTTCGAATCCTCTCACTCCGACCACTGTTTGTCTGGGTTCACCGCGCTTCGCAAAGCGCGACGAAATGAAGAGACCGCAACAGCGGCACCGGTGGCAGGCTTGAGAATGGGGAGATTCCGCCAAGGATTGATTGCGAGGCGTGCCGCGCTGAGCGTGTTCGCGCTCTACGCGCTGCTGCTGCAGGCTTTCCTCCTCACCGCCTCACCGAATTCTCATTTTGCCCGTCCGGATGCCTCCGCGAGCCAGATCTGTAGCTTTGGTGGATCGGACCCTCAGGCACCGGGTAAATCCTCGCATCACGGTCTTTGCTGCATTCTGGCTTGCGCCGTCGCCGGAGGCGCCTATCTCGGGGCCCCGAGCGCGGCCGCGCCTTTTCCCGAGCAGTCGGTTTCTTCCATCCGCTTCGGCTTCACGCAAAAGCACCCCGGCCCTGCCCCGCCCAGACATTATTTTGCGGCGCGTGCCCCACCCCCTCCCTCTCAGTGTTGACCGCATCCCGGCTTAGGATCTCTCGTCAAGCTTGAACGCCGCCGATTGAGTGCGGAAGTGAGCTTGCGGTACTCCGGCCGCGGTATCTGCGGCTCTGGCCGCGCGCCAAAGCGCGTCGGCCTGTTGAAATCGCTCTTTTCGATACGCGTTCGCGCGGCCGGCGTGGCCTGTCGAGCCCCGGCCCTGTCATGAGGTTCATCCAATGAAATTGACAAGTTTTGGGGCTGCCGTCGCACCGGCGCTCGCCTCAAGGATTCCGGCGTTTCTCCAAATTGAACGAGAGGAGGCAGCCCATGCCTGCGGCTGATGCAGCCCTAGCCGGCCTCTATCTGGCCCATGCCGGCGAACTGCACGGCTTTGCCCGGCGGCGGGTTGGTCGCCAGGACGCGGAAGACGTCGTGCAGGATGCCTATCTCCACCTGCTCCAGCGTGGCGGCGCTGCAACCCTCGAGCAGCCGCGCGCCTATCTCTTCCGCATCGCCGCCAATCTGGCGGTGGACTTCGCCCGCAAGGCCAAGACGAGATTGCGCTATGCCGCCGATGGTCTTGATCCGGGCGTGGAGGGCTTGGAGATGGCCAATCCCGAGGCCGCGGCCGTCGCTTCGCTGGAACTCGCCAGATTGAGCGTCCTGTTCTCCAAACTGCCGCCGCAGTGCCGGGAGGCCTTCCTGCTCAATCGCATCGAAGGCCTGACCCATGCCGAGATCGCCGAGCGTCTCGGCGTGTCGGTGCGCACCATCGACCGTTTCATGGTGAAGGCGCGGACCTATTTGCAACACTTTCTGGTTCTGGGCGCACCGGAGGGGCGACCGGAAGGACAGCCAAAACGCCGCGGCGCGCCGGGAGCCACTCCGGCGCGCCGAGATGATCTTATGCCTCTTGCCATCGAGCGTCGAACTCAAGGGAAGATTCAAAAAACCTGAAGCGGGATTTCAGCGAAAAACCGGTGCCCACTTTTTCGAATCCCGCTCTAGATCACGATGATTTTGGATCGAACCGATCCAAAATCATGAAACGTGATCTCTCGTAAATTGAGAGCGGGATTTCAGCGAAAAACCGGTGCCCACTTTTTCGAATCCCGCTTTGGCAGATTCCGCTCCTGAACTCAATCGTGAGGGCGGCAGCCTCCGCTGCCCTCCGATCCCGGGCGTCGAATTTGCCGATCAGGATCTCGTAGCTTCAATGTAATGAGGAGAAAAAGCCTCCATGTCGGCCCAACCATTTGCGGCGCGCTGCTTGGCCGGCACGGGCTTAACGATGGCTATTGTAACACGGCAAGTGGCAATATATACACTTGCCGCAGTTTTCAGGCTTCAGGATTCGGACGGAACGATTTTCCGCCATCCGGGAGACGGGGCGCTGACTTTTCTCGGTGCGACCTTGATGAAAACTGAGTTGTTGTCGACTCTTTCGATTGGAAGCCTTCAACAGTCTTGCCGGTGCTCTTCACGCGGCGGGAAAGAGATGCAACGACAAGGCGCCGGCGCCGCACTCGCGAGCGCTTCCTGGCGCAGCGCAAATAAGTGTCCGGAGGAAATGAATGCGCAAGTTCCTGGTATCAACCTGTATTGGCGCCGCCGCGCTGTTTGCCAATGGCGCCGCCTTCGCCAACAACGAATTGATCGAGCTCTCAAAAGACCCCAAGCAATGGGCGCTGCCGACCGGCGATTACGCCAATCATCGCTTCTCCAAGCTCGATCAGATTAATTCCGACAATGTGAGGCGCCTCCAGCCGGTCTGGAGCTTCTCGACCGGCGTTCTGCGCGGTCACGAGGGCGGGCCCCTGGTGATCGGAAGCGTGATGTATTTCTCGACGCCGTTCCCGAATATCGTTTATGCGCTGGACTTGAACAACGACGGCAAAATCATCTGGAAATATGAGCCAAAGCAGGATCCGAACGTCATTCCAGTGATGTGCTGCGACACGGTCAATCGTGGCGTCGCTTACGGCGATGGCAAGATCTTCTTGCATCAGGCGGATACGACGCTCGTCGCGCTCGACGCGAAGACCGGGGCGGTGGTTTGGTCGACGAAAAATGGCGATCCATCGCGCGGCGAGACCGGCACTTCGGCGCCGCAAGTCGTGAAGGACAAGGTCCTCGTCGGCATTTCGGGCGGCGAATTCGGCGTGCGCGGCTCCGTCACGGCCTATGACATCAAGTCCGGCAAGCGCGTCTGGCGCGGCTACTCGATGGGGCCCGACTCCGATACTTTGATCGACCCGGAAAAAACCACGAGCCTCGGCAAGCCCGTTGGCGTGGATTCCAGCATCAGCACCTGGAAAGGTGATCAGTGGAAGATCGGCGGCGGCGCCACCTGGGGCTGGATCTCCTACGACCCCGACCTCAATCTCATCTACTACGGTTCCGGTAATCCCTCGACCTGGAACCCTACCCAGCGGCCGGGCGACAACAAATGGTCGATGACCATTTGGGCGCGCGACGCGGATACCGGCGTTGCCAAATGGGTCTATCAGCTCACGCCGCATGACGAATGGGACTTCGACGCCATCAATGAGATGATTTTGGCCAATCAGGAATTGCGCAAGATTCTCGTGCATTTCGACCGCAATGGCTTCGCCTACACGATCGATCGCGAGACGGGCGAGCCGATGGTCGCCGAGAAATACGACCCAGTGGTCAATTGGGCGACCAAGGTCGACCTCGACAAGAGCTCGGCCACCTATGGCCGTCCGCTGGTCGTCAAGCAATTTTCGACAGAAGCGAATGGCGAGGACGTGAATACGCAAGGCGTGTGCCCGGCGGCGCTCGGATCGAAGGATGAGCAGCCGGCAGCCTATTCGCCCATCACCAATCTCTTCTATATCCCCGCCAATCACGTCTGCATGGACTATGAGCCCTTCCATGTGAGCTATACGGCGGGCCAGCCCTACGTCGGTGCGACCCTGTCCATGTTCCCGCCCAAGGGCGAGACCAATATGGGCAATTTCACCGCCTGGGATGCCAATACCGGGAAAATCGTCTGGCAGAAGAAGGAGCTGTTCTCGGTCTGGTCGGGTGCCCTCGCGACCGCCGGCAATCTCGTGTTCTACGGTACGCTTGAAGGCTATCTGAAAGCGGTCAATGCGACGACCGGTGATGAACTCTTCAAGTTCAAGACACCATCCGGTATCATTGGCAATGTCATGACCTATGAGCACTTCGGCCGGCAATATGTGGCCGTGCTGTCGGGCGTCGGCGGCTGGGCCGGCATTGGCCTTGCGGCCGGTTTGACCAAGGGCACGGAAGGCCTTGGTGCGGTTGGCGGCTATGCAGCGCTTTCCAGCTATACGGCGCTCGGCGGTCAACTGACGGTCTTCGCGCTGCCGCCCGGGTACTGACCTCCGCGGGACCTGCCCCATCAGACGCCCGGCGTTCGTAACGCCGGGCGTTTCGTTCCTATCACCCCTTCACTCGCAAGATCACCTCGCTCACAAGGATTATCTCGTGTACATCATTTCGCTCGTCCGGGCCGCGTCTCTTTTTGCATTGCTGGCCTACGCGACTTCGGCCATGGCGGAAGCCCCGGGCGACCCTAAGCCCGTCAAGCAGGACGGCAATGGCAAATATCTCGACGCCAAGGGGGATCCCACTTTCAGTATCAAGCCGGACGGAACCGTGGACTGGTACACCTATTCCGGATTCCGCCGCTACCACTCCGAATGCCATGTCTGCCATGGGCCGGATGGGGAAGGCTCGACCTACGCTCCGGCGCTTAAGACCTCTCTCAAGACGATCGACTATGCGGAATTTTACGGCATCGTCGTCGGCGGCAAGCAAGATCTCGGCGGCGGCGAGAACAAGGTGATGCCGGCCTTCGCCGACAACAAGAATGTCATGTGCTATATCGACGATATTTATGTCTATCTGCGGGCCCGATCGAGCGATACGCTGACACGCGGGCGGCCCGAGAAGCACGAGGACAAGCCGGCCGCGGCGACCGCCCATGAGCGCGAATGTCTTGGCGAGTAGCGCACTGCTTCAGCGAATTTGTAAGGAATGACGAATTGGCTGAATGTTGTGATCCTCGCGAAAGCGAGGATCCAGGCGCCTGCCGAGGTGCTGCACCTTTTCCGGATCCTTGCTTTCGCGAGGATGACATGGAACGCCGGCTTCATATCTGGAGCAAACTCGAACACCATTGGTCCATTCAATTGTTGGTCCATTCAATTAGACTGATCGAAGCACTAGAAGCTGGCATGAGGTCCATGCGGGTTCTATGGGTTGGCTTGGCGATCGCCCTGCTCGGGTCGCCTTTTGGCTTCCTTTCGAAGGCTGTCGCGCAAAACGAAGAAGCCGGTTCGGTCGAACTCATCGATCCCAAGGTGTTGCGCGTCTGCGCCGACCCCCGGGATCTGCCCTTTTCGAATGAGGCCGGGGAAGGATTTGAGAACAAGATTGCCGTGCTTCTGGCCGACAAGCTTGGCAAGTCGCTCGCCTATGAATTCTATCCCAACACGACAGGATTCGTGCGCAACACGCTCAATGCGCATCGCTGCGATGTCATCATGGGCATGCCGCAGGGCGATGACATCGTTCAAGGCACCAACCCCTATTACCGGACCGGCTACGCACTGGTCTTCCGGCAGGGAAGCGGGCTCGAAACGGTGGAAAGCCTCGAAGATCCGCGGCTGAAGGACAAGCGAATCGGCATCATTGCGGGCACGCCGCCAGCCAGCAATCTGGCTCACGAGGGGCTTTTGGGGAACATCAAATCCTACCCGCTGGTGGTCGATACGCGCGTTGACTCGCCGACCACTACCATGATGGAGGACCTTGAAGCGGGTCGCATCGATGTCGCGATCCTTTGGGGGCCGATCGCCGGCTATCTCGCCAAAGGGGCGAAGGAGCCCGCCAAAGTCACCTTGCTGGTCAAGGAAACGGTGGGTCCGCGCATGATCTATCGCATCGGCATGGGCGTGCGCCACACCGATCAGGAATGGAAGCGCCTCTTGAACAAGCTCATCGCGGAAAACCAGGATGCGATCAACCGCATTCTGACGGACTATGGCGTCCCGCTGCTCGATGAGAACAATAGGCCGCTCGTCCCTTAGATCACGATGATTTTGGAGTCGAGTCGACCCAAAATCATGAAACGTGATCAATTCTAATAACTTGAGACGCGGTCTAGAGCATTTTCGAGCGAAGTGGACACCGGTTCGCGTTGAAGAAAAGGCGACAAATCAAAAAGCTGGGGCCGTTCCCCGACATGAAACATTTTTCATGCTGATCTCAGCAACAGCCGAGATCAGTGCGCTGCTCCTCGTGCTTCGAGACGGGCTCTACGAGCCCTCCTCAGCATGAGGATGTCGTGGCGTTCTCCGACCCCTCATGCTGAAGAGGCCGCATAGCGGCCGTCTCGAAGCATGAGGAGCCATCGAAAGCACCGTCTCGAAGCACGAGGAAAGTCCAGCTTCAGGAACGAAAAATAAACGTCCATGGCTCTTGTTTAAAACGCAAACGAGGCGCATATTTGGCTTGCGTAGATTTGGCTTATTTGGCTTCGCGGTGTCAGAGACCCGCCATTGACCACCGAATTTTCGATGCGAATTCTTCGCGCTCAACCGACGCAGAATATCGCTCATTCGAGCCCAGGATGAACGTCCAGGCCTGACCACGGATGGACTGGCAAGCCAGGAGGTCATCGGGTTCGAATGTAAATCACGGCCAGAGGCGCGTTCTCGTAAAGCACTACCGTGATTAGCCGCATAAGCAGACCATCGCCCGTTCTTCGCAGTTGCCCACTCTTTCACATCCGTTGCCGCGCGCGGATTTGAGACGCCCAAACCCGTCGCAGGCTACCGACCGCCATAAGGAAGTGGTTGAAGGGATGTCGCTGCGTAATTCGCGACACATCGGAACGCCAGCCGTCCATG
>DATJTB010000193.1:0-6870 GCA_035503795.1 Methylocella sp.
CAGAAAAACGCGTTTCCGCTGGGCCTCATGACCAGCCCCATTCCGCAAAACGATCCGAACTACGGAAAGTTGAAAGGCGTCTATGTCGTGAGCATCAATCCATCAAGTCCGGCGGCGCTAGCCGGTCTTCAGCAAGGTGACATCATAACCAGCGTGGACCGGACCCCAGTCGATACAACGGTTCAATTCAACCGGATCGTACGCGAGCACGCGAAGAGGAAGCCCTTGCTGCTGGAAGTGCAGCGCGGAAATTCGTCGCTATTTATCGCCGTCGCCTGATGTTGTTCCCGCGGAAGGGAACCTCATGCGGTATCTCTTCATGGTCAGAGCGATTGCGGACGGAGAGTACCCGTTCATCTGAGCCGGAGCTCGATTTCGCCATATAACGGCCACCCCCTGCCGACATGACCTGCGGCAGGACAATCCTCCGGGCTGACCCGGCGAAGCGCCCTTTTGCGCCCCACGTGAAGACGCAGGGCCGAAAGGCAGCGACGAACGCCGAATCGCAAGCTGAAAGATTCGGTGGCAAAAGTCCAATTTAGTCCAAAAGTATACGCGTCCTCATAAAAAGAGCAGATGCGCAACCTCGTATCTGCTCCAAGGACTTGATCACGTTTTGTGAACGTGGATCACCTCAATCTCCGGCCGTGCCAGCCACCACCATGCCATCCCCGGCCGTGCCAGCCGCCACCATGCCATCTGCCGCCATGCCATGCCCCGCCGTGCCATCTGCCGCCGTGCCATGCCCCGCCATGCCATGCCCCGCCATGCCAACCGCCCCCCCGCCACACCCATCCGTTCCAGCCTCTGCCGCCACCCCAGCCGTAGCCTCGACGCCAAGCATAACCGCACCAATACCAGCCAGGTCCACGCCAGCCGTTGCCATACCAGCAATAGCTTTGACCTCCCCAAACATATTGAACTTTTTGGACGGGGAGTGAGGTGGTCGTGGCCGTTACGGCCGCTGGATCGGCGAAAGGGATAGCCAGCGCGGGATCAAGGCCTGCGGTCGCGCCGGCGATGAATACGGCGCCTACCGTGAGGTTCCTTATGGCGCGCATTTGTTCCTCCTTTACAAGGCTGAATTGAGAGCGGGGTTTGAACAATGGGTGACTCGGTTTCGCATTCCACGTCTCAAGTCATGAGACTCGCTCCTGATGATTTTGGACCAACCCGCCAAAATCGTCGGGATCTCATACAAGCAAACTGATGAATGATAAATTTACGCAAGATCAATGGCGATGCGCGGCCAAGTTTCCTCCCGGGCTGCCACACCGACTGTCATGGCCTGACGAGTTGAAAGCGGAGAGATAGGAAAAAGTGCGGGCCTCAGTTTCGCATCCCGCGTTTCAAGGAATTAGAAGATCTCGATGATTTCGGATCAAGTCCAGCAATTCAATGCACTCTGGGGACAAACAGGGGCAACAGACATTCGCATTCGTCATTCCCACTTTCCAAAGAGTGGCTGCGGTCTTGATCACGATGATTTGGATCGAATCGATCCAAAATCATGAAACGTGATCGATTCTCGTAATTTAGAGCGGGATGCGAGTGCAAAACCGCTTCACACTTTTGCTCATCCCGCTCTAGGGCCTTGTCAGCTTTCCGGCCCGGATCGGACCAAAATGTTTCACGTGAAACATTTTGGTAAGGTTTTAAGCCTGGATCGGACAAATCTCCGGGTCATACACTCTTTGCGCCGCCGATCTTGCGGGCGCGCTTGGCGAGCGTGCGCAGGCGCAAAGCGTTGAGTTTGATGAAGCCCTCCGCGTCGCGGTGGTCATAGGCGGCGGCGCCCTCTTCGAAGGTCACGAGATCCTGATCATAGAGCGAATAGGAACTCGAACGGCCGACAACCCCGACCGAACCCTTATAGAGTTTCAACCGGACGCGGCCGGTGACATAATCCTGGCTCTTGTCGATCAAGGCCTGAAGCATCTCGCGTTCCGGCGAAAACCAGAAGCCATTATAGATGAGCTCGGCATATTTCGGCATGAGCTCATCCTTGAGATGGCCAGCGCCGCGGTCGAGCGTGATCTGCTCGATGCCGCGATGCGCCCGATGCAGAATGGTACCGCCCGGCGTCTCATACATGCCGCGCGACTTCATACCGACGAAGCGGTTTTCGACGAGATCGAGCCGCCCGATCCCATGCGTGCGGCCAAGCTCGTTGAGCCTGGTCAGAAGAGCGGCGGGCGACAAGGGCTCGCCATTGACGGCGATGGGATCGCCGCGCACAAAATCGATCTCGATATATTCCGGCGTATTCGGCGCGGCCTCGGGGTCGACCGTGCGGGAATAGACATAGTCTGGCACCTCCTGCGCCGGGTCTTCCAGCACCTTGCCTTCCGAGGAAACATGCAGCAGATTGGCGTCGATCGAGAAGGGGGCTTCACCACGCTTGTCCTTGGCGATCGGGATCTGATTTTGCTCGGCGAAGGCAAGAAGCGCGCTGCGCGAGGCGAGATCCCATTCCCGCCAGGGCGCTATGACCTTGATATCCGGTTCGAGCGCATAATAGGAAAGCTCGAAGCGCACCTGGTCGTTGCCCTTGCCGGTTGCGCCATGCGCCACCGCGTCGGCCCCGGTCCGCCGCGCGATCTCGATCTGCTTCTTTGCGATCAGGGGTCTTGCGATGGATGTCCCGAGAAGATATTGGCCCTCATATTGGGCATTGGCACGGAACATCGGAAAGACGTAGTCGCGCACGAACTCCTCGCGCAGATCCTCGATGAAGATTTGCTCCGGCCGGATCCCGAGCAGCAACGCCTTTTCGCGCGCGGGTCCGAGTTCCTCGCCCTGGCCGAGGTCGGCGGTGAAGGTCACCACCTCGCAGCCATAATTCGTCTGCAGCCATTTGAGGATGATCGATGTATCGAGGCCGCCCGAATAGGCCAGCACGACTCGCCTAACGTCCTTCAACTCCGCGGCCATGAAAACTCCATCTCTCTCCTGGAAGCCGGGCGACTATCATGGGCGAAGCCCTTGGCGCAAGCTTCCTTCCTCGGCCGCTTTGCGAGCTAGGCGATTGGCAGCCTTGCGTCGGGCTGACGGCGTCAACCTCGTAGGCCGCACAGTTCAGGAGCACTTAAGAAATCAGCTTCAGTCTTCCCTTCGTGCGCATTTTTGATCTGATTCTTTGTACATTGAAAGGAAGCTGTTCATGCCCTTGACAATTTATGCCAATCGCCGCACGGGGCTGGCGGCGCTCGCCGGTCTTCTTTCGCTGGCGGGGGCGGCGACCGCGGCCGACTATGATACGCCATCACCCAATTATTTTCCGCCGCAGCTACAAGACAAGGTCGATTTCGCCAGCAATTGGTATGTGCGGGGCGATCTTGCCTTTGCCGAGCAGAGCTTTCCCGTCGTGACAGTTCCGTCGCTTGGCTCAACGGCCGGAGAGCTGAACACCTACAGCATCGGCGCCGGGCTCGGCTACAAGGTGAATGATTACTTCCGCACCGACCTCACGCTGGACTATCGCTCGAAATTCCGAGCAACCGGCATCGGCCCCGAGACGGCGTGCGGGATTGTCTTACCGAACGTCGTGACCGGCACCCCCGAGATATCTCAGCAGAGCTGCTACGGTCACTATGATACGGTTTCCCGGCGTTGGGACCTGTTGGCCAATGCCTATTTCGATCTTGGCACCTGGAGCGGCTTCACGCCCTATGTGGGGGTTGGCGCCGGTCTCGCCTGGGCCCGGAATCAGCAATCCGTTTTCTGGGCCTTGGGCAATGGAACGCAATGCTACGCCAGCTGCGGCTTTCCGACCCCACCCTCCGGCACCTATATCTTTGGCGATTATGATTCGAACTGGGCGAAAATGACCTATCATTTCGCCTTTGCGGCGATGGCCGGGCTTTCCATCGCGATGACCGAACATGCCTCACTCGATATCGGCTACCGGTTCCTTGATCTCGGCTCCACGCCCGGGATCGCTACCCTCTATAGCACGCCGGTGAACAAAACGATCTATATCAATGAGATCCGGGGCGGGGTCCGCTACATGATCGATTGAGGATCAGATCTCCGATCCGCTTGGGAAAGAAGAACTTTGAAAGTCACGTCCTGACGCCGGCCACGACCTCTTCTCATGAGCGGGGGCGAGGAAGAGCCACGGATGGCTTGTCAAACGGCTGGGATTGCTCTTTCACTCGCCGAGCAGCAGCGGCGGATCAATTTGGGGCCATCGTCCTTGGATCCGCGAGAGGACGTCCATGCGGCGGCTGGTCATAGAGGAGCCCTATTCCAAGGCGGCATTGCTCAGCCGGCGCTTGGCCGTCTTCGCGCTGCTCGTCGCCCTGCTCGGCTTCCTTGGGCTTGCGCGCGGCCTCGACCTTATCGCTGTGCTCGGCAGTTCCCTGCTCATTGCCTGCGGCGCGATTTTGGCGGCCCTAGTTGCGTTTGCCGTGATCTGGCGCAGGGGTTGCCAGGGCAGCGGTGAAGCCTTCCTGGGGCTTGTGCTCGCGATTTCGTTGCTGGCTTATCCGGCCGTCCTGGCCGGGCCGGCCTTGCGCCTGCCGCGCCTTATCGATTTCTCGACCGATCTTGCGAGCCCGCCGGATTTTTCGCTGTCGCGCGCCGCGCTGGCCGCGCGCAACGGCCGGACGCCGCCGAGCCTCCCCTCAAGCCTGCGCAAGGATCAGATCAAAGCCTTTCCAGAGATCCGCCCGATCCTGCTTGATCTTGATGCGCCGGAAGCTTTCAAGGCCGTCGCCAAGGCGGCGACCGCGGCCGGCTGGACGATCATCGATGAGCGGCTGCCGGGTGGGCGCACGGATATCGCTCATATCGATGCGGTCGCCAATAGCTTCATTCTTGGCTTCCCGTCCGACATAACCTTGCGGCTTCGCCCTCTCGTCGGCCAGACCCGCATTGATATCCGGGCGGTGTCGCGCTTCGGGCCGATTGATTTTGGCGGCAATCCGCGCAACATCGCCAATTTCGAGACGGCGCTGACGGCTCTCGTCGACCGGAAGTGAAAGTCGGCGAGCCCAAAACCAGCCGCTCAGGCCGGATGGACGAGCGTCTCTGGGCCCAAGCGCCCCTCGGCCCTGATGAGGCCTTGCTCCATGAGATGTTCGAGATGGGCGACGACTGAAAGACCCGCGGCACGGATGAGCGCCGGGTTGAGGTCTTTGTAGACTCGGCCGGTGATGGCTGCGACCGTGTGGTCGCCACTCTCGACCGCGGCCAGAATGGATTTTTCGCGCGACCGGCGATGATTGAGGAGGGCGCGCACATAGGCGTGCGGCTCAGGCACCGGCCCGCCATGCCCCGGCCAGTAGAGTTGATCCGTCCTGGCCAACAGCTTTGTGAGCGAAGCCAGATAGTGGCGCATCTTGCCATCCGGCGGTACCACGACTGAAGTTGACCAGGCCATGACATGATCGCCCGAAAACAAGGCCTTTTCCTGCGGCAAGGCGAAGGCGAGATGGTTTTTCGCATGACCCGGCGTTTCGACGCAGACCAGGGAGAAGCCAGCCCCTTCAAAGGCCTCGCCCTCGCGGAGGATCGCGTCGGGCGCATAGGCCTCGTCATTGGCGGCGTCGATGGAGGGGCCTTCGCCGCGAGCCGGGGTCGACGCCGGGGCGCAGCCGATGATGGGGGCTCCCGTCGCGGCCTTGAGCGCGCGCGCCGCGGGGGAATGATCGCGATGCGTATGAGTGACGAGAATGGCCGCGACCGTCTCGCTGCGCAAGACCGCGAGCAGGGCCCTCACATGGCCGGCGTGGTCCGGCCCCGGATCGATGATCGCAAGCTGGCCTTGCCCTACGACATAGGTGCAGGTGCCGGTGAACGTCATCGGCGAAGGATTGGGCGCGACCATCCGGCGGATCAGCGGCGACAGGCGGATAAGCTCTCCAGGCGCACCGGAAGGCGCGCTGTCGAAGCGAAAGCTTTCCGCCGTACCGCCCATCCCATTCATTGTGGTGGCTCCCTCTCATGGCCTGCGGCTAGATCACGTTTCATTTTGGATCGAATCAATCCAAAATGAAACGTGATCGATTTTCTCGTCATTGAGAGCGGGATGCGAGCGCAAAACCGCTTCACACTTTTGCTCATCCCGCTCGAGATCACGATGATTTTGGATCGAAGCGTTCCAAAATGAAACGTGATCGATTCTCGTCATTGAGAGCGGGATGCGAGCGCAAAACCGCTTCACACTTTTGCTCATCCCGCTCGAGAGCGGGTACGGGTTTCGACATAGGCGGACAAGGTTTCGGCCTCTTGGCCCCACGATCGCAACCCGCATTTCGTCCGTCGCCACAAGATGTCCTCGGCGCTCAGGGCAAACTCCTGCCCGATCAAATAATCGACCTCCGCCTGATAAAGCCCGGCCCCGAAGTCGCGCCCCAAATCCTTCTCCGACTTCGCACCGTTCAAAATGAGGGCGGCGCGGGTCCCATAGGCGCCAGCAAGCCGCGCCGCAAGGGTGGATGAAAGCCATGGATAGGTGGATTCGAACGTTGTCAGAAAAGTCTCGAAATCACCTGTTCCAAGATCGCCGCCGGGCAGCGGTGCCGTCGCCGTCCAGGGTTTTCCGGAAGACTTGAGATGGGGCGCGAGGCGCGCCAGGGCATCCTCGGCGAGACGCCGGTAGGTCGTGACCTTGCCGCCCATCACCGAAAGAAGCGGTGCCTGGCCTTCGGGTGCGTCGAGCACGAGCCTATAGTCGCGCGTGGTGGCCGAGGCGGAGTGGGTGGCGTCCTCGACGAGCGGCCGCACGCCGGCAAAGCTTTTGACCACATCGTTTGGGTCGAGCGGCTTGCGGAAATAGCGCGAAACAGCGTCGCACAGATAGAGGGTTTCGTCGGGGCCGATCTCTGCCGCTGCCGGATCACCTTCAAAAGGAACCTCGGTCGT
>DATJTB010000194.1:0-5685 GCA_035503795.1 Methylocella sp.
GCCGAAGTATAGGCATAAAGAACCTCGCTGAAGCCATGTGGACCGGCATTGGCCATTCCAGCAAGACCCGCCGGCAACACCACAGCGAGGGCCGTGAAGCCAAGCATCGACAAGGGCAGGATGAGAATGGCGAGCATCGCCATCTTGACCTCTTTGGCCTCGATCTTCTTGCCGAGGTATTCTGGAGTCCGTCCGACCATCAGACCGGCCACGAAGACCGCAACAATCGCAAAGAGCAGCATGCCGTAGAGGCCCGAGCCGACACCGCCAAAGATGATCTCGCCCAGCATGATATTGACCATCGGCACCATGCCGGCGAGCGGCAGCAGGCTGTCATGCATCGTGTTGACAGCGCCGCATGAGGCGTCGGTGGTGGCAGTCGCGAAGAGGGAGGAGTTGGTAATCCCAAACCGCACCTCCTTGCCTTCCATATTGCCCCCCGCCTGAAGTGCGCTCGGGGTAGAATCGATGGAGAGATTTGCTAAGGCCGGATTGCCGTTGCTTTCAACGGCATAGACGGTAAATGTACCGGCCAGGAACAAAATACCCATGACCACGAAGATCGCCCAACCCTGTCGTTCCTTGCCAACCATCCGGCCGAACACATTGGTCAGCGCCGCGCCAATCGAGAAGATCAGGACCATCTCCACGAAATTGGTGAGTGCGTTCGGGTTCTCATAAGGATGCGCCGAATTGGCATTGAAGAAACCGCCGCCATTGGTGCCCATCATTTTGATGACTTCCTGACTCGCCACCTGACCCTGGGCGATGAGCTGCCTGCCGCCTTCGAGCGTCGCGACTTCGATATAAGGATTCAGATTTTGCGGCATGCCCTGCCAGACAAAAAAGAGGCCGACCACAACCGAGATTGGCAAAAGCACAAAGAGGACGGTGCGCGTGAGATCGACCCAGAAATTGCCGATCGTTTGCGCCGAGCGGCGCGCAAAGCCCCGAATGAGCGCAATGGCTAACGCAATGCCCGTCGCGGCGGAAACGAAATTATGCATGGTGAGCCCAGCCATCTGGGTCAGATAGCTCATCGTCGTTTCGGGCACATAGGATTGCCAATTGGTGTTGGTGACGAAGCTCACGGATGTGTTGAACGCGAGGTCGGGTGGGACCGGGTCGAGGTGCTGCGGGTTAAAGGGAAGAACGGCTTGAAGTCGCTGGATGGCGTAAAGAATCAAGAAGCCGGCAAGCGAGAAGGTGAGCACGGCAAGACCATAGGCACGCCAGCCCTGCTCTTCATCTTCCTTGACACGGCTCAAGGCATAGATAACGCGTTCGATCGGCCGCAGGATGGGCGACAGAAACGTCCTTTCGCCGTTGAAGACACGGGTCATATGAAGACCCAAAGGCTTCACGAGCAGGATAATGACCACGCAATAAAGCGCGATCTGACTTAAACCATTGGCTGACATGGATTGAGTTTCCTCAAAAGCGCTCCGGGCGGATTAAAGCCGTGACCAGATAGATCAGGATGACAAGGGTCGCGATAGCGCCAAGAATATATTCAAGCAGCATGAAGACGCCTCACAAATGATCGCAAGCGGCAAGATAGAGTGCTGTGGCCGCAAAGGCGGTGAAGCCGATTGCGACATAGATCGCGTCGAGCAGGAAAGCGGGCATGAGCGGGATCCCTTTAAAGTCTTATCTAGCGGGATGAAAGTATTTAGAAATACCGCCCGTGGCGTCGGCACCCCTTGATGGCGGTCAATTCCCGGCAGTATTTCACATGGCATGCGGCATCACAGCGAAAAAGCATAGCCATTAAATATTTGGGACCGCATATAAATTCGATGCGGCGCGTCAGCCGCTCGCATATAAGTTTCATAAAATGCAGTCGGGCCGATGGCCTGCCGGGATAACATTCTGAAATCTAAAGCTTCGTTATTCGTCCGTAGCCGGACACGGCACCTTAAAGAGGATGCGTCCTCGGTTTGTGAGCTTCCAACTGCGCCAGCCGGTTCTCGAGTCTCTTGAAATCAATGTCGTCGACATGGGTTACGCAACCAGCAACAATGCGTCGCCCTCGCAGGATCAATTTCTCATATATCCGCTCATCCTTCAAGCTTGTCACAAGATCGTCGAATGCCCGTAACAATCGCAAGCTGATGGCCACATCGTTTACAGAATAATGGCGGATTTGTTCAAAAGCCGTGTCGAGCAAATGATCAAAATCACTCCAAGGAATAATGACACGCGCAACATGTGGCGGACTGCAAAGAAGAGCGGCTGGCGGCGCACGCCCGGTCCAGCGGATCAGAATCCTCGTGAGCTGATCGACGCAGGTGATGGCAGTGCTGGGATCGTTGACGGCTGGCGAGATGGCCTTCAGCGCAATGTCGACAATTTGCAGGACGCCAAATTCGACGTCTTGTTGCAGGGTACGCATCGGACCAATGACAAATGCAGCTTTTAATTCGGCGCTGCGCTCAACCGTAAGGCGGCTCTCATGAGACACAGTAAATAAGGGCAATCCGCTCGGCACAAAATGTCCAACTGGACGCAAGACGCGAATCCGCAGGCCGTAGGCCTTCGCCAATTGCAATAACCGAACACTGTCGATGAAGCAAATATAGCCGGACTGATCATTCAAGACCGGGAACTCGGCATCCTTCTCTGGATAGGCGGAATCCTCTTGTCGGAGTCCGACCCCGCGTTTGTGAGGCATAATCTCGTCGATGACATCCTCGGTTTCACGGGCGATTCGATCAATGATGTGGTTCACACTGACGGCCCGAGAAATGTGATGAATAAAGAAAATTAATCCCATGACGGAAATGAGGACGAGAACGAGTGCCCCCGTGACCGTCGCGACGGGTGCGAAGGGTTCAGGAAAACTGCGCGCTGCCGGCAAAGCCGCCATACAGTAAAGGAAAGTCCCGAGAAAGACTCCCAAAGTCCATTGGGTCACACGATCTCTTACAAAGCTCACCAGGATGCGCGGCGAAAACTGCATCGAGGCCAGGGTTAAGGTCATCAGGAGAATTGCGAAAACGATCGAGACGACGGTCATGATTGAGCCGGCGATCGCGGCGAGCATGATCTGGGCGATTTGGGGATCCGAACGCGAAGGAAATAAGGCATGGGGGACCCATGCGCTGATAACAGGAAAATTCTCTTCGGCGGAAGACAGACACATGCCTATCATTCCAAGACTTAGTGAGATAAGCAGCGGCCGAATGAGAAAGCCGCCCCGCAGCGCATAGGTTGCTGTCTGAACAAATAAGGGAAGGCGCATATCGAAGCTCTGTACTCCATGCGCTACCGCGCGAGTCACTGATCGGGCATATCTAAGCCGTCAGAGCGTTTTGGCTCGCTGCCCGTCAAATGCAATCGGCAAATGCCTGTAGACACTCACCAATGATACCGATGCATTTGAATTCGATAAGTTGATTGGCGATGCCGAGGCTAAGTTCGTCATTCGCGGTATATGCCTTTTTTATTTAAATGGACGCTGCCGCATATGGATCCGCTATGCGCCAATAGACAATTATGAAACGTGCAAGTTTCAAATGATCATCGGCGCATCCGAGTCAGGGCCATGCGTTTTTTCCTGGCCTGAGCAGGAGGATTCTCAAATGTCATGGAGCAAACTCAAAGGTATTTTGAAGCGCCTTGACGATCGTCTTACCGACGCGGTCTATCTGCACGGCTGCCATTTAACTGGGCAAAAAACTGTCGGTCATCGGGAGGAAACGCTTGATCAAGCTCGCCCGGGCGCTGTCATTGGGTTAGGGAAAGATAAGAGACGGACGCTATCGGTTAGCAGCCAACGTTTCGGGAGGGTATCTCCTTTGGACCCTCGACGGGATGCGGTTCAGTGGTAGGTTGTTGGAGAATGCTTTATCGATCTTGGCCAGATTGGCTATCCACCCCCATGGAATCTTTGGAGCGAAACTCCTCGCAATGACCCTTGATGGAAACCTTTTCAAAACACGCTAGCCTTCGCCAAAAACGCGCTTGAAGAGAACATCGACGTTCTTCAGGTGATAGCCGAGATCAAAAAGGGATTTGAGCTCGGCCCCGTCGAGCAGCTTGCGCACGTCCTCGTCCTTTTGCAAAAGCGACAAAAAATCACCCTCGCCGCGCCACACCGGCATGGCGTTGTGCTGGACGAGCGCATAGGCGTCCTCGCGGCTCAAGCCTTTTTGAGTCAAGGCGAGCAGCACCCGTTGCGAATGGATGAGGCCGCCCAGGCGATCGAGGTTTTTTTGCATATTGGCGGGATAGACGAGCAGCTTGTCAATGATTCCCGTTAGGCGGCTTAGCCCAAAGTCAAGCGTGACCGTCGCATCGGGCGCGATCATCCGCTCGACCGAGGAATGGGAGATGTCGCGCTCATGCCAGAGCGCGACATTTTCGAGCGCCGGCGCCGCCATGGAGCGAACGATCCGGGCGAGCCCCGTGACATTCTCGCTCAGCACCGGATTGCGCTTATGCGGCATGGCGGAGGAGCCCTTTTGGCCCTCGGCAAAATATTCCTCGGCTTCCAGGACCTCGGTGCGCTGCAAATGGCGGATTTCGGTCGAAAGCCGCTCCATCGAGGCGGCGATGACGGCGAGCGTTGAAAAGAACATGGCGTGGCGGTCGCGCGGAATGACCTGCGTGGAGATCGGCTCGACGGCGAGCCCCAGTTTTTCCGCAACATAGGCTTCGACGCGCGGATCGATATTGGCAAAGGTGCCGACCGCGCCAGAAATCGCGCAGGTCGCAATTTCCTTGCGGGCGTGGGTAAGCCGCTCGCGGGCGCGGAGAAACTCCGCATAGGCCTGAGCGAGCTTGAGGCCGAAGGTGATGGGCTCGGCATGAATGCCATGCGAGCGGCCGATCATGGGCGTATATTTATGCTCGAAGGCGCGGCGCTTGAGGGTGGCCAGCAACGCATCAAGGTCGGCGAGGAGAATGTCCGAGGCCCGGGCAAGCTGCACGGCGAGCGTCGTGTCGAGCACATCGGAAGAGGTCATGCCCTGATGGACGTAGCGCGATTCGGGTCCCAGGAACTCGGCGAGATGGGTGAGGAAGGCGATGACGTCGTGATGAGTGACCTTCTCGATTTCATCGATGCGCGCGACATCGAAATGCACATGGCCGGCCTTCTCCCAGATGGCCTTTGCGGCTTCCTTCGGAATGACGCCGATCTCAGCCAGCGCGTCACAGGCATAGGCCTCGATCTCGAACCAGATGCGAAATCGCGTTTGAGGCTGCCAAATGGCGGTCATTTCGGGGCGGGAATAACGCGGGATCATGCAGACAAACTCATTTCGATATGAAGGGTCCCGTGACGATTCTCATAGATTGATCTCGAATAGAAGGGACCATTTGGAAGGGATGTCGCAAGCGTGTAGTTTCAAGTCGTCGAGCGGAGTAAGCGCCTAACAAAATCATCGTGAACTAGGCCCCGCGACGAATCGCAAGCCGGTGTGCGGGGCTCGGAGCGTTCGGGGTGGCGCAGCGCCCCAGCCTCGCAGCACAATCTTGCACCCCAGGGCGCCTTGCGCAATCTCAGCCTCAATGAATGAAAGGAAATGTTCCCCCGAGAGTCATATGTGGACGGCCCCCTGGCAAGCGCTTTTTTGGCGTTTTGAACGATTAGGTCGGTTGCGGTCATATGTCCGGCCTGTTGAGGCGGAACATAAGTCCGCTGGCCCTGATGAAGTCCGACGACCGGGATCCCTATCA
>DATJTB010000195.1:0-25370 GCA_035503795.1 Methylocella sp.
TGTGCATCGCGGCCTATGGATTCCTGATCTCCGAGAGGGAGACGATTCCCCCCTCAGGACCTCCCGTCGGGCAGCTCCCGCAACTTGCCCTACCCAATCGTTACCAACCCAGAGGATCCCCCCTTGCGGCCTGAACGTCACGTACCAAACTCGATTGCGACAATGCGCCGAAGGCTCACCTCGGCTATCGTCGGACGCTTGTCACGATGTCCGTGCTGCGGCCAAGCCGCACCCAAGCGACGAACCCAAAAAAGATATATGACGCAGTAGTGCTAGAGAATTTTCCAGCGCAGTGGGCACCGGTTCGCGTTGAGATAATGCGGTTGACCCGCAGTTTCACTCTACTCCTCCGCGGGAAACGGTTGCAATTGCTTAGGGCAAAGTGTTCTTACGGCAATTAAATTAGAAATGTGAGAGGAGGCGCATATGGCAGAGCCATTTCTTGGCGAGATCAGGGCTTTTGGGTTCAATTTTGCCCCCATTGGATGGGCGCTTTGCAACGGCCAGCTCCTCCCCATCAGTCAGAATGCGGCCTTGTTCTCGCTCCTCGGCACCTTCTATGGCGGCGACGGCCGCACCACGTTCGGTCTGCCGAATTTGCAGGGGCGCGTGCTCATCCACCAAGGACACGGCCTCGGACTCCCGAATTATGTCATAGGCGAGATCGGTGGCAATACAAATGTCACGCTCACGACGCAGCAGCTGCCATCGCATAACCATCGCGTGACGGCCGTGGCCGCCCCCGGCAGCGCGTCGGATCCGAGTGGCGCTTTCATAGCCGAACATGGCAGCGGCAAGGAGGCGGCCACCCTTTTCGCACACAGCGCGACCTCGCCCGTCCAGATGGCGCCGACCATGATCGGCGATACAGGGGGCTCACAGCCGGTTTCCATTCAAAATCCTTATGTCGTCATTAACTACTGCATCGCCCTTCAAGGCATTTATCCGAGCCGAAATTGACCGATGCAGCGATTGACGAGCGGCTTCGCGCGTCTTTGCTCGGCACGCGGGAGGAGACACCCTCGGACGCGGCTTTCCTCTTCACGCTTTTTTGCCGGTCACGGCTGCCGGTCGAGGATTTTTCCTTTCTCGATGCCGCGACGCGGGAAACCTTGCTGCTTCAGCAGTTCCGGGGTCAGACCGAAGGCTATCGCTCCCAATATCCAAATGCGCGCTTTACAATTCTGGAGGTAGAGGGGCGGCCGATCGGCCGCGTCGTGACACATCGGGACGCGGAAGCCTTTCGGATCGTCGATATCGCGTTGCTTCCCGAATGGCGCCGGAAAGGCATCGGCGCGCATATTCTGCGCGAGATTTGTGAATCGGCGCGCGCGGAAAATGTTCCCGTGCGTCTCTCCCTCTCCCTTTTCAACATCGATGCATTTCGGTTGTATTGTCATCTCGGATTCGCGCCGCTTGACCAGGACGAAATCCAAATCTTCATGGAGTGGCGGGCATCGTAGGACGCCGCGCTCCCATACAGGCTAGAGCGAATTCCGCAAAAGTTGATAGACTTTTGCGACGAGAATTCGCTCCAACTTCTTGATCTTGCGCGATTTCTTATCGCTCGAACGATTCCGTTCGAACGGAAAGCGCGCCGAGCCCAATCTGCGGCTCCGTATTCTGGAGCTGAAAAGAGGGCTCGATGAGCTTTCCGTGGCGGACGGCTCGAAAGAGGGTTGACAGCGAAGCCGCATTTCGACTTCCTTCAAGGAATAAAACCAGGCGGAGAACCGTAAATCGCTTCTCCTCTTTTTTCATTTTATCCCATCTAGGCGTTCAGGATCTTGTCCGATCTTCCCGCGACGGTTGTCGCATGGGGCTACGCTCTTTGATGGCTGCTCCCGAGGAAAGCTGCCCTTGAAGATTGTTGGAATGTTGATCTTCATGGATTACGCGGGATGATTGAAATCCGCGCTTCCTCGAAGTGTCTTGCGAGACAAGCATGCCGAACTCTCTGCATTCGACCTCACCTCATTCCGTCGCCTCCGATCAGCCGTTGATCGACGATATCCGTTATCTGGGCCAGTTGCTCGGCGATACGATCCGCGAGCAGGAAGGGGAAGAAACCTATGGTCGCATAGAGACGATCCGGAAACTTAGCATCGCTTTCGAGCGTGGGGCTGATCCCGAGGCCGGCAAGAAGCTCGCAGCCCTTTTGCGCAGCTTGACGGAGGGGCAGGCCTTGGCCGTCTCACGCGCTTTTACCTATTTCTCGCATCTCGCCAATATCGCCGAGGACCGGCATGACATGCGGCGGCGGGCGGCGGCCGCCGCCCTGGAAGAGTCACGAGGCGGGGAAGCCGGAAGTCTTGTCGCTGCGTTCGAGCGCCTGGCCGCGGCTGGCATTTCGCGCACGGCCATTTCCGAAGTGCTGAGCCGCAGTTTCGTCTCGCCGGTTCTGACCGCCCATCCGACCGAGGTTCAGCGCAAAACCCAGCGCGATGCCGAACGCTCGATCGCCAGCTTGTTGCTGGAACGCGAGGCCTTGCCCGATGAACGGGCTCGCAAGCATAATGAGATGCATATGCGGGCCCGCGTCGCGCAGCTCTGGCAAACGCGGCTCCTGCGCTATACGCGGCCCAGCGTTCACGATGAGATCGACAATGCGCTCGGCTATTACCAGGCGACCTTCCTGCGACAGATTCCGCGCCTTTATGCCGAGCTTGAAGACCAGCTCGGAGGCCAGCCCGTGGCTTCCTTTTTTCGGATGTCCTCCTGGATCGGCGGCGACCGGGATGGCAACCCGCATGTCAATGCTCAGACGCTCGCAACGGCGTTGCGCGCGCAGGCTGAGGTCGCCCTGCGCTATTATCTTGCAGAGGCTGAAGGATTACACCAGGAATTATCCTCCAGTCTGCGCCTCGTGTCCTGCACGCCACAGCTGCAAGAACTGGCGGCGCGTTCCGGCGACACCAATCCGCAGCTCGCCGATGAGCCCTATCGGCGGGCGTTGATCGGCATCAAGGCGCGGTTGGCCGCCACGCTTTGGACGCTGACGGGCAAGGCAACCCTCGCGCGGGGGGAGGGATCGGGAGAGCCCTTTCCCAATGTCGAGGCGTTGCAGGCCGACCTCGGCATCATCGAGGAGTCGCTGGCCGCCAATCACGGAGCGGCCCTGATTCCGACACGGCTTGCCCCTTTGCGCCGGGCCCTCTCCGTCTTCGGCTTTCATCTCGCCACGGTCGATCTGCGGCAAAACTCAGATCGGCACGAAGAGACTGTGGCCGAATTGCTGGCCACGGCTCGCGTCAGCGGCAGTTACTCCGGCAGCGACGAATCCGCCAAGCAAGCGCTTCTTCTTTCGCTTTTGCGCGATCCCCGTCTATTGCGCGTGCCGGTCATAAAATATTCCGAGCGGACCGAATCGGAACTGGCGATCTTCGAAGCCGCGCGTCAATTGCGCGAGGCCTTCGGCCAGCAGGCGATACGCCATTATATCATCAGTCACACCGAAACGGTGAGCGATCTTCTCGAAGTGCTGCTCTTGCAGAAGGAGTGCGGCTTGATGCGGGGTGTGCTCGGCGATGCCGATGCCTCCGTCGCGCTGATCGTCGTGCCCTTGTTCGAGACGATTGCGGATCTGCGCCACGCCGAAGCCATCATGCGGGACTTTTATGGCTTGCCGGGTATTCTCGATCTTGTGCGGAACTCCGGAGGCCAGCAGGAAATCATGCTCGGCTATTCGGACAGCAACAAGGATGGCGGCTTTTTCACCAGCAATTGGGAGCTCTATTGCGCCTCGACCAGTTTGGCCGAATTTTTTCATGGTCTCGATGGGGTCGGCCTTCGCCTCTTTCATGGCCGCGGCGGCGCCGTTGGACGCGGCGGCGGCCCGAGCTATCAGGCGATCCTGGCGCAGCCGCCCAATAGCGTGAACGGCCACATTCGCCTGACGGAGCAAGGCGAGGTCATCGCGTCGAAATATTCAAACCCCGACATCGGCCTCCATAATCTTGAATCGCTTGTCGCGGCGACTCTCGAATCGACCCTGCTAGGCCCGTCCCACCCGGCGGCCGAGGAGTTTTCGGCAGCCGCTTCGGCCCTCTCGGTGCTCAGCATCGCCGCTTACCGCGGCCTGGTGTATGAAACGCCGGGCTTCGTCGATTTCTTTTACGCCGCGACGCCCATCGCCGAAATCGCTGAATTGAACATCGGCTCGCGGCCGGCCGCCCGGCGCGCGACGCGCCGGATCGAGGATCTGCGGGCGATCCCATGGAGCTTTTCCTGGGGGCAGGCGCGCATCACCTTGCCGGGCTGGTTTGGGTTCGGCTCGGCGGTCGAGGCCTTCGTCAAGGAAAGCCCGAGCGAGCGCATGGCGCTTCTCTGCCGCATGAACGACGAATGGCCCTTCTTCCGCGCGCTTCTCTCGAATATGGATATGGTGCTCGCGAAAGCCGACATGGGGCTTGCGAGGCGCTATACGGAACTCGTCCCGGATCGGCGCCTGGCGGAGCAGATCTATGCCATTCTGGAAGCGGAATGGCGGCGCACGACAAAGGCCCTCGATGCCATTACCGGGGCAGCCGAGCGGCTCGCCGACAATCCGGCGCTGGCCCGTGCCATCAAACAGCGCTTCCCCTATATCGCACCCCTCAACCATCTCCAGGTCGAGCTCTTGCGCCGCTGGCGGGGTGGCGAGCATGCCGATCGCATCCTGCGCACGATCCTGATCTCCATCAATGGCGTCGCGGCAGGGCTGCGCAATTCGGGGTGATTTGTTTGAAAAAAAGAAGGTGCGATCTCGAGTACCAGTACGCTGGCTTGCTCTTATCGATCCCACGGATGAGGCACCGTCTCACTATCTTTAGGGATAACTAAATGCGGAGAGCTTCTCGGTAGAGGCCCCCGGGGCCGTTTTATTGCAAACCATTCGGCAGTCTCTTCCATGGCCCACGCCTCATCACCTTCAGGCGGTGATTCATGGGCAAAGTCGTGGAGGTATATCCAATGCAGATCGGTTGGATCTGGATTGAAGTCACGTACCATTTGCATGATTCGTGGCCGTCGGGTGACCTCTACCTCACTCCCCTCCATCGCTTCTAAGCCGACATGAATAATGCTTGGCCCGCACCCTTCCAGTTGACCGTTAGCTTCAGCAATTCTACGCAGAAAATGGCGCGCCTTGGCTAGAATTGATGCAGGGGCGCTGCACCTCCATTTTGCGATCGTGGCCAAATCCAATTGATCCCAAATCCAATTGATCTATGTAGCGGCCGTTATTTACCCATGGTGTGAAGATATACGCACCAGCGTACGAAGCCACGGGGTCGTATTGACCCGTTAACAGCTGGAAAAGGCGTTGCGATGGATGCAGTATGACATCGTGTTTGAGGAATTCTTGGATTGGCCCGAGGTTGGTCCAGTTTACACAACCTATTGCCCATTCGTCATCGACGCTGATCGGCCCGCCATTCGTGATTACCCGCAATTCGAGATCACGCAAATAAGGATCAGGAACGTCTCTAAGGGCTGCCGAAATTCAAGCTCGAAAAATAGGCTGACTCTTCGACTCTCGATTATTGACATGACGCCACGCCAGAGACGCCAAAATTGATCGCGCTCGGTCTGGGAATAATTGCAGCGGCTGAGGCGCTTGCATTCTACGCTCCATTTTCCCCTCGGCCCAGAAACTTCGAAATCGGGGACTTTAGTTCGAGTTCGAGACTGCCATCGTCTGGCTTGCGCTAAATCAGCACCAGATCAGGGCGCAGGTGGCAGTCGCGAAAATCCTTCCATTCACCAGTGAGCGGATGGTCGAAATAACGCTGCGGCAACGGCTTATCGTCAATCAGCAGATTCACCACGTCCATAAGAAGCTTGACGAGATTCTTGCCAAGTGATCCTCCTCTTTCGCGGCGATAATCACGCTTGAATCGAGAGGTATATTTAATCTCCCGCATTCAGGCTCTTGAGCAAGTCCTTGGGTGATCCAGCGCTCGTAACCTCACCATGGCGGGCAGCTTTCATGGCCTCGACGGTTTCGGCGTTGGGCACCAAAGGGTCGAACGGTAGCGCCTTATCCTTGGCAATCCGAACCCTCATCAGCCGGAAGGCGTCGGACACAGTAAGCCCGATGGACGCCAGCACAGCGGCGGCCTCCTCCTTCACATGCTCATCAATGCGGGCGCGAACAACGGTATTGGTCATGGTTTAGTCTTCTGAGCCACAATGTAGCTCAAAGAGCGGGTTTTTCAATGACAGGAATCACGCGTCGGTCGCGCGGTCCCGCGGATTGACGATCGTCACCCCCTCTTCGAGGCCCGGCGGGGTGAAGCCGAAGACCCTGCCGTAGAAATCCAGCTCGAGTTCAAGCGTGCGGCGCAGGGTCTCGGCCTTGCGGAACCCATGGCCCTCGCCGGCAAAGGCATAATAGGCGACCGGCAGGCCGCGCGCCTTCAAGGCGGCGACCATCGCTTCGGCTTGGTTCGGTGGCACCGTCCTGTCATCCTCGCCTTGGAAGAAGATCACCGGACAGGCGAGCCGGTCGACATGCTCGATGGGCGAGCGGGCGCGGTACAGCGCTTCGGACTGCGGCAGCGGGCCGATCAGCCTGTCCAGATAGCGGGACTCGAATTTATGCGTGTCCCTGGCGAGGAGAAGAAGATCCGCGACACCATAGAAGCTGGCGCCCGCCTTGAAGATCGGCTTGGACGTCAGAACGGCGAGCGTGGTGAAGCCGCCGGCGCTGCCCCCGCGAATGATGAGACGCTCCCCATCAACGCGCTTCTGCGCGATGAGATACTGCGCCGCCGCCGTACAGTCCTCGACATCGACGATACCCCAAAGGCCCGCGAGCCGCTCGCGATAGGGGCGGCCGTAGCCCGTCGAGCCGCCGTAATTGACATCGATGACGGCGAAGCCGCGCGTCGTCCACCATTGGATACCGAGTGAGAAACTATTGGTTGTCATGCTGGTCGGCCCGCCATGCGACAGCACGACGAGCGGTGGCAGGCTCGTCGGCGGGCCCTCGTAATCGCGATTTTTCGGCGCGTACCAGAAGCCATAGGCGTTGCCGCCTTGGGTCGGGAATTCGAGTGGCTCGCCAACGGAGATGGACTCTTGCGGCAAAACGACGGGAGCGGCTTCGCGGAGGCGATCGGGTACGCCGGCTTCCGTCTCGGGGGTGACAGCAATGGCGGGCGGTGCGTCGGCCGGCGCCGAGATGAAGGCAAGGCCTCGGCCGAAGGCGCGCGGGGAATCCTGCACTTGGCCGATCGCGAGGGGAGATATCTTGCCATTCGTGATGAGCGCAGCGGTCCGGATGCCGCTGCGGACAATCGAGACAACGATCCGCCCATCGGAGAGGAAATCATAATAGCGCTGCCGGAATACCCAATGCGGGCCGCCGATCTCGGCTTCGACCGGCGCCAGGGCTTCGATCTTGCCATTGCGCCAGGCATAAAGATTCCACCAGCCGCTGATGTCGGAGCAGAAATGGAGCGTGCCGTCGGGACTGAATTCCGGCTGGACGATCGCCTGCCTCGTCTCGCCCGCGATGAGCCGCACGGCGCCGATGGCGCCCTCCGATGTGACCTTCGCCAGAAAAAGCCTTGTGCCATCCCATGGCATGTCGGGATGATCCCAGGCCAGCCAGCAGAGCTTTTGGCCGTCGGGCGAGAAACGAGGCGAGCTATAAAAATCGTGCCCCTCAGCCAGGATCGTCTCCGCTTCGCTAGAGCCGAGGGACAGGGCGATGAGCGCAGCTTTTGGTTGGGTCGGCGGTTGTCCGCGATGGTCCTCGCGCACGGCAAGCGCGCGCGGGTGATGGGGATCGAATTCAAAATCCGCATAACGGGCACCCTCGGGGGTGGCGATCCGTCGCGGTGGATGAGCGGGCTCGATCAGAAAGACGCTGCCATCGGTGCGCTCGCTGAACAGAATGCGCCCATTGCGTGCCACATAAGCGCCGCCGCCATATTCATGCACCCGGCTGCCGACATTGTGGGTGTGTGGCGTGACATCCTCGATTCGTCCATCCGGCGAGCGCCGGCACAAGGCCACCCGGCCGGCCTCCCAGGGTCGCGCCTCGAGCCAATAAAGATCGGATCCGTCGACGCTGAGACTGCCTAGCCCGATCGCCGCCTCGGTCATCAAACGGGTCGTGACCGGTGACACCCAAGCGCCATAGGGAACGATGGTTTTACTCATGCTCCGCCTCGCGCGTCGCTTAGATCACGATGATTTTGGATCGAATCGACCCAAAATCATGACACGTGATCGATTCTCGTCATTGAGAGCGGGATGCGAGCGCAAAACCGCTTCACACTTTTGCTCATCCTGCTCGAGCGAGCTTTCTTGTCGCTTGCCTTGTTGTGGTTTTTGTTCTTGCGTCTTGGGCTGCTTTTTCACCCCACCATTATGGGCTGGAGGGAAGCGCATGCCAAGCAAGGCCGGTGGTTATTTTCATTTCGTTTCCGGCTGCGTGACAAAGAGAATGCTGGCGCTCGACAGGAGAGACCGTGATGGTGAAAATTGAGACGGGCGCACGGCTCCTAGGTCACAGCGTCGCGGCGCCGAAATCACCCGAGGAAGCGGTGCTTGACCGGGTTCCCAATCCGCATCCGGACGAAAATTATGTCGCCCGGTTTACCGCTCCGGAGTTCACCTCCCTTTGCCCGGTCACCGGTCAGCCGGATTTCGCGACACTCGTGATCGACTATGTGCCGGATCAATGGCTCATCGAATCGAAATCGTTGAAGCTCTATCTGACGGCCTATCGCAATCATGGCGCTTTCCATGAGGATTGCACGCTGAAGATCGGCAAGGATTTGGCGGCCTGTCTTGAGCCGCGCTTCTTGCGGATCGGCGGCTATTGGTATCCGCGTGGCGGCATGCCGATTGACGTGTTCTGGACAATGGGGGCGTTGCCAACCGGGACTTGGCTGCCGGATCAGGGCGTGCCGCCTTATCGGGGGAGGGGATAGGGGGACCTTTACTAGATCACGTTCCATGATTTTGGATCGAATCGATCCAAAATCATGGAACGTGATCGATTCTAAAAACTTGAGATGCGGGATTGCAGCGAAAAACCGGTACCCCTTTTTCGCATCCCGCTCTAGAAAGGGTGGGAATGATCCCGGCCTAATGAGGAGCCTCCCGGCGAATGGCGTAAGACACCTGCTTTCTGCGCCCTTCGCTTCGACGCTTGCGGCTCGAGCCGTAGTCTTGCGCGCGCGGCTGCAATCTCTTTTTTCAGATCAAGGTGAATTCTCTCCGTCTCGAGCTTCAGCCGATCCAAGAACTCCTGTGCTGGATTGGTTGGCCTTGGGGGTGCCCAATTATCGCTGAAAGGTTGCCGCCGGTAGATCCAGACGCGCGCAGGGGGCAGGTTCAGCCAGACCGGTGGCGACGCGTGCAAATGAAACGAAAGGGCCAAAGTCTTGTCGCGAGGGATTGGCGAGGAAGGACCATAGGTGAATTGTATGAATGAGCCATTCGGCCTCATGCAGTGAAGCGCGTCGGCAAGCAGCGCAATCCTTTGGATTTCGGGTTTGAGGAGCAAGGGCAGGCTTGAGACGATGGCGATAGGCGGCCGCCGCAGCCTTCCACCCAAGGTTTCCTTGAGCTGGTAGGCATCGCCCTTGATGACATGGACGCCGGGAAAACGGCGCTTCAGGAGCCGGCAGAAATTGGGATCGAATTCAACCAGATACAAGCGTCCCGGCGCGATGCCGCGCTCCAAAAGCGCTTCGGTGATCGAGCCGGTGCCGGGACCAAGCTCGACGACCGGGCCTGGCTGACCCGGATCGACATAGCGGGCCATCATGCGCGCGAGGAAACGGCCGGAAGGCGAGACAGCGCCGGCCAGTGCGGGATTGTCGAGCCACGACTTCAAAAAGCGCGCTTCATCGACGATGCGGTCCTCGATCGGCGTATTGGATTTTGGAGGGTGGGGCCGATACGCGCGCGTGGGCGAACTCCGCAAGACAATTCCCTCCTGGCCGCCGCCTTGCAATTTCTCGTCTTGGAAGTGTCATCAAACATAAATAAGTGAGTCGGGCAAGAGGATCGATTTGAGGGAAATTGAGGGATTTTGCGCGGCCGGCCAATCGGCAGGTGGATGCCGGTTACCTGCCGTCGCGCGCGGGGGCAACTTCTGTCTCGGAGGCATTCGTGAAGCCTATTGCCCGCTGAGGTTTTCGAAAAAATCCTTCATCTTGGCGAAAAAGCCGGCTGATTCCGGATGCGTCTTCGTCGAGGAGAGGTTTTCGAACTCGTTAAGCAATTCGCGCTGGCGCTTGGTGAGATTTTGCGGCGTCTCGACTCGGACTTCGATATAGAGATCACCGGTCTCGCGCGAGCGGAGCACGGGCATGCCCTTGCTCTTCAATTTGAACTGCTTGCCAGATTGCGTGCCTTCCGGGATTTGCACCTTGGCTTCGGCGCCGCTCAGCGTATGCACCCTTACCTCGCCCCCGAGAGCCGCTTGGACCATCGAGATGGGCACGCGGCAGAAAAGGTCGGCCCCTTCGCGCTGGAAGAAGGGATGCGGTTTTGTGGAGACGAAAATATAAAGATCACCGGGGGGACCGCCTTTGGCCCCGGCCTCCCCCTCGCCGCTGAGCCTTATGCGGGTCCCGTCCTCGACGCCCGGGGGTATGTTCACCGACAAATTGCGCTGCCTTGTGACGCGGCCTGAGCCGCCGCAGGACTGGCAAGGATCATCGATGACCTCGCCCCCGCCATGGCATTGCGGGCAGGTCCTTTCGATGGCGAAGAACCCCTGCTGCGCGCGCACCCGTCCATGTCCGCCGCAAGTCGGGCAATGGCGCGGCTTGGCGCCTGGCTTGGCGCCTGTGCCCGAGCAGGCTTCACAAACCGCCAAGGCCGACAGGCTGATCGATGCGGTTTTGCCGTGAAAGGCCTCTTCGAGGGAGATTTCCATGGCGTAGCGCAGGTCGGAACCCCGTGCCGGTCCCTTCCGGCCGCGCCGGCCGCCGATCACATCGCCGAACAGATCGTCGAAAATATCAGCCATGGAGGCGGCGAATCCATCGGCCCCCCCAAAGCCGCCCTGTTCGAAGGCCGCATGGCCGTAGCGGTCATAGGCGGCCCGCTTCTCCGCATCGGAAAGGATCTGATAGGCCTCGTTCAACTCCTTGAACTGATGCTCGGCTTCCGCATTGCCCGGATTGCGGTCGGGATGGTATTGCATCGCCAGCTTGCGGAACGCCGCTTTCATCTCGGCGTCCGAGCAGCTCTTGGAAACGCCCAGAATTTCATAATAGTCCCGCCTGATCATCGGCTTTGCGTTCCAATCCCTTTGCTTTGAGGGCCTTTCGCCCCCTTTATACTCAGCTCCGATTCCCGGATAGCCAAAAACCTCTCGCCCGCCGCCGGTGTGCGCATCCCGCAACATAATGGACCCCGGTCTGAAGGTCGAGGCCCGGTCCCGGCAGGCATGGCTCCCGGCAACGGATGCACCTCGTGCAAGGGACGAACCAGAAGCCAAGCCCGTACAAGGGATTTAAGATTTCGTGCCTCTCACAACCGGGAAATGATCTTGAAGGGCAAATCGCCGCTCCCGAGCGGGATGCGAAAATGGGATAGTGGCTTTCCGCCTAAACCCTCGACATTCTTCGAATCGATCATTTGCATGAAATGATGATTTTGGACCCAAGGGTCCAAAATCATCATCCGCGGGCAACGCTTTTTCCTCAGGCTGATTTCGATTTGTCATCGGGGCCGACTTCCTTAAAATCGGCATCAATGACATCGTCCTTGGCACCACCCGTGCCACCCCCGGTGGGCTCCTGCGCCGACTTATACATCGCCTCGCCCAGTTTCATGGAGGCCTGCGCTAGGTCGTTCGTTCTTGCTTTGATCGTCTCCGCATCATCGCCTTCAAGGACGCCCTTCAGCGCGGTGATCGCGGCTTCGACGGCGCTCTTGTCTGAGTGGGCAACCTTGGAGCCATACTCGTCGAGCGACTTTTGCGTCGTGTGGATCATCGCCTCGGCGTGGTTCTTGGCATCGACCAGCTCGCGCCGCTTCTTATCTTCGGCCGCATGCGATTCGGCGTCCTTGACCATTTTGTCGATGTCCACCTCGCTAAGGCCGCCTGAGGCTTGAATGCGGATTTGCTGCTCCTTGTTGGTCGCCTTGTCCTTCGCCGAGACATTGACGATGCCATTGGCGTCGATATCGAAGGTGACCTCGATTTGCGGGATGCCGCGAGGTGCGCTCGGAATTCCGACGAGATCGAACTGGCCGAGCAATTTGTTGTCGGCCGCCATTTCGCGCTCGCCCTGGAAAACCCGGATCGTGACCGCGGTCTGATTGTCCTCGGCCGTCGAGAACACTTGGCTCTTCTTGGTTGGGATCGTCGTATTGCGCTCGATCAGCCTGGTGAACACGCCGCCAAGCGTCTCGATGCCAAGGGAAAGGGGCGTCACGTCAAGGAGCAACACATCCTTGACATCACCTTGCAGGACACCCGCCTGAACCGCCGCGCCGATCGCCACCACTTCGTCAGGATTGACTCCCTTATGGGGCTCCTTGCCGAAGAAGCCGCGCACCACCTCCTGCACTTTGGGCATGCGGGTCATGCCACCGACAAGTACAACCTCGTTGATCTCGCCGGCGCTGAGGCCTGCATCCTTCAAAGCTTTGCGGCACGGCTCGACCGTTTTCTGGATCAGGTCTTCGACCAGAGCCTCGAATTTGGCCCGGGTGAGCTTCAAGGCAAGATGCTTCGGTCCCGTGGCATCGGCCGTGATGTAGGGCAGGTTGATCTCCGTCTGGGTCGCTGAAGAGAGCTCGATCTTGGCCTTTTCCGCCGCTTCCTTCAGCCGCTGCAGAGCGAGCTTATCCTTTTTGAGGTCGATCCCATTATCCTTCTTGAATTCACCGGTGAGATATTCGACAAGGCGGGTATCGAAATCCTCACCGCCAAGGAAAGTATCGCCGTTCGTCGATTTCACCTCGAAAACGCCATCGCCGATTTCGAGGATCGATATATCGAACGTGCCGCCGCCGAGATCGTAAACGGCGATGGTGCCGCTGCCCTTCTTGTCGAGGCCATAGGCGAGGGCTGCGGCTGTCGGCTCATTGATGATCCGCAACACTTCAAGACCGGAGATCTTGCCCGCATCCTTGGTCGCCTGCCGCTGCGCGTCGTTGAAATAGGCCGGAACCGTGATGACTGCCTGAGTGACGGGCGAACCAAGATAGGCTTCCGCAGTTTCCTTCATCTTTTGCAGGATGAAGGCCGAGATTTGCGAAGGTGAGTAAGGCTTTCCATCCGCCTCGACCCAAGCATCGCCGTTTGCCGCCCGGTTGATCTTATAGGGAACGAGACTCATGTCCTTCTTGGTCATCGGATCATCGAAGGTCCGGCCGATCAGCCGCTTGATGGCAAAGAAAGTCCGTTCCGGATTGGTGACGCCCTGCCGCTTGGCCGGCTGCCCGACGAGACGCTCGCCATCGTCGGTGAAGGCGACGATCGAAGGTGTCGTTCTTGCCCCTTCGGCATTCTCAATGACCTTCGGGCTTGCCCCCTCCATCACCGCTACGCAAGAATTGGTGGTTCCGAGGTCGATGCCGATGACTTTACCCATGATTATTGTCCTTTCGATGCGCAAGACCAGCTGATCCCGAAGCGATCCAGCCGATGGGCGATTGATTGATCCGCCTTGTCCCCGATTGCGCTTAAATTGGGATGATCGCGTTGGAACGCAAGATAAACCGAATATAAGCGGAGGTCGAAGGCGCGCAAGGCCGTCGAGAAAAAGCCACAAGACTTTGCCAGAGGTTTGTGGTCTTCATTTCCAAAGGGTTGGAGGCCACCGAGAACGGTCCACGGCCTCATCCCGGGTTTGTCAAAGTCTCATCCATCCTGTGCTTGGCGAAGAGCAAGGTCTTCGGGCAAGTCCCGTTTCCCGCAGGCCGCAAAAGGCCTCTCTCGCAAGAGCTGAAGAATGAGCCACGCGCCTAAGTCAAGTAAAATCAATAAGCTGTTTCGAACGGCGAGACCCGGTTCTAAGCCGGAACCAGAGCATTTTCCAGCGAAGTGGATATCGGTTCGCGTTGAGAAAATGCGATAAATCAAAAAGCTAGCCGGTTCCCGATTCTATGGAAGCGGGAAACGCTCTAGGGTTCGCGCCGCCTCAATTCGGTAAGTTTGCCTTGATTCGTCAAAGTAATCGAGGCAAATCACGCCATCCGCTTCTCCGTTCAACCCGGATCAGAAGAAGATTGAGGCATTGGCATCGAGATGACTTCAGTGCGACAATGTCTTCAGGGTCTTCTTGTGGTGCTTTTCGCAGTGCTTTGGCTCCCTGGGCTCGCGCGTGCGCAACTGCTTCTTCCGGGGGCCGTGCAAGCCGCCCCGCCCGGAACTTCCACTGCAGGACCACAAAACCGCCGTCCCCTGGTAGCGTCCGCCAAGCCCAATCCGGCCGTCCTAAGGCCGCCTTCCGAGGACACGATTTTCGGCCTTGAACTCGCTCAGGATGGAAATGCCGGCGCAATTCTGGTCGAGCGTGCCACGGACAAGTCCGTTGCGATCACCAAATTATCGCTCGCCGGCCAAACCATTTCGCATCCCGGCGAACCATGCCAAGTTGAAGTTGTCGCGGACGCGCCAATTCCGGCGAGCTTCGCAGGGCGGCCGAGAGGGATATTGCGCTATTTGGCCGATATACCCGCCTGCCCCTTTTCCATCGATATCCTAGACGGAGCCGTTCTCGTTGAACGCTCCCCGCCCAGTTGTGATTTCAATGCCGCCGACTGCCGCGTGGCGCCGGCCGGTCTGTGGGGACCGCCCGGCCAGGATTTCCGACCGGACCAGGTGAATTCCCTCGAGCGGGAACGAAGCCATGCCGAGACCGCGTTGCGCTTGAACTTTCGTAGTCTCATGAAAGAAGCCGGCAAGGACCGTGAGGCCATCAGGAAAATCGCCAGCGAGCAGGCCGGCTTCTCTTCCGAACGCGTCGAGATCTGCCGCCGCTACAAGGGTGAGGACGTGCATGGCTTTTGCGCACTGCGAGTCACCCAGGCCAGGGCTTTCGCCTTGCAGGCGACCTATGAAGAACTGGCCAAGCTCCATCAAGGGTCAGGCAAATCTACCATGAAAAAAGCCGCGATGAAGCCCAAACTCAACACCTCTGCCGAGCCATTGGCCCCGCTTCCTCGATGAGGATCATGACGCTTTCAGAGGCTTGGCCAGGACGGCCGCTCACTGCTGGTCAGGCGCTTGCCGTCTGAAATAGGCTAAAATTTTCTATTCTTGAAGACTCGATCGAATTAGACTGTCAACAGTGCCTGCAAAGAAAAGGCAAAGTCTCGGCCATGCCCTTCTTGCCAAAGTCCCGGTTGCCCGACGGCCCATTTGGCTCCAGGGAACGAATCCGGCGCCGGTTTGTCTCTTACCCTTTGGCTTTAGTCTTCAGCCTTTGGGCGGGTTTGATCTTGGCCAACCCGGTTTTTGCGCAGGCCGGCGAAATGGCTGAACCGGCGCCGGATTCTCCCGCGCCTCAGGCGGCCAGCCCAACGCCAGCCGATGCGATGGCGCATTTGGTTTCGAATGCCATCCCTACGATCTATTTCATTACTACAGCGAGCCGGCTGGCGATCAGCAAGACGCAGAATGGCAAGCTCCTGCAATTGGCGCAAACCCTGGTGAAAGAGCAAACACCGGCGGGCGCTTCCTTGGCGCCTTTCGTCAATGTGAATAATGCTGTGGTTTCCCTGCGCTCACCCTTTACGGGAAAGGTTGGCCCCGGTGCCCGGCGACTCGCGGCGCCCAATCTGCTCCCGTCCCAGGCCGCCGACCTGAGAACGCTTTCCTCTGCGCAGAATGGCAAATTTGACGGCCTTTATATTTCAATGATGACGGCGGCTTTGACGCAACTCCAAACGTTTTACTCCGACTATTCCCTCACTGGCACGGATAAGGGGTTGAACGACTTTGTCAGGCGGGAATTGCCAAAAGTCGAACGAAGCCATTCCGCGTTCGAAGCGTTTTGAGACATGAATGCCGCGTGATGTCAAAGCGGCTCCAGCATCATTGCGATCTCCGTCTAAATTCTCATTACGGCCCGTTCTGACGGCAGCCATCAGCCCTCTAGAGCTGGATGAGCAAAAGAGTGACATTCCGCTCTAAATTACGAAAATCGATCACGTTGCATTATTTTAGATCGGTTCGATCCAAAATCATCGTGATCTTGCCGGACAGGGGAAGGAATCGGAGCGCAGGTTTGAAACAATTTTTGCCGTGTAGCGTTTAAGTTAATTGATAGGCTACAGGCCTCGTTCAGCCCGTCAGGATCCGTGTTCTATGCAGCTAAAACGGCGGCCCGTCGACTGGTTCGCGCATTTCATGTCAGAGCGTCTGAAATTTCTTTTGGCAGCCGCAACTTTCGCTCTTCTAGGCTTGGCACTTGGAGGATGTTCAGGAGGCGTTCTGGACCCGCAGGGGCCAGTGGGCGCAGCGAATGCGAAAATCCTTTTGAATGCGTCAGAGGCTATGTTGGTGATCGTTGTCCCGACAATCATCGCGACGCTGCTCTTCGCTTGGTGGTTCCGAGCATCGAACGGGAGAGCGCGCTATCAGCCGGACTTTGTCTATTCCGGGCGCGTCGAGCTCGTTGTCTGGGCAATTCCCATTCTGACTGTCAACTTTCTCGGTGGCGTCATCTGGATGGGCGCGCATGATCTTGATCCTTATAGGCCGATCGCGGGACACAAGGATCCACTCGAAGTGCAGGTCGTCTCGCTCGATTGGAAATGGCTTTTCATCTATCCGGACGCGGGCATCGCGAGCCTCAATGAGCTTATCGTACCGGCTGGGGTGCCGCTCCGCTTTTCTTTGACATCGGCTGCCGTCATGAACATGTTTTTTGTCCCCCAGCTCGGCACCATGATTGCCACGATGCCCGGAATGGTCACGCAGCTCAATCTCGAAGCGAGCCATGCCGGCGACTTTTACGGTGCATCCAGCCAATTCAGCGGCGACGGATTTTCGGATATGCATTTCATCCTGCATGCCGTACCTGCGCACGATTTTGCACTGTGGGTCGCCAAGTCGCAAGAGGCCGGCCCGTGGTTGGACCGTGCCGGTTATCTCGCCCTTCTGCACCAGAGCCAGAATGTCAGCCCTGTCACCTACCAGTCGGTCGAGCCCGGTCTTTTCGAAGATATCGTGACCGGCCGGGTCCCGCTGGGTCCAGGTCCAGACAGCGAAGGGAGCGGCCCGTCTGTTCGCTCCCGAGGAGCGAAATGAGCATTCTAGGAAAACTCACCTGGGACGCAATCCCTTGGGATCAGCCAATCCCGCTTATCGCCGGCTCCGTGGTGATCGCGGCCGTCCTTGCCGTGGTCGCCTGGGTCGTTCTCACGGGGCGCCTCCCCTATCTGTGGCGGGAGTGGATCACCAGCGTCGATCACAAGCGGATCGGCGTCATGTACTGTCTTCTCGGCCTCCTGATGCTGCTGAGGGGCTTCATCGATGCCATTATGATGCGATTGCAACAAGTGCTCGCATTTCACGCGCCTGGCTATCTTCCCCCCGAGCACTACGATCAGATTTTCTCGGCCCACGGTACGATCATGATTTTTTTCGCGGCGATGCCGCTCGTGATCGGACTCATGAACTTTGCGGTGCCACTTCAGCTCGGCGTTCGTGATGTCGCCTTTCCGACACTGAACTCCACGAGCTTGTGGCTTACGGCGACTGGCGCGCTGCTCGTCAATATCTCGCTCGTTGTCGGCGAGTTCTCACGAGCCGGTTGGCTGCCCTATCCACCCTTATCTGAAATCCCCTACACGCCCGGGGTGGGCGTCGATTACTACTTGTGGTCGCTTCTGATCTCCGGTGTCGGCACATTATTGACCGGGATCAATTTTGTCACCACGATCCTCAAGACCCGCGCGCCCGGCATGAGCTATTTGAGAATGCCGATGTTTTGCTGGACCGCGCTCGCCTCCAACTTGCTAATTATCGCTGCCTTTCCGATCCTCACCGCCACCCTCGCGATGCTCGCTCTTGACCGCTATTTGGGCTTCCATTTCTTCACGAATGAGGCCGGCGGCAACATGATGATGTTTATCAATCTGATTTGGGCCTGGGGGCACCCGGAGGTCTATATCCTCGTCCTGCCGGCGTTTGGTATCTTCTCCGAGGTGATCTCGACATTCTCAGGCAAGCCGTTGTTCAACTATCGCTCCATGGTGGCGGCGACCATGGGCATTTGTCTTGTGTCATTCCTCGTATGGTTGCACCACTTTTTCACCATGGGGGCTGGGCCCGACGTCAACGCCTTATTCGGCATTGCGAGCGCTGTGATCGCCATCCCTACCGGCGTGAAGGTCTACAATTGGCTGTTCACCATGTATGGCGGACGCATCCGTTTCGCGACGCCGATGATGTGGGCGGTCGGATTCATCGTGACTTTTGTGATTGGCGGCATGACTGGTGTGCTTCTAGCCACCGTGCCGGCCGATTTCCAACTCCATAACAGCCTTTTTCTAGTTGCCCATTTCCACAACGTCATTATAGCAAGCGTGCTATTCGCTAGCTTTGCAGGCTTAACCTATTGGTTTCCAAAGGCATTTGGGTTTTCGCTGGACGAAGGTTGGGGCAAGGCTGCCTTTTGGCTTACACTCATAGGCTTTTACGCCGTTTTCATACCGCTCTACGCCGCGGGGCTTTTGGGGATGACGCGGCGGTTGCAGCATTTTGACCTGCCGATATGGCAGCCATGGATACGGATTGCAGCCATCGGAATCCTGATCATGGGCGTCGCCGCCTTATGTCAGGTGGCGCAGCTTCTCGTCAGTATCCGCCGCCGCCACGAATTGCGCGACATGACGGGCGATCCTTGGGATGGCCGCTCGCTTGAATGGGCGACCGCATCGCCGCCGCCGGCCTTCAATTTCGCCGTGCTCTTCAATGTGCGCGGAGAAGAGCCCTATTGGACCATCAAACGGCGGGCGATTGCAGCTCAGCGGCTCCCCGTGGAGCCTCGCTATGAGGCAATCGAGATGCCGGCGAACAGCCCGATAGGATTCATTGTGGCTTTCTTCGCCACCATCACTGGGTTTGCAATGATTTGGCATATCTGGTGGCTGGTGGGTGTGGGGCTTGCTGCCGCCTATGTGGTCTTTGTGTGGTTCGCGTGGCGGGACGTGGAGGAATACAGGATACCGGCTGAGGAAGTCGCTCGGATCGATCGCGCGCGCCGGCAAGCCAGGGCAGAGTGGCTGGCCGAGCTTTCCGGCTCGGAAACCGGCGTGAGTGGAACGGGGGCCACAGCGCTTGGGCTGGATGCTCGCGCCGCCGGACACGGCGCCGACACTCCCATAGCAGGGGATGTTGCTATGGCGGGAATCTATGCGACGGGTCACGGTGAGGGAGGGCCCGCGTCCAAACGGGTGATCGTCGGCTATGGCTTTTGGCTTTTCCTGGTCAGCGACATTATCATGTTCTCCGCCTTCTTTGCGGCACACGCCGTCTTGCAAACCGCGACCGCCGGCGGGCCGTCCGGGCGTGAGCTTTTCAACCTCCCCAGCATTGCGCTGCAGACGGGCTGCCTTCTTGCTTCAAGCTTCACCTGTGGCCTATCCGCGGTTGCGACCGATACAAAAAGCCAGGCCTGGACGCAGCTCAGCCTGCTGATCACGGGACTCCTCGGCCTTGCCTTCCTAACCCTGGAAGTGCGAGATTTCTCTGCGATGGTGGCTCAAGGCGCAGAGCCCCAGCGCAGCGCTTTCTTGTCATCGACCTTCACCCTTGTGGGCTGCCATGGGGCGCACGTCAGCGCCGGGCTTCTGTGGCTTGCCACCATGATGGCGCAAGTTTTCGTCAAGGGTTTCCGTCCCAATATTCTGCGTCGACTCCTCTGCTTCAATCTTTTCTGGCACGTGCTGGATATCATCTGGGTCGCACTGTTTACAGTCGTCTATCTGGTGGGAGTACTGCGGTGAGTAACGAGAACGACGAAAGAAATGTGGATGACGTGGCGCCGGGATTCATGGATTCGGCGACTCGTAGTATCAAGGCGGGGATCCGAAGCTATCTCATTGGCCTTGCTCTCTCGGTCCTGCTCACGGCGCTCTCGTTTTATCTCGTGGGTGCGCATTTCATCTGGGAGCCGGGGCTCCCGGCAGCCCTCGCTTCGCTCGCCATCGCACAAATCGGCGTGCATCTGATTTTTTTTCTGCACATCACAACGGCTCCGGACAATACCAACACCGTGCTTGCTCTGGCTTTTGGCGTGCTGATCGTAGGGTTGATCATCGGCGGCTCGGTTTGGATCATGGCCCAACTCCACGACAGAGTCATGCCAATCGGTCCATTGACGGGGATGCCCGGGTGAGGGGCATGGTGAACGCGTCGTGCAATTTTCGAAATTGGTACAAAGAGGTATGGTGAGGCTCGGACAAAGCCGAGCCCTGGCAAGATCACGATGATTTTGGATCGAATCGATCCAAAATCATCGTGAAACGTGATCGCTACTCGTAATTAGAGCGGGATGCGAACGCAAAACCGCTTCACACTTTTGCTCATCCCGCGTCGCAAACCGGCCTGGCCGGCCGGCCTCAAAAAACGGCGAATCCTCTATTCGCCGGGTGCCTTGGCTTCGATCGCCAGGGCATGCATACCGCCGGCGAATTCCGTCTCCAGGAGATGATGGATCGAGCGGTGCCGATCGATGAGACTCTTGCCTCTGAAGGTTTCGGCGACCACCTTGATGCGAAAATGGGTCTCTCCGGCCGCGCCGGCGGTCCCCGGCCGCGTGACCGCGTGCGCATGCCCCGCATGTTTGTGGGATTCGTCGATGACCTCGATCGAGACGGGAGTCAAGGCGCTCGCTAATTTTGTCTCAATTCGATCTTTCACTGTCATGACATGAGCTCCATTTCGGGACACCTGTTGTCTCTTGACAAGCCTTTGTCTCTCAGCATTGCGGGGAGCCACCGAGGACGTTGCAGACGCCATCGAGGCTTAAGTCGGCGCTGCATTGCAACGGCCGCTCTGAGGCTTCGCGATGACGGCGAATGTTCCGCGGTAGCTGTGCAAATATTGAACCACCGAATATTGAACCACCTGGCCCTGAGCCACAATTTATTTTTCCTGTATCGAAGCGCTTGCGGCCATCGCAAAGAACTCCATAATGGCGTGCATGGATATAAGATCACGCCTTTTCGACCGCATCAGGGTCAAGCCCCGAATTAAAGAGGAACCACGCTCGGATCAGCTTCCTTGCCAGTACCCTGGCTGTGGCAAGGCGGGAGAATTCCGCGCGCCCATGGGCCGTTTGCACGAGGGGAAATATTTTTGCTTCTGTCTCGATCATGTCCGCGAATACAATGCCTCCTACAACTATTTCCACGGCATGAGCGACGAAGCCGTGGCCCTTTTTCAGCAGGAGGCCTTGGTTGGCCATCGCCCGACCTGGTCGATGGGCGTGCGGCGCGGGCCCCGGAATTTTCGCGAAGAGAGTGACAATCCGTCGCGGGAAAGCCCGCGCATCTTTCGCGCGGCGAGCCCGCGCTATTCTTGTGATTCCGCGCCGAAAAAGCGCTATGGATTGGCCGCCATGAGGGCGCTTGAACAGCTCGGTCTTGATGATACCGTCGACATGGCCGCGATCAAGGCCCGCTACAAGGATCTGGTCAAGCGCCTGCATCCCGATGCCAATTCCGGAGACCGCTCGAACGAAGAGAAATTGCGTGAGATCATCCGGGCCTATCGCTATTTGACTTCCCTGAAGCAAGCTTGAGGGGGCGTTTATGGCTCCAGCCGCCAGGCCCGGGCAAATTCTTGACAAGCTCAAGCTTGAGATCCCGAGATAGGCCTTGATATTTATACTCTGAAAGGATGTTTGAGCCGAGTTCGTAGGTCGCCGTGCACGAAAGGCCGAATCGGGAGCCTTTCCAAACCAAATGGGCCAGCGGCTTGCTTTGATGGCGATGTGGCACCCCTGGGGCCCGGGTCATTTTTGGATTTCGTCGTCGCAAATGCGCTGAGTTGCGTTGGGCGTTGACGAATCGGATGCGTAGCTTTTTTGGCCTTTTCATTTCCATGTTCAAAGACGCGAAAGAGCTTCTGAAGCCGGCCGGGACAGAATCAAAGGCAAAATAAAATGATGGATGAAAGCGCGGTGGCGGCCGCAAGCGGCCTCCCCGACATGAAAATCTCGGTGCGGCAGGTTTTTGGCATCGATAGCGATATGGAAGCGCCGGCCTATTCTTCCGGCGATCCGCATGTTCCGGATGTCGATCCCGACTATCTCTTCGACAGGGATACGACACTCGCCATCCTGGCCGGCTTTGCCAAAAACCGCCGGGTGATGGTCACGGGCTACCATGGCACCGGCAAATCGACCCATATCGAGCAGGTTGCGGCGCGGCTCAACTGGCCCTGCGTGCGCATCAACCTCGACAGCCATGTGTCGCGCATCGATCTAATCGGCAAGGATGCGATCGTCCTCAAGGACGGTTTGCAGGTGACCGAGTTCAAGGATGGCATTCTTCCCTGGGCGCTGCAGAACAATGTCGCGCTCTGCTTCGACGAATATGATGCGGGCCGCCCCGATGTGATGTTCGTCATTCAGCGGGTGCTGGAAATGTCCGGCCGCCTGACCCTGCTCGACCAGAGCCGGGTGATCCGGCCGCATCCGGCATTCCGCCTCTTTTCAACAACGAATACGATCGGGCTTGGCGATACATCCGGCCTTTATCATGGAACCCAGCAGATCAATCAGGGGCAGATGGACCGCTGGTCCATCGTCACGACCTTGAACTATCTGCCGCATGACAAGGAGGTCGAAATCGTGCTCGCCAAGGCGAAGCGGTTCCAGGCCGATAAGGAGGGCCGCGATACGGTCAACAAGATGGTGCGGGTCGCCGATCTCACCCGCAATGCCTTCATCGGTGGCGATCTTTCGACCGTGATGAGCCCGCGGACGGTGATCACCTGGGCCGAGAATACCGAAATCTTTGGTGACACCGGCTTTGCCTTTCGTCTCACCTTTCTGAACAAATGCGATGAATTGGAGCGGGCGTTGGTGGCCGAATTCTATCAGCGCTGCTTCGGCAAGGAGCTGCCGGAGAGCGCCGTCAATGTCGTGATGAGTTGAGCAGACAGAGCCCCTCCGCTAATGAACTCGAATCAAAAACCTTCCGGGAAAGCCGAGGCCCCCCGCGAGCCGTTCAAGCGGGCAGTGGCCGGCTGTCTCAAGGCCATGGCGAAATTGCCGCTTGCCGAAGTGGTTTTCGCGCCCGAGCGGCCGAGCCTCGTGCGCTCGGAGGGCCTTGTGAAGGCGCGCCTGCCCGAGCCGCCGCGCAAGCTCGATGCGCGGGAGGCGGCCATTCTGCGCGGCCATGCCGACGCCATGGCCCTGCGGCTTGCCTGTCACAATAGCGAGACACACCGCCGTCTCACGCCGCAGGCGCCAGGGGCCCGGGCGGTTTTCGATGCGGTCGAGCAGGCGCGGGTGGAGGCGCTCGGCTCGCGCCGGATGCAAGGGGTCGCCCACAATATTCATGCCATGCTCGACGACCGGTTCCAGCGCGCCCGCAGCGCCGATATCAATGATCGTGCCGATGCGCCGCTCGAAGATGCGCTCGCCATGATCGTGCGCGAGCGGCTGACCGGGCTGAAGCCACCTAAACATGCGGAGAAGATCGTCGGTCTATGGCGCTCCTTTATCGAGGAGCGGGCGAGTGCCGAGCTCGATGGACTTAGCCTGCAGATCGAGGATCAGCGCGCCTTTGCCGGCGCCGTCCACAAACTGCTGACGGCGCTCGAAGTGATGAGTGAGGGTAGCCTTGAAGGCGAACCCGAAGAGGAGAGCGAGGGCGCCGTCGGCGAGCCGGAAGGCGGCGAAAATCAACGCTCCGACGAGCGGGCCGAGGATCAGACGGCCGATACCAGCCGATCCGAGCAGGCGGATGCCGTTCCCGAATTCGCTGAGGAAAATGAGATCGACGCATCAAGCGAGCCTTCCGGTGAATTCGATGCCGAAGGCGAGATGAGTGAATCCGAGGAGGCCGGCGAGATGCTGCGGCCCCCGCAAAACCGCCGCGCCGATCCGCACGGCTTCGATTACAAGATCTTCACCCGGAAATATGACGAGGTGATTGCAGCGCAGGATCTGTGCGATGCCGAGGAACTGGACCGGCTGCGCGGCTATCTCGACAAGCAGTTGGGCAATCTGTCCTCGATCGTCTCGAGGCTCGCCAATCGTCTGCAGCGCCGCCTGATGGCGCAGCAGAGCCGGTCGTGGGAGTTCGACCTTGAAGAGGGCCTGCTCGATCCGGCCCGGCTGCCGCGGGTGATCGCCGATCCGCACCAGCCCTTGTCGTTCAAACGCGAGAAGGACACCGAGTTTCGCGATACGGCCGTGACCCTGCTCATCGACAATTCCGGCTCCATGCGGGGGCGTCCGATCACCGTGGCCGCCACCTGCGCCGATATTTTAGCCCGCACCCTGGAGCGCTGCGGCGTCAAGGTCGAAATTCTGGGCTTCACGACAAGAGCATGGAAGGGTGGCCAGTCGAGGGAGGCCTGGCTGCAGGCGAACAAGCCCGCGTCGCCCGGAAGGCTCAATGACCTTCGCCACATCATCTATAAATCCGCCGACGCGCCCTGGCGGCGGGCGCGCAAGAATCTGGGCCTCATGATGCGCGAGGGCCTTTTGAAGGAGAACATCGATGGGGAGGCGCTCGACTGGGCGCATAAGCGCCTACTCGCGCGGCCTGAACTACGCCGCATCCTGATGATGATCTCGGATGGCGCGCCGGTCGATGATTCGACGCTGTCGGTCAATGCCGGCACCTATCTCGAAAAGCATCTGCGCGCCATCATCGAGGAGATCGAGACGCGCTCGCCGGTCGAGCTCATCGCGATCGGCATTGGCCACGACGTGACCCGCTATTATCGGCGCGCGGTGACCATCGTCGATGCCGAGGAGCTCGGCGGCGCGATGACGGAAAAATTGGCCGAGCTCTTCGACGAAACGGCTGGGAAACTACCGGCGCCGGTCAAGCGCCCCGCTCCGGCCGGTGGGCCGCAACCCCGCCTCCTGCATTAGATCAGAGCGGGATGCGAGCGCAAAACCGCTTCACACTTTTGCTCATCCCGCTCTAAGGGCAGGCTCAAGGGCCGTTCGGATTCAATGTGCCCGCTGGCCAATTCACCATGGGCTCGCCCAAGAATGAGGCGGGTCGGTATGATGATGAAGGTCCGCAGCATCAGGTGACGATCGCCAAGCCTTTCGCCGTTTCCAAATATGAGGTGACCTTCGACGAATGGGACGCCTGCGTCGCGGATGGCGGCTGCAACGGCTATCGGCCCGGCGATAACGGGTGGGGACGCGGCAAGCGGCCGGTGATCCATGTGAGTTGGGACGACGCAAAAG
>DATJTB010000196.1:0-12851 GCA_035503795.1 Methylocella sp.
GCCCTGGCCGTGCTTGATGGAAGCGTGCTTGATGGAAGGTGGCAAGGCTGCAATAAACCCTTGCCGCCCGCCGAATCGACGCGAAAGCTGTGCAAATGCAAAATTATCTCGACCTTCTTGCCAAAATTCTGCGCGATGGCGAGGTTCGGATGGATCGCACGGGGACTGGCACGCACTCGCTTTTCGGCCACCAGTTGCGCTTCGACTTGCGCGACAGTTTTCCGCTGCTCACAACCAAAAAGCTGCATTGGAAATCAATCGTCTACGAGCTTTTGTGGTTTTTACGAGGCGATACCAATATCGCGTATCTCAAGGAACACGGGGTCGGCATCTGGGATGAATGGGCCGATGAGGAGGGCGATCTAGGGCCGATCTACGGCAAGCAATGGCGCGCCTGGTCCGCGCCGGACGGGCACACAATCGACCAAATGGCCGCTGTGGTGGAGGAAATCAAAAACAATCCATTTTCCCGCCGGCTTGTTGTCTCAGCCTGGAACCCCGCCGATCTCAAGGCGATGGCGCTCGCCCCCTGTCATTGCCTCTTTCAATTCTATGTTTCCGCCGATGCACAGGGACAAGGACGCCTCTCCTGTCAGCTCTACCAGCGTTCTGCGGATGTGTTCCTAGGGCTGCCCTTCAACATCGCAAGCTATGCCTTGCTGACAAAGCTGATCGCCCAAGCGACCGGTCTAGCTGCCGGTGAATTGGTGCTTTCGCTAGGTGACGCCCATCTCTACCAAAACCATCTTGAACAGGCAGAGCTTCTGCTGGCCCGAACACCGCGCCCTTTACCGCGGGTGACGGTCAATCCGAAAATCAATTCGATCTTCGATTTTCGCTTCGAGGACATAGAACTTGCCTCCTATGATCCCTACCCGCCGATCGCGGCGCCTGTCGCCGTGTAGTTCCTCGGGAAGCGTTGAAGCCAGCGCTTAGCAAAACTCACGCTCTGGCCGTTGCTCCGTCCCACCCAATGACGACTTCCGCACTCGCCTCAGCCTTCGTTTCCTCGCTGCCAGCGAGTGCGCTGCATAATCGACCAAACCGGCGTGTGCGGACCCGTATGCAAGGAGTGCGGAAGGGGTGGGCTGCGAGGAACTCTCATTCTAGACAATACTACAGGAGAACGTCTTGCTGTGATGATCTCTGCGCGCACGGTCTGACTGAAAGACGCCCTCAATCTCTATGCTGGCTTTGGAATTTCAGCCGGCTGTTACTGGGGCAGAGTGACTTCATAAAAAACTTTGATAAGCTCAGCCTGCCGGTGGGTGCCCGTCTTTTCCATAATTCGTGTGAGATGTGTACGCACCGTTGATGGCGCAAGGTTCAAGCGACAGGCGGCCGTCTTAAGCCCTTGTCCCGAGACTAGCTGGGCGACGACGCGCGATTCCCCAAAGGTCAAGGAAAAGAGATTCACAAAGGCCCTTAAACGATCTCTGACACCTTGCCGGCCATCTATGACGATAAGACCAACAAGAGCTTTTTCATTGCTGGAACAAAAATCACCATGAAGTGCTAGTGGTACAACATGTATAACGAAAGGTGGCGAGCCATCCTCCGCAGGAAGAATCAGCGATCCCTCTCGCCGAGGCTCATTGCCATTTGTCGCTGCATCAGCAATGAGCGTCTGTAATTTTCTCGAAGATACAAAATCAGTGGAGTTCAAGCAGCCGTCTTTGCAATATAGCTTGTAGCGAGCCTGCATCAGAGCGTCAGCTGTTTTGTTCGCATAGACAATGCGTCGATCCGCGGCGACGACAAGCACCCCGAGACCGACCCTTGCGATCAAATCGCCCAACAGTTCCGCTTTTACTTGATCTCCGGTGGCCGGGTTCTCAAGCAGCTGCGTCGATTCGAGAGAACAAGTCGCTTGCACTTTGAACTCCCGCAGTGAATCGAGATCTGCACAAAGATTAATCAGCTCTGGTTTTTAAGTAATAGCTCTTCAGGTGATCGATTGTCCTTAAGTTGCCCTTATATTTCGCTAAATTTTCGCTTAATGTCGGCAAAAGTATAAGAGCGTAGGGGGAATAGTCGCCGTGAAAAAGGGCTGCCTGATTTTTGCAGATTTCCGCGTGGACCGCGCCGGCGCTCTGCTCTGGCACGGACATGAGCGTATTCCTCTCGCTCCCAAGCCGTTTGAAGTGCTGTGTCAGCTGATCGACCGGCCCGGAGAATTAGTAACCAAGAACGAGTTGCTCCAGGCCGTGTGGCCTAATCTGCATGTCAGCGATTCAAGTCTGAGTGTCGCGATCAACGGTCTTCGGATGGCATTGGGTGATGATTCAAATGATCCACGTTACATTGAGACCGTGACACGACGAGGATACCGATTTATAGCCCCTGTCACTGTGGCTTCCCCTTCCGAAGACGAGCCGCGAACCGATCAGAGGAGGTTGGTACTTTGCTCCGAGGCCTCACCGCCTCAGCGCTGGAGGGTGGGACGAGCGAATCAAATCGAAACATTGGAAGGAATATTTCAGCAGGTACTCTCCGCCAATAGACAGGTCATATTCATTACAGGTGAAGCCGGAATCGGAAAGACGACATTGGTCGAAATGCTCCTGGAGCGGCCGATCTGTCGCGGTGTCGGTGTCCTGTGGGGTCGCTGCATTGAGCAATTCGGAACCAATGAAGCCTTTCTCCCCTTGATCGAAGCGCTACAGGAATGCTGCAGGGAAAGGAGCGGCGATCTTTTCCTGAAGAAGCTTCGGGAGCGAGCACCAACTTGGCTCGCTCAAATGCCGGGTCTCCTCGACGCCAAAGAGCGTGCCTCTCTTCAAAGCGAGATTTTCGGAACGACACGGGAACGGATGTTGCGCGAGTTTTGCGAGTTGATTGAAGCCGTTAGCTCGGATCATCCTTTGATCTTAGTTATTGAAGATCTCCACTGGGGCGATTTCGCGACTTTAGATGCCTTGTCCCTGTTTGCTCGCCGCCGGCAAAAGGCTTCCGTACTCGTGCTGGCGACTTACAGGCCAAGCGATGTGATGATGGGAAAGCATCCAATACGGCTTGTTCATCAAGAGTTACAGATTCATGGATGCTCCAAAGAACTCGCGCTTGACCGCTTCTCCCTAGGGGAAGTCGAAGAATATCTGGAAGCACGATTCAATGATGCTGGGCTCACCCAGGTGCTGGTTCCACAGGTCTTCAAGCGAACTGAAGGACAGCCGCTATTTCTTGCTTCGCTCGTCAACTATTTCGTTGCCAAGAAAGAGATGTTCCAAGTCGATGGACGCTGGCATCTGGCATCCAAGGAAGTGGTCTCGGGCAACGACATCCCGCTTAATCTCCGTGAGATGATCACCTGCCAGATCGATCGCTTGAATGTTGACGATCAGCGTCTTCTCGAAGCTGCAAGTGCGATAGGAACGGAGTTTTCTGCAGCTGCGGTGGCGGCTGCGGTCGATCGAGATCTCTCGGACGTGGAACTGGCTTGCAAGGATCTCGTCCGGAAGGTTCAGTTCATTGCCTGCGCAGGTGTCGCTGAATGGCAGGATGGAACAGTTGCGGCGTCCTACGCTTTTCGACACGCCCTATACCAAGAGCTCCTCTATCAACGGCTAGCGCCGGGCCAACGTATTCAGTTGCATCGGCGGCTTGGCGAGCGATTGGAAGAAGGATACGGTTCTCGATCCATGGAAATTGCGCCTGTACTTGCGCTCCACTTCGAGCAGGGCCGCGAATTTGCGAAAGCTTTGCGCTATCTTCAAGTGGGGGCTGAGCACTCGGCTAAGCGCTTTGCCAATCAGGAAGCAGCCAACTATCTGACCCGCGCCCTTAATCTCGTCGACCGTCTTCCTGATCACGACCAGAAAGTTCGGATACAACTTCTGCAACAGAGAGGGTGGGTACGCCGATCTGCCGGGGATATGATAGGTTCACTCGATGATCTCAAGGAAATGATTGTTTGTGCCGAGGAAAACCGAGAGACTCGCTTGGAGGTCAGTGGGCTGTTGGATCTCAGCCGGTTCTATCTTTACGCGGATCGCAAAGAATGTATTGAGCTTGCGGAAAGAGCCGTCTCCAAGAGCTGGGGCCTCAATGACACCATTTTTTCCGGCTTGATTGAAGGAAATCGAGCGAACTTGGGTCTTTATCTCAAGGGATGGCGATCCGAAGACGCCGAAATTTGCCGCAACAGCGTGAAATTGACGGCAGAGGAACAGGACCTCACCATTTTGATGAGACGATGCTCGATAGAATGCATTCTGGAATATCTGACCTCTGATTACCGAGCATGCTGCGCCGCAGCAGCCAGAGGTCAGAACTTCGCAAAAGCGGCCGGAGAGGTATATTTGTATGTTTTGTACAATTTAGTCGAGTCCTTCGCGCTGCTCCACCTTGGGGAGTGGAAGAGGCTGAAGCAAAACACCGCGGCAGCATTGGCCATCACGGAAAAGAACGAGAACTTCGCAGCCAGAGTTCTCTGCCATTTGACCATCGGATGGCTGCATGCCGAAGCCATGGATTTTGAAAAGGCGAGACTGTATTGCGAGGAGGCGCTCACCCCAAGCACCGAAATGAATCCATTCGTGTTCTTTCTCGGTCGGACCCTTCTGGCCAAGGTTTATCTTGGGCTACAAAATTACCCATTGGCATTGGCTCAATTCGAAACGATCCAGCGCCGCATCGATACCGGCATAGACATGGATTGCACAATCCGCCCTCAGTTCCACTATAATTTATTTGGGTATTGGCTTGAAGTGGGCGATTTAGACCGGGCGCAAGATCAAGCGATCCGACTTTTTGAGATCACAGTGCAGCCACCTGAACGCACTTATCTGGCTTTGTCACATGAATCCCTGGCCAAGATTGCACTCGCCGAGGGAGATCCGGAGAAGGCCCGGACGCAAGTGTCGCAGGCCGTCGAGATCGTTGACAACTTCACACTACCGCTTGCCGCCTGGAGAGTTTACGCGACAGCATCAGCCATTCACGAGTTCGCAGGCGACACCAAAAAAGCGGCCATGTTCAAAGTCAAATCTGAAAAAACGATAAAAAGGCTCGAGAACTCACTCGAAGAAGACTGCTCTTTGCGTTCCACCCTAGTAGCCGGCTTTTCCGCATTCAGAGCTCGACGGACGATCAATCGTTACCTCTGAAGCTATAATTTGCCGTTCAATCCGGCAATTCAGCTATGTGTTTTGGTTCTTCGATCGGCTGTCCATTCTGATCATGACGGAAAACCGTTGATGTTTGATAAGCGATTTTGCGGAGGCGCATGATCGATCCCAAAGGTTGGTGATCAGCAAGACAACGCCACGAGCTGAATGAAAGAATGTCATCTCCATAGGCCCGCCGCTTCGCACTATAGGCATCTTGAACCGGCAGAGTAATGCGGGCAATCGGCTGATGAGGCGATAATTCTTCCGGCCATTCGATCGAGGCATCCTCGACCGGCATTGGCTTGAGATCCGTACAAAGTTGAGCGCGTAGCTCATATTCAGCGCTATTGTTCTTGAAGAATTGGACGACGCACTGTCGCAACGCATCATCGACCGGCGCAATCGGCTTGCCTGCTAGCTGGCGAACTGACGATGAAAATGGTACCAAGCTAAATTTCGCAATGTAATCGCCAAACCGGATTGCCGCCATTGAATGGAAGGTCTCCCCGAGAATATTGTGTCCTGGATCACTGAAAAGCTTGATCCGGCCTGGAGGATCAACGCCAATTGCCTCAAGAAGCTTCCGGGCGGATCGTGCCCCAAACCCAAAAATCCTAAGTATGAGATCTGGGAAAATCGGCATCAACTCGAAAAGATACTGCACCTTCGAATAGGCAGCGGTATTGGCAAAATAGGTTGGAACATTGGCCATGAGGATGTCATGATTGGCCGATTGGTCGAAGTCGGGCAGAGCTTTCTTCCCCTCTATGCCAATGATTTTGATTGCAATGCCGCGACCGGCGCGAACCCGATCGCTGCGAAGTGCGCCAAGCGCCGTGGACAGGCGGACAATGACGGGGTAGCTGCGGGCTTGAGCGAAGAGTCCCTGCCGCAAATGCTCCGGCAAGTCCGGATAAACGGTCATCTCGCCCTTCAGAATACCATGGCTTTTGGCATGCGCTTGACGGATTCCATGATCGTATCTGATGAAGGAGCGCTGACTAGTCCGCTTGATGGAACTTACGATCTTGTCAATGAGCTCGGCCTCTCGAGGCTGGGTGACCTCAATCGAAGGATCATAGAGAATATATTTTTCGCTTTGCATATTCCCCCCAAACTTGGCGCATCATCGGCACCCTACGCCGATACCAAAGCACGATGATTTTGGGTCAAATCGATCCAAATCATGAAACGGGATTTATACTACTCATTCAGAGCGGGATTGGAACAAAAATCAGGTGATCCATTTTTCACATTCCGACCAGGCGGAGGCGAGATTATCCCATTCAGAGCCACGACCTGCCTGGCGGGCGACCCGTTCCTCACCTAATCTATCCTTGCCAAAATGGAGCGTATTCGTTTAGTGTTTTTTTGCATCTGTCAGGAGTGGCGGCCGCACGATGTATATTCCGTGCGGTCGCGCCATGATCGAGGGGGGGATCGGATGATGCAAGCCAAGGGGCGCGCGGAATCTGCGGAAAGGTGGCTATTTCTGCCAAGCAGATGGAACGCTGTAAATATAAATCAATATCGTTCCAAATCACGCAACATCGCCAGTGACTATAGACCGGGTCTCTCGAGCCGCCACCGACTGAGGTTGCGAAGCGTGCGATTGAATGCGTTCGTGCCCGAACTGTTCCCGGAGGTAGGTGATGTCTAAGCCTCCCGCCGCCGCAAGCCCTTCAAGCCCACGTGATACGAGCCGGGACGGTTTGAGCAATCGGATCGAGGCCTGGCTTATATCGAGCCCACGAATGCGCTCATTCTGGGATCTGGTGAATCGCATTCCTTTTTTAGCGCGGCTTTTGAACAAATTGCTTGTTAATTGTCTCGTCCGCAAGGCACCGGCACGGCCTCTGCCCTTGAGCACGCTCAACTCTTATACATCCTGGCATTCGCTAACGGATCGCACATTTTTCGACCGCTATCTGCCGCCTCAAGAGCCGCGGGACTTGCCCCCGGTCGATACCGTCGTCAAGCTATTTGCAACCGCTCCCAACGGTCCAAAACTGTCAGAGCGTTCCACATTACTGTTCCCGGTCTTTGCGCAATGGTTCACCGATGGTTGGCTTCTGACTGATGACACCGATCGCACAAAGACGAAAAGCCCGCATCAAATCGATCTTAACCCTCTTTACGGACTGACCGAAGATGTCACCCAATCTCTGCGTCGTCTCTCGAACGTCCAAGGAGAGCGAGGCCAACTGAAATCAGAATTTGTCAATGGAGAGGAATGGGCACCCCGCCTCTACCTTGCATCCGGAGAAAAAAACCCGAAATTCGCGTCTGTACCGGATCCGGCCCGCCTACCACGCGATATTGCCGCGGATAGACGGGCTTCCCTGTTCGCTTTTGGGGGAGAACGCGCAAACGGCACCACCTTTACTGCAATGATGAATACGCTTTTCTTACGTGAACACAATCGTCTTTGTCGCTTGCTCGAACGCACATACCCGGCATGGGACGATGAGCGCGTATTTCAGACCGCACGCAATATCAACATCGTTCTGGTCATGAAGATAGCGGTTGAGGAATATATCAACCACATTTCATCAGCCTGGCTCAGCCTTCTTTTTGAACCGGCAGCTTCCTACCGCGCTGAATGGAACCGGCCAAATTGGATTCCGATCGAATTCAATCTGCTTTATCGATGGCACAGCCTCGTCCCCGAAAAGGCAAAATGGCACAATGATTTTCTAGAAATGGATTCCTTCGAATTCGATAACACGCGGTTGCTGCAGGACGGTCTGGGTTGTGGATTCGATAGCGCGAGCAACACGGCCGCTCGTAAGCTTGGCCTCTTCAACACTCCACACTTCCTCATGCCGGTCGAAGGTTTTAGCATTAAGCAAGGGCGAGACAACAAGCTCGGCACTTACAATGACTATCGAGAAACCTTTCGATATCCAAGAGTGACGCGTTTCGCTCAGATCACGAGTGACCCGCAGGTCATCGATGGCCTGAGGCAAGTCTATGGTCACGTCGACAACATCGAATTTTTTGTCGGGATTTTTGCCGAGGACATTCCACCGCGACTAGCCGTGACGCCGCTGATCATGCGAATGGTGGCCGTCGATGCCTTCTCGCATTTGCTGACCAATCCGTTGCTCGCGCCGTTGGTATACCATGAGAAGACTTTTTCGCCGGAGGGGATGGCAACGATTAAGACAACCTCCAGCTTCAGAGACCTCCTCGAGCGTAATATCCCACAGCCGCCTGGTACCTTTAAGATCACCATGGAACGAGACGGCACCGAATTCATCGGCTGTTGAAACAGGGGCGCTTATAGATTGTCAATTGGCTTCGGTCTGGCTTAGCGCTAAAGCGTTGACGGTGTGTCGTCACTGTGCAACCAACGAGTGGGCATGGTTGCGTGGGCGGTTAGCTCAGTCGGTAGAGCATCTCGTTTACACCGAGAGGGCCGGCGGTTCGAGTCCGTCACCGCCTACCAATAAAATCAATAGCTTGCATAACAAAATTATAGTTACACTATAAGATAAGGCTGATAGATCGATTTCTCAAATCGGATTGCGAGGCGAGAGTTTTGCTCGGGTTCAATGCGACGGTTGCATGAAGGTGCTCGGGGACGCATGAGAAATCATAGGCAGAAGAACGTCATCAGTGCCAATCGGACTCCGCGCACCAGTGCTTGACTTGGCTTCGCGCCTATCTTATCCGGCAGTTCTGCAATTTGGAGCGCGCAACGTTCCGATGCGGGGGAGTAGCTCAGATGGTTAGAGCGCCGGCCTGTCACGCCGGAGGTCGCGGGTTCAAGTCCCGTCTCTCTCGCCACTTTCCAAGAGAAACTGCCAAGCTCTCGTTCAGACTTTTCGCCTCTCATCGAAAATCCGCTGCCGGTCGATATCCTTGGCGAGGAGCCGCAAATCTGCCCAGGCCAGCTTTTTCTGTGCGGGCTGGCGCAGAAGATAGGCTGGATGCAGCATGGCGAGCGCCCGGATTTCGTGATCGTCCAGATGAAAGGCAAACCAGCGGCCGCGCAGCCGCATGATGCCGTCCTTCGTTCCGAGAAGGGTCTGCGCCGCCGCCACGCCGAGGCAAACCAGAATTTTTGGATCAACGAGGGCAATCTGCCGGCGGGTGAAGGGCAGGCAGGCCGCTGTTTCAAGTGGCGTCGGCGTCCGGTTGCCGGGCGGACGCCAGGGGACCACATTGGCGATATAGACCTTGGTTCGGTCGAGCCCGATCGCGGCCAGCATTTTGTCGAGCAATTGTCCGGCGCGGCCGACAAAGGGCACGCCCTGGCGGTCTTCATCTGCGCCAGGAGCTTCGCCGATGAACATGATTTTCGCGTGGGGGTTGCCATCGCCGAAGACCAGCCGCGTCGCGGTGGCTTTGAGGCCGCAGCCTTCAAACGCCGCAAGCTTTTCCCGCAGCTCTTCGAGAGTCCGGGCGCTCGCGGCCGTTTCCGATGCCGTAGCCTCTATGGCGCTGGCGCTGAAAGCCGGAGCTTCTGGCGCGGCGGCTGCCCGGCGGCTCGGGGGCGGGTCATCCGTAGCGGACGACTGTAGGGATTTCGCGGGGGCAGCGCGCGACTGGGCGAAGCGGTCATGGGGAAAATCATCGACGGCGATGTCGACGCCCATATCCTGATACCAGCGCAAAACTTCAACGAGCTTGTCCTGCATGATGCCCATCCGCTTTCAATGTGCTGCGGATCGTCTATCTAAATCCAGGGAAGAGCGACACGCAACGATCTGGTTCCTGATCGAAATTTGGCGATTTAAAATTTCCTCCCTTCAGGCAAACAGAGTTTTCGGGGAACGACATTGACCGAGAGTGAGATCAAAATGCCGCCACGCGAAAGTCTGGATTTCGATGTGGTGATCGTGGGCGCCGGCCCCGCCGGCCTTGCCGCCGCGATCCGTCTCAAGCAATTGGACCCCGGTCTTTCGGTCGTCCTCATCGAGAAGGGTAGTGAGCTTGGTGCCCATATTCTGTCCGGCGCGGTCATCGACCCAGCCGCGCTAGACCTTCTGCTCCCCGAATGGCGGCGGGATGACGACCGTCCCTTGAAGACTGAGGTTGCGGCCGATCGCTTCTATTATCTGAGCGAGAAGCGGGCTTTCCAGCTACCCAATTTCGTTCTGCCGCGCCTGATGAACAATCATGGCAATTTCATCGGCTCGCTTGGCAATGTGGTGCGCTATCTGGGACGGCAGGCCGAGGCTCTGGGCGTTGACATCTTTCCGGGCTTTGCCGGCGCCGAGGTGCTTTATGGCGCGGCGGGCGAGGTATTGGGCGTTGTGACGGGCGATATGGGCATCGCCCGCGATGGCCAATCGAAGAGCGGTTTCACCCGCGGCATGGAGCTGCGCGGAAAATATACGCTCATCGCGGAAGGCGCCCGCGGCTCGCTCGCCAAAATGCTTATCGCGAAATTCGGCCTCGATCAAAATTGCGAGCCGCAGAAATTCGGCCTCGGCCTCAAGGAGCTGTGGCGGGTTGATCCTTCCTTGCACCGGCCGGGCCTCGTTCAGCACTCCTTTGGCTGGCCGCTTGATGATCGAACCGGCGGCGGTTCCTTCCTTTATCATTTCGAGGATGGGCTCGTCTCCGTCGGCTTCGTCGTCCATTTGAACTATGAGAACCCGACGCTCTCGCCCTTTGATGAATTCCAGCGGTTCAAGACGCATCCCTCGATCGCCCCCCTATTCGAAGGCGGCGAGCGACTGTCCTATGGCGCGCGGGCGATCACCGAGGGCGGCTTTCAATCCGTGCCGAAGCTTGTCTTTCGGGGCGGTGCGCTCATCGGCTGCGCGGCGGGCTTTGTAAATCTGCCGCGGATCAAGGGCTCGCATAATGCCATTCATTCCGGCCTCCTCGCCGCCGAGCATCTGGCCGTCGCGCTGAAAGAGGGCAGGGCGCATGATGAGCTCTCTTCCTATGAAGAGGATTGGCGCGGCTCGGCGCTCGGCCGCGATCTTTACAGGGTACGCAACGCGAAGCCATTGTGGTCGCGCCATGGGACGCGCGCCGGCATCCTGCTTGCCGGGTTCGACATGTGGACCAACGAGCTCTTCGGCGCTTCTCTCTTCGGCACGCTGCCGCATGGCAAGCCCGATCATGCGACTCTCAAACCGCTCTCCGAGGTGACACCCCTTCAATATCCCAAGCCCGACGGCAGGCTCACCTTCGACACGCTCTCCTCGGTGTTCATTTCCAACACCAATCATGAGGAAGACCAGCCCTGCCATCTGCATTTGAAGGACCCTTCCATTCCGATCGCCAAAAACCTGCCCGAATATGGTGAGCCCGCGCGGCTCTATTGCCCGGCCGGCGTCTATGAAGTCATCTATGCCGATGAGGAATTGCGAACCGATCCGCGCTTCGTCATCAACGCGCAGAACTGCGTTCACTGCAAGACCTGCGACATCAAGGATCCGGCGCAGAACATCGACTGGGTGCCCCCCGAAGGCGGTGGCGGTCCCAATTATCCGAATATGTGAGACCAGCCGAGTTTAAGCCAAGGCATCTAGGGACGCCCAGATTTTACCGGTATCGGACAAAAATGTTTCACGTGAAACATTTTTGTCCGATCGCGACCAAAATTCTTACAAGCGCAAAGACGGCAGCCGCTCGTCAAAGTGTGCGATTGGCGAAAAGGGATGTCTTCAAGAGCCAACATGGACTGATTTCTTAATGACATAAGATCAGTGATGTAGAAATCTTCGCACAGTGCAGATCAGGCGCAGAATGTTGCAGTCCATCAGTCTTAAGGCCTTGGCGAATATGGGTTTTTATACTGTGTATGCCGTCAGCATGGATGGGCACAGCGCGACCAATAGCGCGTTCTGAACTTCGTCATTTACTTGCACTATTAATATGATAACGACAACGGTTGAGGTCTAAGAGGGGATAAGGTCGTTCTCGGTGCATGGTTACCGTTCCGAGCCCTTCATCGAGATCGACAATGGCGCTCACGGCGTGAGTTGGCTTCGGATTGAAGCGAACGGCAAATTTTCTTAAGCATGAACTCAACCGCTGGCAGAAGCTCCATCGACGCGTCGGCCGCCATGAACCAGGCCGATAATCCGTTGCGGGCGAACGGAAGACCGGCGCCTCTGCCAAAATCGAGGTTTCGGATAGCGCGCCGCGTGCCGGAGCCCGACAAGTCCCGCGCCGACCAGGAGCTGGGAAGCGGGAGAAGTGGATGTCCGGCTTCTAATCACGTGCCGTGGCTTGCCCTTTTCTCGGAACTGCAGCATTACGGAAACGTGACAGGAGGGATCTGTGACGGGTGGATTTCGTGGCCGTGCCTTTTTGGGGCGGGCGTTGGTGGGCGTTTGGGCTGTCCTGATATTAATGGTGCCGGCTGGCACGTTGGCCGACCCGGCCAAGACGGTGCTCTACTCCTTCTGCAGCAAGCCCCACTGCAGCGACGGTTCTGAGCCCGCGGCCGTCCTGATTTTCGACAGCAGCGGCAACCTCTATGGCACGACAGTCTACGGCGGCACGTCGAACGCCGGCACGGTGTTCAAGCTCGCGCCGGACGGGACCGAGACCGTGCTCCACGCCTTTAAGGGCTCTCCCAGCGACGGGTCTAATCCCTCCGCCGGCTTGATTTTCGACCGCAGCGGCAATCTCTATGGCACGACACAATTTGGCGGCACGTCGAACGCCGGCACGGTGTTCAAGCTCGCGCCGGACGGGACCGAGACCGTGCTCCACGCCTTTAAGGGCTCTCCCAGCGACGGGTCTAATCCCTCCGCCGGCTTGATT
>DATJTB010000197.1:0-5464 GCA_035503795.1 Methylocella sp.
GCGGCCAGCGCCTGCTGGTCCTTCTTCAGAACGTTCACGCTGAACGCGCTGCTTCTCTTCAGGAGCACATAGGAAGAGTGGAAGGGATTGATGCTCAAGACCAGGAGGACAGGGTCGAAAGAAACTTGCATCACGAAGGCGGCAGTAAAGGCATTCCGCACCTCCTGATGCGCGACGCCGATCACATAAACGCCAACTGTCAGGCGCTGAAAGAGGCTTACTAGGGACTCGGTCATTCGTCCTACCGGCTCGAAATGCTCAACCCTCAGGCGTCCACGCATCGTAATCACCGGTTGCCGGCGGGCGCGCATTGGCGGCGAGCGTGGAGCCTGGCGGGCGCCAAGCCTGTGGCGTGCCGGTGAGATTTGGCTGATGCGGCAATTGCCAGGCGCGCGGCTGATAATTCTCCGCAGTCGGCGGCGTGTCCGTGGTGTGGTGCAGCCATCCGTACCAGCCGGGCGGCGTCATAGAACCCTCGCTCTCCCCGGCATAGATCACCCAGCGGCGCTCAAAACCCAGCGCCTTATCAACCTTGCGGGTCCGGTAATAGCGGTTGCCATATTGATCCTTGCCGACGAATTGGCCGAAGAGCAGTGTATGCAAGGCGGTATTCAGCGTCTGGCCGTGCCACCAAGTGAAAAGACGATAGAACCATTTCATGCCGTTTCAGCCTTCGTCTTGAGCGGGATGAGCAAAAGTGCGAAGCGGTTTTGCGCCCTCTTCCCGCTTTAAGTCAATCTTCTTGAGCGGGATGAGCAAAAATGCCAAGCAGTTTGGGTGTGATCAAGCTTAGGCGGATTAGTTAGACTTAACTGCCGATCTCGCGTTTCAATTTCCATCGGGATCTGGGCAGAAAGACTCCTTGCATTGTTTATGAACATGTGGGCTGCCTCTGTCTAGGAGGAGATGCCATGCTTTGTCAGGCTGAGAGGTGCTGCAAAGATCGACGGATTTTGAGGCGGATTCCGTCACAATGAAATGATAAAGGTTAGCTGGATGAAATGACCGCTGTTGCTGTCAAGGTGGTGGCCGTTTCCGGAACGCTCACCAAGGACGCAGGAGATTTTCAGGTGATGGCGAGTTCCATACGGATCCCATGATCCTCGATCGCTCACAGGAGACGCACATGACGCCGGAAGGCGCCACTCCAGCCAAGCGGGATCTCCCTCATCTGGGCTTCGATCAGCGCTTTCATGCCTCGATCGCCCGCCTGACCGGCGGAATTTCTCCCCTGGGCCTTTACCAGTCCTATATGGATTGGGCCGGACATTTCATCATGTCTCCCGATAAGCAAGCTGAGCTTGCCGAGGCTCTCCTTGCTGGCTGGGCAAGGTTCTTTACCTATTGCCTGCGGGACGGATTCGGCGCCGAGGCTCCGCTTTGCGTCGAACCGCTTCCACAGGACAAGCGTTTCAGCGGGCCAGCCTGGCGGAAATGGCCGTTCAACCTTCTCTTCCAGAGTTTTCTCCTCACCCAGCAATGGTGGCACAGAGCCGCGAGCGATGTGCCGGGGGTGGGCAAGCATCATGAAGATGTCGTCGCCTTCATGGCGCGGCAGCTCCTGGACATGGTGTCGCCAACCAATTTTCCGCTCACCAATCCGGAAGTCATCGTCCAGGCCGCCCGGCAAGGGGGAATGAATTTCGTTTTGGGAGCTCTCAATTTCTGGGAGGATTGGCGCCGGCAAATGGCCGGCGTCAAGCCGGCTGGCAGCGAGGCTTTTGCGGTTGGACGCAATGTTGCGGTCACACCCGGCAAGGTCGTCTACCGCAACCGGTTGATCGAGCTCATCCAATATGCACCGTCAACGGATGTCGTCCGGCCAGAGCCCATTTTGATCGTGCCGGCGTGGATCATGAAATATTACATTCTCGATCTCTCGCCGCAAAACTCCCTTGTCCGCTATCTGGTTGGCCAGGGCTTCACCGTCTTCATGATTTCCTGGAAGAATCCCGGCAGCGAGGATGGCGATCTCGGCATGGAGGATTATCGCCGGCTCGGCGTGATGGCGGCGCTTGACGCAATCTCTGCGATCGTGCCGGAAAGAGAAATCCATGCGACTGGCTATTGCCTCGGTGGCACGCTGCTCGCTATTGCCGCCGCCGCCATGGCGCGCGATCACGATCTCCGCTTGAAAAGCCTCACGCTGTTCGCCGCGCAAACCGATTTCACCGAGGCCGGAGAGTTGACCCTGTTTATCGATGAAGACCAAATCCGGTTTCTCGAAGATCTCATGGCGAAGAATCATTATCTTGACGGCCGGCAAATGGCGAACGCCTTTCAACTCTTGCGTTCGAATGATCTTTTATGGTCGGCGGCCGTGCATGAATATTTGATGGGCGAGCGGCCCGCGATGATCGACCTCATGGCCTGGAATGCCGATACGACCCGCATGCCGGCGCGCATGCACTCTGAATATTTGAAGGGCCTTTTTCTCCACAATGATTTGGCCGAAGGCCGCTATCAGGCAGGGGGCGGGGCCGTTTCCTTGCGCGATATTCAGGACCCCATCTTTGCGGTGAGCACCATCTCCGATCATGTCGCGCCCTGGCGCTCGGTCTACAAAATCCAGATGCTGACCGATGCCGATGTTACTTTTGTGCTGTCGAACGGCGGACATAATGCCGGCATCGTCAGCGAGCCAGGTCACCCGCACCGCTTTCATCAGATCGCCACGCATAAGGAACATGATATTTATGTTGATCCGGATCGCTGGCAAGCCGCCGCTCCACGCGTGGGCGGATCCTGGTGGCCTTGCTGGCGTGATTTTCTGGTCAAACATTCCGGTGAGGCCGGTAAGCCGCCCGCCATGGGCGTGGAGGAAGGCGGTTACACGCCGCTTGCCGATGCGCCAGGCACTTATGTTCTTGAGCCTTAAAGCTACGTCGGGCAGCCGGATCCAATTTGAGGAACAGCCTCGTCTGCCCGCGGCAAGGAGTTGAAATCATGCTCAAAGGCAAGAGAGAATTGATCATTGGGATCGCCAATGAGCAGAGTGTCGCCTATGGCTGTGCAGCGGCCTTTGTCCGAGAAGGGGCGAGCCTTGCGGCGACCTATCTGAATGCGAAAGCGGAGCCTTTTGTCCGCCCGCTGGCCAAGACTCTCAAATGCCCCATCATCTTGCCTTGCGATGTGCGCGAGGGCGGCGCGCTCGAATCCAGCAAAATCAAGAAGGACCGGGGCCGGTCAAAGCGCCGCTGGAAACTCTGCCCGCTATACGGTCGCTGAGCTTGGTCCAAGGCGCATCCGCATGCTGGCCTTGTCGCCCGGCCCCTTGAAGACCATAGCGGCTTCCGGCATCGCCCATTTTGGCAAGCTTCTCTAGGAGAACCGGGCAAGAGCGCCGGAGCGCTTGCTGGTCGGCATAGAATCTTGCGGCATTCCTGGCCAGCGACGGCGATCACCGGAAACATCGAGTTCTTCTTTGATGCGGGTTTCCACATTTTGGGATGAGATTTTGGAATGAGCGAAGAAGAGCGAAACCAGAGAGGATTAGATCGTATCGAGTACCGGACGTTCGATGAATTGAGGGTTGGCCAAACCGCCAGCCCTGACCCACAAGGATATCGAGCTTTTTGCGGTCGTGTCGGGGGATGTCAATCCGGCTCATGTCGACGAGGCTTCCGCCAAAAGCGATTTGTTCCACAAGGTTGTCGCGCATGGCATGTGGGGCGGCGCTTTGATCTCGAGTGTCCTTGGCACGCTGCTGCCGGGACCGGGCACGATCTATCTCAACCAGTCGTTCAGCTTCAAAAGACCAGTTGGCATCGGGGACGCCATCACGGTCAGCGTGACGGTCGTGGAGAAAAAGCCGGAGAAGCGTCATGCCATTCTGGATTGCAAGGCGGTAAACCAGCAGGGCGAAACCGTGATCGCGGGCACTGCGGAAGTCATCGCGCCAACCGAAAAAATCTCAAGACCAAGGGTTGAGCTTCCCGAGGTGGAGTTGCGCGAGAGGGGCGGCTCTCATCGCCAGCTTGTTCATAAGACAAAGGACCTCGCCCCCCCATCCGCACGGCGGTCATCCATCCGGTTGATGGGGTCTCTCTGCTCGGCGCCATCGAGGCAGCGCACGAAGATTTGATCGTTCCCGTTCTCATCGGTCCTAAACACAAGATTGTTGCGGCGGCAGAGCAGGCGGAGATTGATCTTTCGTCCTATGAGCTTATCACGACTGAGCACAGCGAAGCAGCCGCCGTTCTCTCGGTCGCCATGGCGCGGGCCGGCAAGGTAAAGGCCTTGATGAAGGGCGCGCTTCACACGGATGAGTTATGCATGCCGTCGTCGATGGCGAGCAGGGGCTGCGCACGGCGCGCCGGATCAGCCATGTTTTTGTCATCGATGCGCCGAGCTATCCGCGGCCCTTACTCGTGACTGATGCCGCGATCAATGTCGAGCCGAACCTCGATGACAAGCACGACATCGTGCAGAATGCCATCGATCTGGCGCACGCGCAGGGGATCGGCGAGCCCAGGTCGCCATTCTCTCGGCGGTCGAGACCGTCACGACAAAACTCAGATCGACGCTCGACGCCGCCGCTTTGTGCAAGATGGCCGACCGAGGTCAGATCACGGGCGGCATTCTCAGCGGGCCGCTCGCTTTCGACAATGCGGTCTCGGCGGAAGCCGCAAAGACCAAGGGCATCGTCTCGCCAGTCGCCGGGCAGGCCGATATTTTTGTCGTTCCCGGTATCGAGGCCGGGAAAATGCTGGCCAAGCAGTTTGAATATCTGGCCGAGGCGGAGATCGCCGGTATCGTACTCGGCACCCGCGTGCCGATTATCCTGACAAGTAGGGCCGACCCGGCGCTGGCGCGGCAAGCTTCCTGTGCTCTGGCGCTTCTCATCGCCCGCCAGGCTAGCCGGCCAAGGCTATGAGCGGTAACATCCTCATCCTCAACACAGTAGGCTTATCGAGCATAAATTCACCCTTTACGCGACAAATCCGGATGGCCTGGTCGAGCGCCGCTTTGCGAGGGCGCAGCGCGCGGCATTGGCACGCGGTGGGCGATCTTCTCTATAATCAGTCCGGGTTTTTCGGCGTCTCCGGGATCAGCGACGACATGCAAACCCTGCACACCTCCGAGGATCCGCATGCCGAGGAGGCGATCGCTCTTGTTCGTTTCCCGGATCGGCCGTGAAATCGGCTCGCTTGTTGCGACCCTCGGCGGCCTCGACGCGCTCGTCTTCACAGCTGGCATAGGCGAGCATGCGGTGGGAATCCGGCGAAGGGTTCTTCTTAACGCGGCCTGGCTCGGCGTTGCACTCGATGCTGTGGGCAATGAAGCGGGTAGCCCTCGCATCATCCTGCCCGAAAGCCCGGTCAAGGCTTTCGTCATTCCAACCGATGAGGATTTGATGATTGCCCGCCACAGCTGGGATCGCCTGCAAGGTCGCGCGGCTTGATCCGATTTGTCCAGTCGCAGCCCAGAACCTTACCAAAATGTTTCACGTGAAACATTTTGG
>DATJTB010000198.1:0-4725 GCA_035503795.1 Methylocella sp.
TTGGCTTTCAAATGACTGTTTAGGGATCAATTCAAAACCAAAGTGTGATTCCTGTTATCTACCGACCAGGATGTAAAACGGCTGAGGAAGCTTTGTCCTAACAGGATTTGACTGTCCACAGAGCCTATGCCAGCAATGACATTTTCCAAGGTTTTAGAACCGACTTTCACTGACCTGATTATGAAACGTTGGGATGGGACTTCTGACCCGTCCGCGAGCACATATGTTTTAGAGCCGATAAAGTCGTCGGGTGAGATTGTTTTGGAGCGGATCAAAGTCAAAACGACATCGGCAGGAAGACTCACATCGCTCGCGCCACTGTCGACGATGGCATCGAGGGTTATCGTATCATTGAGGCGAATGGGCACCTCATAAACACCCCTCACGCTTTCCATAGCGACCGTTATCGGAGCAAGATTTGTACGTGGGTTCAAGCCCTGCGGCTCCCGCTCATCAGAGCCCATCCTCATTTGGGAAGCATCCGCGGCGAAGAAGCGTAGCGTGCCCTTGCCTTGTCGATCGTAATTTGCGATCCAGGCGAAGCCAGCAGAACCTTCGAGCTTATAAACCGGTAAACTTGCCATAGCGGATTGGTGAAAATCATTGAGAAAATCTATCAATATTCCAACACGGGGGCTTTTTCCTTGCGTCAGCATTGCGCGCTCATCAGCTTTTAGTGGTTCAAGCTCTACGCCCCCAAAAATCGCGATCGTCGCTTTAGGAAATCCATTCCTTTCGTTTAAACGATAAATGCGCGGCGCACCGCCGAATTGACCGGATAAGCGATTGATCTCCATGTCAACATCAGTCATCCTGAAATAGGCGGGCGACAACTCCTTGTTCACATACCAGGTGAGCAGATTAGGCGCGTGCAATATTGTCCTGGATACCAAAACGCCATTTTCATTATGCGTTTCGTGACACCTCGTTAAATTCGGATATTGGTCGCTAGGCTTGCAACTATACTTATGATAAGCCGATGAAGTCGGAGCGACCGGGGCGCCGATAGCTAAGCCATCAACTGAATAGTTCGTTTCTGGGTGAACCGTGATAGTACGTTCTTGAGCATTGCCCGCAGTAGACGCCAAGGAAAACATAGAACAAAAACAAATGGTTCTAAACTGGCCCATTTTTGCGCTCCGTCGAGCAAATTGATTTTAAATTCCATTATACTACAGTTTCGCAAGTTGTTTTCGTCGAAGATGACCGTCTGGTCCCGAAGGCTGTGAGTTCTCGACTGCCTAGCAGCCCCAGATCTTGATGGAAATCGACTCAATCACTTGAAAGAGGGTCGCCAAAAAGGGCTGGGCAGATCGGATGGAACGGAGCGATCCATGCCATCTCTTTGCCTGACGATTGTTCTGATCCTTGCGTGTTTTCGTTCGGGAGCCCCCGTTTACCGCCCGGCCGGCACGAGATCATCGATCGTGAGCGAGAGAGCCGCCGCGATCTTGGCCAGAGTGGAAAGTGTCCCTTCCCGCTTGCCGGCTTCGATCTGCGAGAGAAAAGGCTGCGATATGCCCGTCTGCTCGGCCAGTGCGGAGAGGCTCAACCCTCGATGCTCGCGCCAGACGCGGATCGGATTCTCGCCATCCAAAAGGCGGTGAGCCATCTCGGTCGGGATCAGCTCGCCCGCGCCGCTCGCCAGTTTTCGTTTGGCCTCATCATAAGCCGCGATATCCGCCGCCATCTCGGCCTTCTCGACCAGCCGCTCATATTCGGCCTCTGGAAGGACCACCAACCGCTCGCCGCTGGGGCTCGTAATGATTTTGCCGGCCCATGGCTTGCCTCATTCCCCCAAAGCGGTCCTGTCACGTGAAAGCCGTCGCCTCCTTGCGCGCCTCCAACGCGATGGCGATGAGCGAGGCACCGCCGAACACCATGTCGATCCCGACGAGCAGGCCGAGCGCCCAGACGACCGTCCCTGGCAAGCCGGAGATGATGATACCCGCGAGGATCAAATCGATGACGCCGTTTACCAGAATCCACTCCCATTTACCCGACAGCTCACGGCGATGGGCGAGGGCGAGGCTGATCATCAAAATACCGTCGATAATGAAATAAGCGATCAGCACATAGGTGAGGATGACCAGACCGGGAGGTATGGTGACCAGACTTTGAAGCGGGTTCCAAAGCAATACGGTTCCGGCTATCAACGCCACCAGAGCCGAAAGCAACGACCATCCAAATCCAGGAGCCTGCCGCCCTCTGAATGTGGAGACGAGACCGACGATCCCCGCGATGAGGAACAGCCACCCCAGGAAGACAGTAGCAACGATGCCTGCAAGGAACGGAAAGATGATCGCAGCAAGTCCAAGCAGGATTAAAACGATCCCCTCGCCCAGATATAGGCCCCAATGGTCGTGCATCGATTTGGTCAGAGCGGCTGACACGTTGGAACTGGCCGATGACTGCGATGGTGACACGGCTTGCCTCCTTTATTCTGACATGGTCTTAGTTCTATTGCGTCTTGAATGCAATTGGGTCGCAAATGGCCGTAGTGTCGGCCGACGGCATGGACATCACGCGATGGATTTGGTGAGGACCGTGCGGATGGAACGTCCGTTTCGGTTTTCCACCCAAACCCGAAATTCAAATTCAGATACTACCCGTTTTACGCGCGAGCTTTATTCCATCCGGAAATGTTTCGACAGCTTCAGGCCCTCGCCGCCATAGAGAAGCTGTGGCGCCTCGGCCTCCTCATGGACGAGACGGCCGGACCTTGCCGGCCAAGGACAGATCCCGTTGACGGCCTTGAGTTCGACAAGTGCCGCCTCGTCCGGCCCTGACGGGCGAGCGCATCCTTCAGGGTCGAGGAGAACGAGCTCACGCCGACGATGGCGGTCGCGGACGCTTAGTGCTAGTTGAGCGGGGGCATTACCCTACCCTGACCGACCGGCCCACAATGGCGATGAAGTTCTTGCGCATATTATGGTAGCGCGGCTCACGCGATTGCACACGGCCCACTTCGTCGGTGGCCGCGACAGCAATCTGTACGCGCTCGAATACGACCTCACGCCGTTGAGTTCGGTTCAACTGGCTCGGGGAATGAAACCAGGCACGCCCGTCCCCACCACCGGGTTGAACCGGACATTCGTCGTGATGCATTCCCGAATCTCCCGCATGGCGTCCTCGGGCAGGGCCGATATCTCAAAGTTCTGTTCGATGTTGCTACGTCTGGTCGAGGTGGTCAGGAGGGCGGTGCCGCGTTGGACGGCCCAGGCCAGCGCAACTTGCGCCGGCGTCTTGTGGACGCGCTGTGCAATGCTTGTGATCACAGGGTCATCCACCACTCTCGGATTCAAGCCGTGTCCCAACGCCGCAAACGCCAGAAGGACAATCCCGTGCTCCCGACAGAAGTCGAGCAGGTCCCATTCAGGCAGGTACGGATGGGATTCGACTTGCACCACCGCAGGCTTGATCCGCGCAGCCGCAACGACTTCTCGCAGCTTTTCCAAGCTAACATCTGATAAGCCGATCGCCTTGCACTGACCGTCATCAACGAGGCCCTCGAGCGCCCGCCACGTCGTGACCACATCGCTCTCGGCCAATCGACGCGCCCCCCAAAACGCCGGGCAGGTTAGCACCCCCAAGTTTGAGACAGTCTCATTTCCGCTCGAATCGGGAGCCATCTAGCGAGTGTTGGGTTATGCCGATGAAGCGGGAGCGGCAAGTGGATAAGAGGCTATTTCTCTGGCTTCTCGGGATTCTGCTCGCCGCAATCGCCTCGGAGTTCAACGACCAGGTCACGTCAATCGCGCTCGCCGACGTACGTGGCGGTTTTTCAATCAGCCGCGATCCCGGAACATGGATCCAGAGCCTCTATGTCTCCGCGCAAATCGTCGGCATGGCGGTCTCGCCCTGGATGCAGGTCACTTTTTCCCCGCGCCGCTGGACGCTGTTCTCCATCACGCTATGCGGGGTGTCGAGCACGCTCATCCCTTTCAGCCCCAACATCGAGGCGATCTACGCGCTACGCCTTCTGCAAGGCCTTGCCGGCGGCCTGCTCATCCCTGTACTCATGACCACGGCATTGCGCGTTTTTTCCAATCCGAAACTGCGCCTCTACGGCTTAGTCTTTTACGCTCTGACCGCTGGGTTTACCGCTGGACTGGGCGCCAGCCTCGCGGCGCTTTGGACCGATCTCGTCGACTGGCGTTTCGTCTTCTTCCAAGCCGTGCCGGCGATGGTGCTCGGCGGCGCGCTCGTTTGGTACGGTGCTAGCCAGGACGAACCTCAGTATGAGCGATTTCGCATTCTGGACTGGCGCGGCCTCCTGCTGCTCGTCGTCGGCTTCGGCGCCTTCAGCACCATGCTCTTTCAAGGCGATCGGCTCGACTGGTTCAACTCCAAGCTCATCTGCGTTCTCGCCCTCATCAGCGCGCTCGGCATACCACTGTTTCTGCTCAACGAATGGCTGCATCCGCTGCCGCTCATCAAGTTGCAGCTGCTCGGCAGACGCAACATTGCTTACGGCTGCATCGCCCTCTTCACTTTTCTCATCATTGCTCAGGCCGGCTCGACCGTCCCGCTGACTTATCTGCAAGAGATCCAGGGCTATCGCCCGCTGCAGGCTCACCTCGTCACGCTGGAAGTCGCGCTGCCGCAGCTCCTCTTGCTGCCGGCGGTCGCCTATGTGCTCGATTTCGACATCGATCCGCGGCTCGTCAGCTTCACCGGCCTCGGGCTGATCCTGGTTTCCTGCGTCGGCTCGTCCTTTGTCGA
>DATJTB010000199.1:0-6625 GCA_035503795.1 Methylocella sp.
GTCCAGTCCCAGAATGCTTTCCGCCTTGTCGTAGTCGATTTCCGGGAAGACGATATGTTCCTTGATGCCCATCGCGTAATTGCCATGGCCATCGAAGCTCTTCGGATTGAGGCCGCGGAAATCGCGCACTCGCGGCAAGGCGATGGTGATGAGCCGGTCGAGAAATTCATACATGCGGTTCTTGCGCAAGGTCACCTTGGCCCCGATCGGCATGTTCTCGCGGACCTTGAAGCTCGCAATCGCCTTGCGGGCATGGGTGATGACCGCCTTCTGGCCGGCAATCAGGCCGAGGTCGGCGGCCGCGAGGGTAACTTTCTTGGTGTCATTGACGGCTTCGCCTACACCCATATTGAGCACGATCTTTTCGATCACCGGCACCTCGAAGCGGTTCTTATATCCGAATTGCTCGATGAGCTTTGGCCGCACGACCTCTTCATAGCGTTTCTTGAGCCGCGGTATGTAATCTTCAGGAGGCGTAAAAGGCATCGCGGGGACGACAGGTTCCGAACGGACCCGCTCCCGGGATTCTTCGGCGTCCGGTTTCTTGCCCTTGGCGGAAGCCCCCTTGGCACCGCCCTTCGCGGCATCCTTGCTGGCGCCTTTGCCACCACTCTTGGCACCACCACCCTTGCCGGTTTTGGTCTCAGCCATCGATCAATTCTCCGGAACGCTTGGCAAAACGGACCTTGCGGCCATCTTCCAAAATCCTGAATCCAATGCGGGTCGGCTTGCCGCTCTTGGGGTCGACAATAGCTAGATTCGACAGATGAATCGGAGCTTCCTTGGTGATGATCCCGGCACTCTGCTTGGCCGTCTGTCGTTGGTGGCGCTTCACAGTGTTGATCCCGCGCACCAATGCACGCTCTTCTTTGGGCTCGACCTGGAGGACTTCACCGGAGCGGCCCTTGTCGCGCCCAGCCAGAACGACGACCCGATCGCCCTTCTTGATCTTTGCTGCCATCACAGCACCTCTGGGGCAAGCGAAATGATCTTCATGTGATTGCGGGCCCGCAATTCACGTGGCACCGGGCCGAAGATGCGCGTGCCGATCGGTTCGGATTGATTGTTGATCAGCACGGCAGCATTCGAGTCGAACCTTATGACCGAGCCGTCCGCCCGCTTGATGTCCTTGGCTGTGCGGACAACGACCGCCTTCATCACATCCCCTTTTTTGACGCGGCCGCGCGGAATGGCCTCCTTGATCGAGACAACGATAATGTCGCCGACCCCTGCGTATTTACGCTTCGAGCCGCCCAGAACCTTGATGCACATGACCTTGCGCGCGCCGGAATTATCGGCGACATCGAGGTTGGTTTGCATCTGTATCATCGTCTTCAGCCTTTCCTTTCAGAACGGTTTCCGGCGCCTCTATGAGCCGGACTTCGTCTGGCAGCGGCGCATCGGCGCGCCTCGCTCAAATCCTCATTTCGCCACCGCGCTGACGACGACCCAGCGTTTCAGCTTGGAGATCGGCCGCGTCTCCTCGATCGACACCGTATCTCCGATCTTATGGGCCTTCGTCTCGTCATGCGCATGATAGTTCTTCGACCGCCGCACCGTCTTCTTGAGCAGGGGATGGGTGAAACGCCGCTCGACCTTCACGACGACGGTCTTGTCCTGCTTGTCGCTGACGACGATCCCCTGGAGAATTCGTTTCGGCATGGTCCTTGGTCATCCCTTGAAATGCGTGTCGGCTGAAGGCCCTAAACTCTATTCTTCCCTGGCCCGCTGTTGCTGGGCAAGCGTCTTGATCCGCGCGATATCGCGGCGCACGACCCGGATGCGGGCGGTGTTCTCCAGCTGGCCCGTGGCCCGCTGAAAACGCAGATTGAATTGCTCCTTCTTGAGACTGAGCAATTCCTGTTCAAGCTGATCCCTCGACATGACTTTGAGATCGGACCGGCGTTGTTTCTGTTTCACGGCCATGCCCCTACTCGACGATGCGCTCGATGAACCGTGTCTTGATCGGCAGTTTCGCCGCAGCCAAGCGAAGCGCCTCGCGGGCGACCACCGGACTGACACCGTCAAGCTCGAACATGATGCGACCCGGCGCGACCCGGCAAGCCCAATATTCCGGCGCACCCTTGCCCTTGCCCATGCGCACTTCCGTCGGTTTCTTGGAAACTGGAACATCGGGGAAAATCCGGATCCAGACCCGCCCCGCGCGCCGCATGTGACGGGTGAGGGCGCGCCGCGCCGCCTCGATCTGGCGAGCCGTGATTCGCTCCGGTTCAAGCGCCTTGAGGCCGAACTGGCCGTAGTTCAATTCATAGCCACCCTTTGCAGGGCCGTGGATGCGGCCCTTGAAGGCTTTTCGGAATTTCGTTCGCTTTGGTTGCAGCATCGGTCAATCTCTTAAATAGCGCCGGCAACATCAAGCCGCATCGCGTTCGCGACGGCGCCGCTCATTGCCGCCCGTTCCACCGCTTCCATGGTCTGGCTCGGCCAAGCGCTTATCCTGTGCCATGGGGTCGTGCTCAAGGATTTCACCCTTGAAAATCCAGACCTTGATCCCGCATGTGCCATAAGCCGTATGGGCCGTGGCCACGCCATAGTCGACATCGGCGCGCAGCGTATGCAATGGCACCCGGCCTTCGCGATACCATTCGAGCCGCGCGATTTCGGCGCCGCCGAGCCGACCCGAGCAATTGATCCTTATACCTTCCGCGCCGAGCCTAATGGCCGATTGGACGGCACGTTTCATCGCGCGGCGGAAGGCGACTCGGCGCTCGAGTTGCTGGGCGATCGAATCAGCGACGAGCGTTGCGTCGATTTCGGGCTTGCGGACTTCGACGATATTGATCAGGACTTCGGAACTCGTCAGCTTGGAGACGAGCTTGCGGATTTTGTCGATATCCGCCCCCTTCTTGCCGATGACGACGCCGGGACGAGCCGAGTGGATCGTCACGCGGCATTTCTTATGCGGCCTTTCGATGATGATCTTCGAGATCCCCGCTTGCTTCAGATTCTTGAGCAGAGTGGCACGGATGGCCATGTCCTCATGGAGAAGCTTGCCATAGTCGGTCTTGTCGGCGAACCAGCGGGAATCCCAGGTTCGGTTGACGCCGAGTCGCAAGCCGATTGGATTGACTTTTTGTCCCATCGTTGGCTCCTCAGGCTTGTGCCGCGCCGGCTTCCCGGACGATGATGGTGAGATTGGCGAAGGGCTTGTGGATCCGTCCGGAACGGCCGCGCGCCCGCGCCGCGAAGCGCTTCAAGACCAGGGCATTGCCGACATAAGCCGCGACAACGACGAGGTCATCGACATCGAGATTGTGATTATTCTCGGCATTTGCGATGGCGCTTTCCAACGTCTTGCGGACTTCCACGGCACTGCGCTTGCGGGAGAATTCCAGATCGGCAAGCGCCGTCTCAACCTTCTTGCCGCGGATCAGCTGCGCCAGAAGGTTGAGCTTTTGCGGGCTCACCCGCAGCATGCGGGCGACCGCCTTTGCTTCATTGTCTTGGAGCGCTCGTGGCGCTTTCGCCTTGGCCATGTTCTGATCTCTCTAGAGCCTCTTCTCAGCCTCTCTTGGCTTTCTTATCGGCCGCATGCCCATGAAAGGTCCGTGTCGGCGAGAATTCCCCGAATTTATGGCCGATCATGTCTTCCGAAACCAGGACCGGGATATGCTTGTGGCCGTTATGGACGCCAAAGGTCAGGCCGACGAATTGCGGCAGGATGGTCGAGCGGCGGCTCCAGATCTTGATGATTTCGGCGCGCCCCGCATTGCGGGCATTCTCCGCTTTCTTCAAGAGATAGCCGTCGACAAAAGGCCCTTTCCAGATCGAGCGCGCCATGGGTCAAGCCTTCTTCTTGCTCTTGTGACGCGAGGTCACGATGAATTTATCCGTGGATTTGTTGGTTCGCGTTTTCTTGCCTTTGGTCGGCTTGCCCCAGGGCGTGACCGGATGGCGGCCACCCGAAGTGCGGCCTTCGCCGCCACCGTGCGGATGATCGACCGGGTTCATAGTCACGCCGCGATTATGTGGCCGCCGACCGAGCCAGCGCTTGCGGCCGGCCTTGCCGATCGAAATATTCATGTGATCCGGGTTCGAGACCGCGCCGATGGTCGCGAAACATTGGCCGAGGACCAGCCGTTGCTCGCCAGAATTCAGCCGTAGAATGACATAGCCCTCATCGCGGCCAACAATTTGCGCGTAGGCGCCAGCGGAGCGCGCCATGGCGGCGCCCTTGCCGATCTTGAGTTCTATATTATGGACGATGGTGCCGACCGGTATGTTGGCGAGCGCCATCGCATTGCCGGGCTTCACATCGGCTTGCGAAGCGGACACGACTTCGTCGCCAACCGCGAGACGCTGCGGCGCGATGATGTAGGAGAGTTCGCCATCGGCGTAGCGGATGAGGGCGATGAAGGCCGTGCGGTTCGGATCATATTCGATCCGCTCCACCTTGGCCGGCATGTCGAGCTTACGCCGCTTGAAATCAATGATCCGGTAGCTTCTCTTATGGCCGCCGCCGCGAAAACGCACGGTGATCCTGCCATTGTTGTTGCGCCCGCCGGTCGAGGGCTTGCCCTCGGTCAGCTGTTTCAGCGGCTTGCCCTTGTGAAGGCCGCTGCGGTCCACGATGACGAGCTGGCGCAAGCCCGGCGTAACGGGCTTGAAGGTCTTCAGTGCCATTCTAACGCGATCCTTCCTGCCAACATTCAAAGCCCGGTTGTGACATCGATCCTCTGACCCTCGGCGAGCGTCACGATGGCCTTCTTCACATCGGACTGGACGCCGCGCGTCCCTTTGAAGGTTTTCCTCTTCCCTTTGCGGATAAGGGTGTTGACGGCCTGCACCTTGACATCGAACAGGTGTTCGACCGCCGCCTTGATCTCGGGTTTGGTCGCGGTCTTCCTGACCTTGAAAAGAACCTGATTGCTCTCTGAGGCGAGAGTCGATTTTTCCGTGATCACCGGCGCGATGATCACATCATAATGGCGCGCGTCAGGGGCGATCTTTGCCGGACTCATTTGAAGCGCGCCTCCAACGCGTCGATGGCGGCCTTGGTCAAGACCAGCTTGTCACGCCGCAGAATGTCATAGACGTTGATGCCCTGGGCCGGGAGCACGTCGATCTGGGGAAGATTGCGGGCCGCGAGCTGGAAATCGATCTGCGGCTCAGGCCCGTCGACGATCAAAGCATTGGTCAAGCCGAGCTTGGCGAAGCTCGTTTTCAACGTCTTTGTTTTCGCCTCCGGAATCTGGGCGTCCGGCCAAACGAGGATGGCGCCATCCCTCGCCTTGGCGGATAGCGCATGCTTCAAGGCCAAGGCCCGGACTTTCTTCGGCAGATCATGCGCATGCGAGCGCACGACGGGACCAAAGGCACGGCCGCCGCCGCGGAACTGAGGCACACGCGCGGAACCGTGACGGGCCGAGCCCGTCCCCTTTTGCTTGAAGAGCTTCTTGCCTGTGCGGGCAATCTCGCTGCGGCCCAGGGTCTTATGCGTGCCGGCCCGCCGCTTGGCGAGTTGGTAGCGCACCATGCGCGCGATCAAATCGACGCGGGGCTCAAGGCCGAAAATGGCGTCGTTGAGGTCGATCGTGCCGGCGGCTTCACCGTCAAGAGAGGTGATATCGATCTTCACGCGCTTGCCCCCGTTTCTTCCCCTACGGCTTCAGCGGCAGGGGCTTCCGCCAAGCGATATTTGCCGGGCTTTGGTGCTTCATTCGGCAGAGCCTTCTTGACGGCATCGCGGACATGAATCCATCCGCCGGCCGTGCCGGGGACGGCGCCTTCGACCAGAATGAGGCCGCGCTCGACATCGAGATCGACGACCCGCAAGTTCAAGGTGGTCACCCGCTCCGCCCCGAGATGACCGGCCATCTTCTTGTTCTTGAAAGTTTTGCCGGGATCCTGGCGGCCGCCAGTCGAACCGTGCGAGCGGTGTGAGATCGACACGCCATGGGTGGCTCGCAAGCCGCCGAAATTCCATCGCTTCATGGCGCCGGCAAAACCCTTGCCGGTGCTCGTACCCGTCACGTCGACGAATTGGCCGACTACAAAATGATCGGCGGTGATTTCAGCCCCTACTGGCAAAAGCCCGTCTTCCGCGACGCGGAATTCGGCGAGCTTCAGCTTCGGCTCGACCCTGGCGATCGCGAAACGGCCACGCTCCGCTTTCGAGACATTCTTGACTTTGGTACGGCCGATCCCCAGCTGCACAGCCGTGTAGCCATTGCGCTCCTTGGTTCGGTGCGCCACGACCTGACAGCCGCTGAGCTTCAACACAGTGACCGGCACATGCTCGCCCGCCCCAGTGAAGATGCGGGTCATGCCGACCTTTTGCGCGATGACACCTGATCGCATTTCAATTTCCTTGCGTCCCGTTCCCCGGTCCATTCCGGCGTCGGGAGATTTGAATTCTAAACCCGCGCGGCCTTAAGCCGTCTCAAAGCTTGATTTCGACGTCGACACCGGCAGCCAGATCAAGCTTCATCAAGGCGTCGACCGTCTGTGGCGTCGGATCGACGATGTCGAGGACCCTCTTATGCGTCCGGATTTCAAACTGTTCGCGCGATTTTTTATCGACATGCGGCGAACGGTTCACGGTGAATTTCTCGATCTTGGTCGGCAGCGGAATCGGCCCGCGCACCTGCGCGGCGGGGCGCTT
>DATJTB010000200.1:0-3946 GCA_035503795.1 Methylocella sp.
AAGAAAAACCGTCGTCTCGGCAAGCGCCGAAAAATCCCTTCCCGTCTCCTCCATCGCATCATCCTCCATCGCGAATCAGAGGACGTCGACAGATTCAGCTCAAATCCTATTTGTCACGCTCTTCTTCACCCGATTGCCCTGAAAGGCCGGGTTGCGTTCCTCGACAAATTTGGTAGCAGCAACGAGATCGGCGCCCTTGACGTCCCAGTCGGGAAAGAGCGCACGCAATCCGCTGGCATAGGCGATGGTCGCGCAATTGGAGACGACAAGGACCTTCATCAGAATCCGAGCGTCTTCACGATATCCGCTTCGTCACAGAGGACATCCTCGTCGCTCTTGGGGAAAAGCCGCGCAGCCGCGGACCCGGAATGCGCGCGTGCTGCGTCCGGGCTTGCCACGGCGTAGGTCTCTTCGAACACGCTCATCACCTGCGCCACGCCCTCGCTCGTCACATTGCGAAGGTTGTCGGTGAAATACGCGCCTCGCGTTTGATGGCCGGCGACGATCTCGTAGGCCGGGAAATAATACACGTGCTCATACCTGGCGGTGATCGCGCTGCAGACGGCACGCAGGATGGATTTGCTGTGCATCGTTGCGATCAATACATGCTCGTCCGTGTATGTGGCGGTCAACGGAACCGGCGACACCGTCGGGAGGATGCGGGCCCGGGGGTTGAGCGATTGAAGGCGCGTCACAAAGGATTCGAGATCGCCGCAGACCTGCTCATAGGTAAAATTCCTGAACCCATATTGTGCCGGTTCCGAAGGCGCTGCGACTACACCCGGCGCGAGCGGATAGGCGGTGCCGTCACGCAGCGAAATCCAGGCCTCGGTGAGACCCAGCGTGAACACAAAAACGGTGCATTCGGACAGCAGCGCATGCACGGCGGCGGGGCCAACAGTTTCGGTTTGAAGAAACCGTGCAAAACCCTGCTTGCGAATATGAGCAGAAACGTGCTGGGCGAAACAGCTTCCGGCTGTCGCGATGCGATCGGCGGGCTCCAGGCGAAACCGCTTGGCGGGGACAGGTCTGATTTCCCCGAGCGGCCGCTCCGCAACGCCCGGCTTCCAGAAATGCTGTGGTGGCCTGGATTCGTAAGGGTTTTTCATGAGTCGCACAGCGCGAAAGTTCGAGCAAGGATGGTTGCAGCATTCTGCCGGTGCAAGCCTCAAAGACGAAGGGGCGCCGCTTTCAGGCAGCGCCCCTCCTGGAGCCGTTCCCCATGCCAGTAAGGAACGACAACTAGTCTTCGGCCGCTTCGGCCGGTTCCTTCTCGGTCATCAGGCTCTGGCCGATGAGTCCGGCGTTCTGTCGGATCTGCGCTTCGATGCGCGCCGCCATGTCCGGATTCTGCACGAGATATTGCTTGGCGTTTTCCCGGCCCTGGCCGATCCGCTCGCTGCCATAGGAGAACCAGGCGCCGGATTTTTCGACGATGCCGGCGCGCACCCCGAGATCGATCAGCTCGCCAACCTTCGAGATGCCCGCGCCATAAACGATGTCGAACTCCACCTCCTTGAAGGGCGGCGCGACCTTGTTCTTCACCACCCTGACGCGCGTCTGGTTGCCGATCACCTCGTCGCGGTCCTTGATGGCGCCGATGCGGCGGATGTCGAGCCGCACCGAAGCGTAGAATTTCAGCGCGTTGCCGCCGCTCGTCGTCTCCGGATTGCCGAACATCACCCCGATCTTCATGCGAATCTGATTGATGAAGATGACGAGGCAGTTCGATTTGGAAATCGAGCCGGTCAGCTTGCGCAGGGCCTGGCTCATCAGCCGCGCCTGCAGGCCGGGCAGCTGGTCGCCCATCTCACCCTCGAGTTCGGCCTTGGGTGTCAGCGCCGCCACCGAATCGATGACCACGATCTCGACGCCGCCCGAGCGCACCAGCGTGTCGGCGATCTCGAGCGCCTGCTCGCCCGTATCGGGCTGTGAAATCAGCATCTCGTCGATATCGACGCCGAGCTTGCGCGCATAGATCGGATCGAGCGCGTGTTCTGCGTCGATATAGGCGGCGATGCCGCCCTTCTTCTGCGCCTCGGCCACGGCATGGAGCGCCAGCGTGGTCTTGCCCGAGGATTCCGGCCCGTAAATCTCAATCACCCGGCCCCGCGGCAGCCCGCCGATGCCGAGCGCGATGTCCAGCCCCAGCGAGCCGGTCGAGATCGTATCGGTCTCCACCACCTCGCGCTGGCCGAGTTTCATCACCGAGCCCTTGCCGAAAGCCCGATCGATCTGGGACAGCGCGGCTTCCAAAGCCCGCTTCCGGTCGCTCTTTTCTTCCCGGCCCACCACCCGCAAAACCGCTTCTTTCATCATCGCTTCGTCTCCTTATTCCACAGCGCCCCCCAAATCCCAAGGGGGTCGAGAAGCAGTTATTGTACACGTTTTGTTCTGTCTGGCAAGATGAATTTAAGTCATTGAAAATGCGCTTTTTTCATACGCTTCGTTCTGTTGACGTTCTCATCTCCAGGGGGTAGTATCTCAGTTTGAATTTTGGTCACCATGGCCACCATTGACGGTCAATGTTTCGGCCTTCTTGTAGGTCGCCGGACGGTTCGGTTTCGCGGCGCGAGCGTCCATCAGCTTTACAAGGTCTTCCATGCTCAGGCGTTCGTCGGTGACGCCCGCAGCCTGCGCTGGCGTCTTCCCGAGCGTCTTGTGGTTGCGGCAAAAATTGTAGTGGAAGAAGTAGATCGCCAGCGAGTCGGCGTGAGCCTCGACTTTCTTGCTGAAAGCGTTGGTCAACCGCGTGAAGCGCCGGTCGCCCATGCGGATAAGCGATTATGCCTAACTTTTTTTCCATCGACTCTGTGCAGCCTTTTTGGCGATCTCCGCGCGCTTCCCTTTCGACAGAACCTTTGCTCGCGCCTTACCGCCCCGGCTTCCGAGTTCCGCCGCTGCGCTCTTTACCGCCTCCGGAGTTTCCTTAATTTCTCCGACAGCGATCCTTGCGACCATGATGGCGCGGGCGTTGGAGTCTGCTGGTCGTTTCTGACTTTGGGGGCCTTTAGGCATCGCCTGATCTCCGCGCCGACATGTATTTCAAGAACGCCTTTTCTGCTGCTTCCGGAGCACCCTTGAGCATCAGCGCCGCAAGATGGCCGTAGGCGGAAGGCGGAACCCAAATGTAAACTTTGGTCGTCCCACCGCCTTTAGAGGGTATCTGGCCTGTAAGAGTGATCCCGCCACGGTTCTTGCTGGAGCTGCGGTCCGGATGCCCAGTGGCGATGTCAGGTACACCGTCCCTAACCCGCGTTGGTACGTAAGGGCTTGTGACGCCTTTGCGCCAAACCTCGATCCAGTCGGCCACCACACTCGACTCCTGCCATGCTTGGCGCTAAGCATAGCACCGCTACAGCGGAATAAATAGGCCTTTAATGCACTTCATATTGCGAACCGCTATTTGACAATGGGTACGATCAGAGAAGCCGGCACCGTCGTAAAGTTTGCCTCCCTCCGGGAGTAAGGCGCGAACAGTGTCGTAAGGTTCCAGCTTGAGCCCTTCACCAATCATCGCGTGAAGGTGATTGATAACAGCGCAATCCAGATATCGAAGAACATTATCATCACGGTCGTCTTTGGGCGCACTCTTATTTTCTGGCATAGGAAGGCCGGAATTTTCCTGAAGCGTCCTAAAAGACTCGGCGGCCAACCGAACGGTTTCCAAGTCCTCCCGAACCGTTAAATCGAGGCAATTTTCGAGATTTATTACTGCCCCCACGACGAACGGACTTTTGAAGACCCCTCGCCTCATTTTCTCCTGCGCCCATTCCATGGCACGACGCGGATCATTTTCCCAAAAATATGCGCCCGTGCCGAGCCAGTCGTATTCTTCGGTGCTATGCTGAATCTGTGTTTCGCCGTTGATGGCTTTGCGTCCGATAGACTCGTCGCAACCGTGATAGCCAAGAACAAACGAAGTATGAAGGCGGCTCAATTATGC
>DATJTB010000201.1:0-9924 GCA_035503795.1 Methylocella sp.
ACCTTTTAGATCAGCCTGCAGAGCTTGCCGAGCAAATCACTCATGCTGGCCGGCTGCTTGCGCTCATCATCTCCGGGCGGTTTCGCAAGCCGGGGATTCATTTTTTCACACCCGGAGAGTTTTCCCAGCAGCTCGCTTATATGGAGCACCCCGCAGGCAAGCTGATTGCACCGCATGTGCACAATCCCGTTCCGCGCGAGGTGCAGTACACGCAAGAGGTTCTCTTCATCCGCAAAGGGCTTTTGCGGGTGGATTTCTACGACCATGCGCAAAATTATCTCAAGAGCCGCATGCTTGAAGCGGGAGATGTGGTGCTGTTGATTGAGGGCGGGCACGGCTTCGAGGTCATGGAAGATATCGAGATGATCGAGGTCAAGCAGGGCCCCTATGCGGGCGAGCAAGACAAGACCCGCTTCGAAGGCATCAGCCGGGCGCAAGTCAAGGTCTTGTCCCAGGCGCATAGGAGCGGCCACGGCTCAACATAGAGAGCATTTTCCCCTTCGATTGAATCGGAAAATGCTCTAACATTTTGTTTTTTCGCATTTTCCAGCGAAGTGGTGCCACTTCGCTGGAAATGCTCTAGCTCACTGAAGGCAGGACAAGTGAAAGATTTCGTGCCTGTCAATGAGCCGCTGCTCGACGGCAATGAGAAGCAATATCTCACCGAGTGCATAGATACCGGCTGGATTTCTTCTGAAGGGCCATTTGTGACCCGTCTTGAAGAAGAGTTTGCCGCGCGCGTTGGGCGCAAGCACGGTGTCGCTGTTTGCAATGGCACCGCCGCGCTCGAATGTGCCGTTGCGGCGCTCGCCATTCCGGCCGGCAGCGAGGTCATACTGCCGACCTTCACAATCATCTCCTGTGCCTCCGCCATCTTGCGGGCAGGCGCCATTCCGGTCGTTGTCGATTGTGATCCAGTAAGCTGGAACATGCGAGCTGATCAGATCGAGGAAAGGATCACGCCGCGCACAAAGGCCATCATGGTTGTTCATATCTACGGCCTGCCCGTTGACCTGGACCCCATTCTCGGACTTGCTTCCGCTCGCGGACTCAAGATTATCGAGGACTCGGCCGAGCTGCATGGCGCTTCATATCACGGCAAGCCCTGTGGGAGCTTCGGCGACATCAGCGCATTCAGTTTCTATCCGAATAAGCACGTGACTGCTGGTGAAGGCGGCATTGTCGTCACCAACGATGATGCGCTCGCGGAGCGCTGCCGCTCCTTGCGCAACTTATGCTTCCAGGCGGGCAAGCGGTTCGTCCACGAGGAGCTCGGCTGGAACTGGCGGATGAGCAATCTCCAAGCGGCGGTCGCCGTGGCTCAGCTCGAAAGGTTGGATGAATTCACCGCCAGAAAGAAGCAGATGGGCCGGCTTTACCGCGAGCTTCTCGGCGGTGTCCCTGGGATTGAATTCCAGCCGGAGCGGACCCCATTCGCTGAGAACATCAATTGGGTTTCGGCCTGGTTTTGGACAGCTCGATCCCCTTCGACGCTGTAGAGGCCATGCGCAGGCTGGCCGGTCTGAACGTGCAGACACGGCCGTTCTTCTGGCCGATGCATGAGCAGCCGGTGCTCCGGAGGATGGGTCTTTTCGCAGGCGAATCTCATCCTGCCGCCGAGCGGCTGGCTCGCCGCGGCTTTTACCTTCCGAGCGGAATGGCGCTGACCGCGGCTCAGATCGACAGAGTCACAGCGGCAGTGCGACAGGTGCTGCCTTGACTGTGTTTGGCGCTTATTCGTGTTATTATGATCTTCTTTACGAGGACAAAAGTTACGCCAAGGAAGTTCAATTTGTTTCGTCGGTCATCCGGCGTCACGCGGCGGACGCCCGAACGCTGCTCGACCTTGGATGCGGGACGGGACTCCATGCTTGGGCCTTCGCAGAGCAGGGCTACCGCGTCACCGGGATCGACCGCAGCGCCGGGATGCTCGCCAAAGCTCGGGAGCGGGGCCAACAGACGACCTTGACTGGATCCGGCTCCGCTGACTTTTTGCAAGGCGATATCCGCGATTTCAAGCTGGACGGCCGGTTCGATGTCGCCGCCGCTCTTTTTCACGTCATCAGCTATTTGCCGGAGAATTCCGACCTTGAGTCCGTCTTTGCGCGGATTTGCGAACATCTCGAACCCGGCGGGCTTGTCATTTTCGATCACTGGTATGGTCCCGCTGTCCTAACTGACCGGCCGGTCCCTCGAATCAAGACGTTCGAAAACGACGAAGTGAAAATCATTCGGATCGCAACTCCCACATTGCTCGTGAACGATAACCTTGTAGATGTCCGCTACGACATCATGGTCCTCGAAAAATCAACGGGCCGTTGGGAACAACTGACGGAAACCCACAGGATGCGATATCTCTTCTGGCCGGAGATCGAATCGTTGTTGTCGCGGCACGGCCTCGAACGGGTCGAGTTCTGCGAATGGCTGTCGGACAAGGTGCCGGATCAATCGTCGTGGAACACCTTCGTTGTGGCGTCCCGCCCAAAGACCCTGTGAGCGATGCAATGGGATTACGCGTCGGCGTCGTAACGGAAGCCTATGTGCCAAGCGGGGGAGGGGGATGGACGTTCTCCGCCACATTGATCGAAGCGCTGCGGACTGTGCAAAGTCCCCACGCTTTTATCAATCTCATTCACGCTTTGCAGAGAGAAGAATCGAAAGATGATGCCCGTCACACCCAAGAGCCTTCGGGGTTAGGGCTTTTTCGTGCGGTGGCCGATAAAGCCAGCACCTTTGTCCAAAAGAGGTTCAGGCGAGGCGGCCTCGGCAGTGCGGATAAGACAGATAGAAAACAAAGCCCCATCAGTTCCTTGGAGGCTCTCGCCCGACGCGAAAAGATCGATATCGTCTGGTTCATGACCTCAATGAACGAGCCATTGCTCCTGCCCTTTATCGCCACGGTCTGGGATCTCGAGCAACGCAATCAGCCTTACTTTCCGGAGGTCAGCGTAACCTGGACCGAGCGCGAGAAGGTCTACAGCGCCTTGCTGCCTCGCGCTTCCTTGATCATCACCGGAACGCAAGCCGGTAAGGAACAGGTGGTCCACTATTACCGCGTCAATCCCGCAAACGTCATGGTCATTCCATTTCCGGTCCCGGCAGATGCATTAATGACCCAGTCTTTGGACGCTCAGGGAATAAGGACAAAGTATAAGATCAATGGTGATTTCCTGTTCTATCCGGCACAATTCTGGCCCCATAAGAACCACGTGAACCTGCTGCGGGCATTGAGGACTCTAAGAGATCAAAACGGTCTTGATTTGAAGCTCGTGTTCACGGGAAGCGAGAAGGGGAATTTCGGTCATGTCGAGGAAGTGACCGCTGATCTCAACCTTGTTGACCAGGTTTTCAATTTGGGTTTCGTTTCACGCGAGGACTTGAATAGTCTTTATAAGGCTTCCACAGCGCTCGTCTTCCCAAGCTACTTTGGGCCGGATAACTTGCCTCCTCTGGAGGCATTTGCGCTCGGCACTCCGGTCATTGCGGCCAATGTTGCGGGGGCAAGAGAACAATTGGGTCAGGCTGCGCTGCTTTTTGATCCATCCGATCCGTCAGACATCGCCGCAAAAATCGAGCACCTCTGCCGGACACCAAGCCTGCGTGCAGAAATGATCAGCAAAGGCAAGGCGATCGTCGCAGTTTGCACGCCCGAGGCTTACATCGCGGCGCTTTGCTCCTTCCTAGATCGGTTTGAGGCCATCAGGAGATGCTGGGGGGTGGACTATCAACTTGGTTGACCGCCTGCGATGAGCGGTCTAGTCCCGAAAACAAGCGTGACGATCGCGCCGGCCGCCGCCAGCGTTATCACCATGCTCGGGCGGTCGTATCGCTCCCACAGAGCGCGCCATGTCAACGGCGGAGGAAAAACTGGCCGCGGGGGCAAAATAAAACCAGGCCAGTTGGAGGAGAGCGCCGACATGCCCCTTTGCATGTCGGCGGCGAAAAATTACTCAGACTATTTGGGCGTGGTTTCCAAAATTTCGTTCAGCTTCAGCCGCCCGATCACATTCCCGTCATACTCGGTGAACCAGATATTGCGGTCGGGCCCTGCCGTGATCCCGACCGGGAAGGTACCGCTAGCGAGGGCTGGGTGGAGCTCGGTGATGGTCCCGGTCCAGGGGTCGAGCTGCGCGAGCCCTCCTCCCCCGCTGTCCTCGGTAAACCACACGTTTCCGTCGGGTCCGGAAGTGATCTTGATTGGGCCGGCGCCGGGACTGATGCCGGTGGAAAACTCGGTGATGGTCCCGGTCCACGGATTGAGCCGTCCGATCTTGTTGCCGATTTCCTGGGCGAACCAGATATTGCCGTCGGGGCCGGTCGTAATCCCGTCCGGCCCGCTGCCTGGGGGCGCGACGCTGGGGCTGATGCCGGTGGAGTACTCGGTGATGGTCCCGGTCCAGGGGTCGATTGCCCCAATCTTGTTCCCGCAGAACTCGGTGAACCACAGCCTGAGGTCGAGTCCCTCCGTGATGTAGGAGGGGAAGGTGCCAACGGTAGTCTTGGTAACGGCGGGCCTACAGTTATTGCCGGGGCTTAGACCCTTGGAGAACTCGGTGATTTTGCCGGTCCAGGGGTTGATCCGCCCGATCCGGTCGCCACAGAATTCGGTGAACCACAGGTTCCCGTCGTGGCCCACCGTGATCCCGAACGGACCAGCGCCAGCGCTGATGGAGGATTGGCACTTGCTGCCGTGGCTTAGACCCTCGGAGAACTCGGTGATTTTCCCGGTCCAGGGGTTGATCCGCCCGATTCGGTTGGACTCGACTTCGGTGAACCACAGGTTGCCGTCAGGGCCAGCGGTGATCCCGAAGGGGCCGTAGTTGGAGTACACGCCGGGAGGGCCGGCAGCGGGGACGTGGTACTCGGTGATCGCACCCGTCCGCGGGTCGATCCGCCCGATCTCATTGGTTTCCGGCTGGGTGAACCACAGGTTCCCGTCAGGGCCCGTCACGATGTCCTCCGGGCCACTTCCGGCAGTGATGCCGGAGGAGAACAAGGTGATGGTTTCCGGGGACGCCCCGGCGGCCTGTGCGGCGGCATCGAGGGTGAAAAAAGGGATGCTGCCGATAGTGAGAAGCGACAGGGCACCGGCCGCCGCAAGTTTTGTCCGCATGGGGTCCTACTTACTCGTCTATAACCGCGACCTTTTTGATCGCAACGCTTAAGACGTTTCGTGTGGATCAACCCTGACAGCTGTGCGTGCAAATAATTAGGAGCTAGAAGTTCGTTAGCGAACTTTGATGCGATATGCCTTTATAAATTATGCCTTTATAAATAAAGATGTTCCTCAGTATGAAGACTAGAGCCTGCCCGAAGAGTCATGCCGCCATATTGGACTTACGTCCCCAAGGGCCAAAGGTCCGTCACGCCGCTAACGCGCCGCTCGCCTAATGGTTCGCCAATGCAACACAGCCCGATTTTGCGGCCTCTATAATGGGGCCTTATGAGACACAAAAATGATGGCGCTTATTGCGCCTGCAGACTTGTTGGCTCTTCCACCTTGATGACTGGCGGAGGATTCCATTGGCCGGTCAACGCCTCGCTTTTCGGGGCATAGAGCCGCATTGTTAGGTTGAACGGTCCCTTCGGCGCTGGCAGCCAGTTGGCTTCCTTATCTTCGCCTGGGCTTTCGTTCTGGAAATAAAGATCGAGGGACCCGTCGCTATTAAAGTGGAACGGCATCCAACTGCTGACCGCAAAACGGTTGAGCGGATTGGCAACTTGATATCCCTCTTTGTCGTAGAGCGTGACCGACCAAAAGGCGGACGCGGGTGGTGTCGCGCCCTTGTCGAAGTGCAGAGTGTATTTGTTGGCTCCGTCGAGCGGCTTGCCAGCCTCGTCGCCGAGGTTGATGGGATAGATCGCGTCCTCCGGGACATTCGCGCCAAGACCTAATTGTGTGACAACGGCCCGCTTGAGATAGTCGTTGCCATAGACGCCCATCGTGGTCGTGTTCATCGACCAGAAATTCACGACGGGAGCGAGCGTCTTGAGCTTCCACGCCATAAGTCGCTGAGCATCCTGAGGCACACTTTCCAACGCCTGCTTCACAGTGGGCTCCGCCTTGTTGACATCGAAGCTCTTGCCCGGCTCGATCCCGATACGACGCATGAGCGCGACGATCGGCTGGTCTGTGAGATGAGGGGGTTGCAGCTTCAGGACCTCGGCGGCATAGGCAAAGAACTTGTTGGCCGGCATCGTGTCGACCTGAATTTTTGGCGGTGTCTTCATATTCACCGCCGGATCGATCTTGCCGGTGGCCGGTTCCACCGGTTTGCCCCAGCGCGACAGGGGCGTGATTTTATAACCGGCCTGAATCTTATGGACAGCATCGTAGTCGGAAGGACCATCGGTTTTGGTGCGGCCAATGAGCCAGACATAGGGCGTCGGGGCCTCGATCCGCCCAACACCATTGGGCAACTTGCCGGTCCAGCCCTGCAGGACGACGGCCCAGCTTTGGGACTCTGTGCCGGTGGTGCGCCAGCCCGGAGAAGCAAAGACATCGGTCCACATGTCGAGCATGGGCAACATGTAATACCGACCATTGGTGTTGGGTGCCGAAACAATCATTGGCTCCTTAGTGAGATCGAGCCAGGCACTCGAATAAAGCGTGTCGAAGTTGGGCCGTACGACTGCCTTCATTTCGGCTGTCGGATATTCGCCGATATTCGCAAAGGCGTTCGTCGGTGCATGGATTCCCTCGGGGCGCTCGACGTTGGTGAGCTGCTTGTGAGTCAAGTCCATGGTAACGAGGGAATACAAATACAAATAGGCTTGCACGCCGATGGCATGCGCTTCATCCTCGCTGATGCGCTCGGCGGCATAAACGCCGGCAGAAGGGCCGGTGATCAGGATAGATGCGGCGAGGACTGCACGAGCGACGAAAATGGAGTGAGCGCGGGTGGGACGCAAAACTTTCATGACAATTCCTTTGAAAACTGTCATTTCCTTTGAAAACTGTCATTGCCTCTCAACGGGGCGTCTGCATTTGGCACACATAGGTAACATGGGTTACTGATCGGGATCAACGTGCTTGGCACGCATGCAGCACCGGTCGGTCATCCGGCGCGGTGGGAGAAGTCTGTTTTTGTGAACCGGCTCTTTCGTCGCGCAGCTTGATAAGCCCAGTTGGAAGGGGCAAACTGCGTCTCGAACCATTGTTTCTATTCAAGCCGTCTTTGTCGCTCTCGCGTCGCTTTTCGGCTCCAAAGAGCACGAAGCTCTTTTTGGCAAGGCTTTCGTCATCAAGGAGGATCAGGAAAGTGAAAATGAGGCGATGGATTCGAATTTCGCTTGCCGCTTTCGCGCTCCTAACGGCGGGAGCGGCCGAGCCCGCTTTTGCCTTTTGGCGCGGCGGCTGGGCTGGGGCCGGAGGCTGGCATGCGGGCGGCTGGCACGGAGGAGGCTGGGGAGGGGCCGGAGGCTGGCACGGGGGCTGGGGCGGCGGCTATGGCGGGACTGGGGCTGCCGTTGCGGCGGGTGTGGCTGCCGGCGCCTTGGCGGCCGGCGCGGCAGCGGCCTATGCCTATCCGGCCTATGGCTGCATGCAGCACCCCGTCTACGACCAATGGGGCCGGTTCATTGGCTACTCCTGCTGATATCTTGGCATCGCACGGATCGATTCGAAAGGCGGCTCAATCGGATGCCAATCAGATGGCTTAACGCGGAACAGGTTTTTCGCGCGCCCGTGGCGGCGGAGGCGATCAATATGATGGAGAGGCTTATGAGAATGAATGATTCGAAGGCTCGGCTGCTGCCATTCGCATTGGCTTCGATGCTCGTGGTTGCGCCGGCGCTGGCTGTGACAAAGCCACCAGCCGCAAAAGCCGATGGCGAGTCCAAGGCCGAAGCAAAATCGCTCGCCGAAACGCAAGAGATCTTGAAGTTTTCGCAGGATGGGAATGCGGCGCTGCGTGAAATCGAAGCGGCGCGCCTAGCTATCTTCACCGGCAAGCCAAAACGGGCCATTGAAGAAATTCAAAAAGCGAAAGTGAGCATCGAGAAAGGGCAAGGAGCCGCCGCGGAATTTCTTGTGAATGTGAAGCCGGCAAGCGGCTCTGCCGGCAAGCCGGAGATGATTCCCGTCGACGGTCAGCTGATGGTCATGGACGATTTCGTGCCGACCGATGAAAAGAAGGCACATGTCGCGACGGCCAATGAGCATTTCAAGAATGGAGAGCAAGAGGCGGGTCTCAAGGAATTAAGCCTCAGCGACGTGAAGATCGTCTATAACCGCTTGTGGATGCCGGTCATGCCGACCATCAAGAGGCTTGATCAAGCTCTCAAGCTGATGGACGAACATAAATTCTATGAGGCCAATCTCGCGCTCAAGGCCATTGGGGACAGCCTGACGGTGGAAACCGAATCCATGACCGAAACGCCGCAGAAGACCCAGGACGAGCCCGACACGGGCGCGGCGCCGGAATAGCTTCGCGGCGGGAAGCCGGAGGGGGAGTAGCCCCCTCCCTCAGGGCAGGGCAGCCGGGGGCGAAGAGAATTCAGGCCGCTTTCCGCAGGCGTTCCGACACCAATTCACGCAGCAACTGCAAATCCCGGCCAAAGACGCGGATGCCTTCGGCCAGCTTCTCCGTGGCCATGGCATCCTCATTCAAAAGGAAGCGAAAGGTCTTTTCGTCGAGCGCGAGTTTGGCCGAGGCCTGCGGGGGCACAGCCTTGGGATCGAGCCGGCGTGGCAGCGGGCCTTGATCTTGGGCGAGTTCCTCGAGCAATTGCGGCGAGATGGTCAGCCGGTCGCAGCCCGCCAGCGCCTCGATCTCCCCGATGTTGCGGAAGGAAGCGCCCATGACGGCTGTCTCGATGTGATGCGCCTTGTAATATTGATAGATTTGGCGGACCGAAAGCACCCCCGGATCGGTCTCCGGCGTATAGCTTTTCCCTTCGGTCTTTGTGTGCCAGTCGAGGATGCGGCCAACGAAGGGCGAGATGAGAAAGGCGCCGGCATCGGCGCAGGCCGCCGCCTGGGTCAATGAGAAGACAAGCGTCATATTGCAGTCGATACCTTCGCGCTGCAAAATTTCGGCGGCGCGGATTCCCTCCCAGGTCGCAGCGATCTTGATCAGGATGCGCTTATGGTGCAGCCCGAGTTTCTCATATTCGGTGATGATCTTGCCCGCCTTGGCGGCCGTGCCCTCGGTGTCGAAGGAGAGATCGGCGTCGACTTCCGTCGAGATTCGGCCCGGCACGATCTTTGCGATCTCAACGCCGAATTTGATCGCCAGGCGATCGGCGATCTCGCTCGTCAACTGGTTGTGGCTGCGGCCCCAAAGAATGGCATCATCGATGAGAGGCGCATAGTTCGGCATGCGCGAGGCCTTGAGGATGAGGGAAGGGTTGGTCGTCGCATCGATGGCCCCGAAGCGGCGGATCGCATCCATGTCACCGGTGTCGGCGACAACGGTCGTCATAGCTTTGAGCTGGTCGAGTTTTGAGGGCATGGGTTTACCATTCGCTGGGAAATGGAGAGTTTAATCTATAAACGCGTGAGTTTGAAGGATTGTTGCGCCTTGCAGCCTTTTACTCTGACGTTGGGTCCATGAGCGCGCCAAATGCTTCGCTCTCGCCTCTTCGGCTTTTCGATTTCGTCCGGTTGGGACTCACAATCGGACCAAAATGTTTCACGTGAAACATTTTGGTAAGGTTCGAGGCCCCGATCGGACGAGTTCGGTCATGTCTTGCGAGACCGTCTTTGCCGCGCTCCCGATCTCAGCGGATGAGGCGTGTAAGCGCGCGCCCGGCTTTGCTGCGGAGCTCCTTGGCATCAAGCGTTCCGTCCTTGCGAATATCGGCCGCGTTGAAGAGCTTTTCAACCAGCGCCAGATATTCGTCCTTACTCAGGGTCTTGTCACCGTCGGTATCGGCTTCGCGAAATTGCTTGGCGCTTAGCCTTGATCCGGCTTCCTTACG
>DATJTB010000202.1:0-4428 GCA_035503795.1 Methylocella sp.
CCCGAGGCGCGCCGCCGCCGCCTTGAATGCCGCCAGCAACTGCCCGGGCACCTCCACGCCCTCCGGCAGGCCATCAAACCCCTCGGCCGTGCGCTCGGCCTTGAGCAGGCTTGGTGTCAGTCGTCTGAAGCCGCTTGGGGCGCTGGCATAGCTTTCCCCACGCGCCTCTTGGGCGCTTTCCGTAGCCATCGTGATCCTACTCCTGATGAGGACCGCGGCAGACACACCCTCCCCGTTCAGGCGGAAACGGCAATTTCCGCTTGGCAAAAGACGGGAGGCGAGCTATCTACGAGTTGCAAAGGTGATAGCTTCGCGGTTGCCGCGATCGGTTATGGGAAACCCGCCCGGCAAGGCGGGTTTTCTGTTATCGGGTTAGGTCATGACTTAACTCCGAAGCTGTTGCATACCTCACGCACCCGTGAGAGGCAGTCCTCAACCACGTCAGGGGGGAGGTTTGTTTCGTCGAAGCGTATGCGGATCACGCCCGGCTTCTTATCCACGTTGAAGGTATGCTGAGCCGGCGCCCGTTCAGCGGCTGTGGGATGCCACCGATCAGCGACCGCTGCACGAAGGACAGCGTCAAATTTCTCATCGCTACCGCGTCCACCTTCTCGGCAAAGCCCGAGCAGCCGCGCCCCAGATTCACTCCAGTCCAGCGGCTCGAGCGCCTTTGCCAATTCCATCCACTTTCTTCGCCCAGTGCTGCGTGCGGGACCAATCGAGTCGATGAGCTCTCCCGGCAAACTCGTCACAACGAAGATCATGCGAGATGCCTCGGTTTTATCAATATTGAGCGCTGAACATATGACGTCTCGCCGGAAATCCCTTGCTTCCAGCCGAGCCGCGAATATCGCCCGCTCAATGAATGACAGATCAAGGCGACTTTGGTTTTCCTGACCTTGAGCAACAACCAATTCTTCATCAGTCAAAGGCTTAACAAGGGCTTTGACAGGACGGCCTAGGCTACGCAGGGCATGAAACCGTCGATGCCCAAACGCAATCTGGTATCGGCCAGGGCTTTCCGGATGCGGCCTCACAAGGATCGGCGTGCGCTGTCCATGTTCACGGATCGACGCTATGAATTCCTCCAGCTCCGCGTCGTCTCCGAGGCGGTCGGTGATGAATGATGGGTCGATCAGGTCGGTCGCGATTTCGACCACGATCTCACCAGTCTCTATTTTTTCCTTCGCGTCCCTAAGGTCTGCCTCCATCGTCTCGATTGACTCGCTCACGGCACCGATCACACCGACACCACGGGACAAGAGTTTCCGTTGTGGTGGTCTTGTACTGACCGGAGCGTCGGATGGAGATAGTAAGTGATCAAGGAGATGCTTGCGAGCCATCGTCACTTCCTCCACGCACTTTCGATCAAGCCCTCGATCTCAGCGTTAACCTGGTTCATTGATTCGAGCGCACGATCGTATGTGGAACGGGTGAACTGCTCGCGCGTGACCTCATAGAGCGTTTGCTTTGTAATCGCCGCATCAGAAATTGCGGTGCTCTTAACCATGCCGCTCGTCAGAACGCGCTCGCCAAACAGCGAGCGCATGAACGCAACCATCTGTGTTTGCGGTCCATCTGTCGGCTCGTATCGGGTCACAAGGTATCGCATCCAGTCATACTGCATGTCTCCGCCGGCCTTAGCGACGACGCCCAGCAGCTCGGAGGTCATCAGGAGAAATTGGCACATGGACATAATGTCCAACATTTGAGGATGAACTGTCACCAGAAGCGCGGTGGCGGCGCAGAGCGCCGATAATGTCAGAAACCCAAGTTGCGGTGGGCAGTCGATTATCACGACATCGTAGTTCTCCTGGACCTCTGCCAGCGCCTGTGACACACGTGAGAAAAACGTACGTGATCCTGCCCTTCTCTCCGCCATCGCGATCGGGCTCTCGTGCTCAAATTCCATGAGCTCGATGTTCCCGGGAATAAGATCGAGGCCAGGGAAATAGGTTTGCTTGATGACCTCTGAGGTAGATCTCCGGTCATCGCCGAACTTGATCGCTCCGTAGAGCGTCTCGTTTGGGCCGACATCGAATTCCGGCTGGTAGCCGTGCAGAGCTGTGAGACTGGCCTGCGGATCGAGGTCGACCGCAAGCACACGATACCCTCGCAGTGCCAAGTATTGAGCGAGATGTGCGGACGTAGTGGTTTTCGCCGAGCCACCCTTGAAATTGGCAATGCAGATAATCTGCAGGTGTTGATCAAGTCGACGCTGGGGCAGATAGCGGCGGTCGCCCTTGCCTACCTCGTCAAGGAAATGGCGAAGGGCACGAATGTCGGCGAACGAATAGGAACGTCGGCCGTGCGCTGTCGTCTCAGGCGTGGGACCCTTGCCTTCAAGTGTAAGTTGGCGAAGGTAGCTGTCAGCGACACCAATGATTTTGGCGGTTTCCGTGGACGAAAATCGCCTGAGGGTCTTTTCCGCCTTCGGAGGGTACAGTTTAAGGCGATGCTTCTGCAGCTTTTCGGAGAGTCCATTTGCGTCATCGGCGATAAGGTCGTGCAGCATCTGCAGGTCGACCGTCGAATCGGCCCCTTTCGTAGCAACGCGACGCTTCGTTGGTGACGGCATATCACGCCTTCCAAGCATATTACCGTCTGTATGGGGCGATTCTTGGGAGGGATGCAAGCAAAATCAGCGACTCGGGCGAGGACGCACACTCCGAAACCGTGAACGATTTTGGGCCAGTAGGGGGAGTTGCTCCAGTGCGTCGTTAAGACGTGCCGCCGGGAGATTTTCGGAAGGCCTACCATGAGGCGCAGTTGGCCGCTGCGCTGTGTCGCGCTCAACATTGAGGCTGGCCGATCCGATCAAATGGCGAGGCGAGTGTGGCAGGTCACATGGAGGTCCGTGGCGCGGGCTAGGAAGCTTTGCCTCTTCAACTGTTCCTCTGACAGAGGAGGAGCGGCTGGGCTCCGACAAATCGGGGACTAAACGCCACGAGCCCTTCGGGATCGAGTGGCATAGTGGTCGCTCTGACGGTGGCGCTTGGCGCAGTTTCCCGCCAGTGCCGGCCGCGCGCTGCTCGAGGTGCAAAGGGCCGCTCTCAATGAGCGCACCCCGGGGCCAAAGGCCGGTGACGCGAAGCCTCGGGAAGCGCATCGTCACGGCCTGCCTCAGGGCTCTCTATAGAGACCGCGCACGGGTGCACGACCCGATCCGACGACCGTATGCCGCCTTTGCGGCAAGCGCAGCAGAAACGTCTTCTTGGTTGGAGAGGGATCGAACGGGCCGAGAAGCAATGAGCCGGAGGCACGCCCCCGCCGCATCACGCCCCCTCCCGATCGGCCGGTCGCCCTCGCCCGGCCGATCGGGAGGGGGATTGCCGGAGCCCGATTGACTGCGCCTCAGCGACCATCAGATGCATGCGCCAGCCAGTCACCCTCAGCGCCATCGAAACTCAGCCGTTGGCGATCATGCCGGAAGGGCCCCGTGAATACTTGCCTCACCGATCCGCCAAGCCCGAGCCTCAACGCGCCCGGAGCAATCCTCCGGAGCAATCCTCCGGGGCGGCCGCGCTGAATTGGCCTCAGCAGCGAACGCCTGCGAGGTTGACCGCGGTCAACTCGTGCGGCACGCGGAATTTGTGACAATCGGTTCGGGTGGTCAGGCAACCTTCGTTCGGCGCCTGTTAGCGCCCGACCAGGGCGCAGCGGCCAGTACACGATCGCGAGTTGACCGCGGTCAACATCTCCACCGCCGCAAAAGCAACTGTCTGACGCACCCTGACTCGAAGGTTCCTCCTTTCTCGCTCCTCTGAGGAAAGCAACTAGCCGACTGAAATCAACAGTTTCGCGGCCAGCGAGCCTTACGGGTGATGGAGTTGACCGCGGTCAACTTCGGCCGGACAGGCCGGCGTGGACGGCCGCCGGATCATTCAAGCGGCCAGGCGCGCTGAGGGCTAGGCCCATCTGACTCAAGCCCGCCGGCGGAGAGTGCGTATTTTATGGCACCCGAATGGCCCAACTGGCACCGCCGGCTCCAAGTCCTCAAGCGAACGCTTCCTGTCGGACCGAATCCAGGGGATACGCTCATCACGCCACACCTCGCCGTAGACACAACCGCCCAGCCTAGCCCCAACAGGCCCGCAGATTTATCACCGGGCCTATCGTGGTTAACCCGGTCGGTCGGTCGACCACTATTGGAGCGTCAAGATGGCCATTGCCTTTTCATAATGCGGCCCGAACCGCAGACAATCGCGCTGGACCCAAGCCGTGCGATCAGCCATCTCGGCGGCCAGCAAACAGCTGTTCTCAGTTGACTTATGGTCTCGGAATGGCGAAATAGCTACGAAGTAAACCTTGGAGGTCGCAGTGACCGGGGCCATTCCAGCTGCTCTAAGCTCGGCGAACGCGGAACATCGCAGCGCGCTCCGGACCGCGTTCATTCGACGGACGGCTCATGCGATCGAACGGCTCGCG
>DATJTB010000203.1:0-7944 GCA_035503795.1 Methylocella sp.
GCAAAATATGTGATGAACTAGAGAGCCTTGATATAAGCGTTGTCGCCCGCTCGCGTCAACGTGTCGCCATGCGAAGAGTAGGAGCGCCGTATTCTCCCGGGATCGCCCGCGTGCAGCTGGCATCGGCAGTGATCTGGGGACGAGCGCGCCGCGAGAGGAGGGCTCTTACGCGGTTGGCTCGCACCGGCAACATCGCCTTGCTGGTCGCCTTGCTGAATACCTCAAACGCCACGCATCGGGGTTCCAGTCTGCCGAGCGCCGGGCAAACGGAGGGCCAATTCCTGGTCGGCGCCGATAGGCTCGCTTACCTGCAACAAGCGCGATATCGCACATAGCGGTTCGGCTTGCAACCATTTCAGACCACCCGGTGCAGGAGTCCAAGCACGCTTGTCGCCTGGGCGCATCCATGCTACCGCCAGCCCAGGAGAGGCTCACATGGCTGACGGACAAGGAAACGGCAACGGCGCAGAAGCCGATACAGCGCCCGCAATCAATGCACTGGTGCAATATATGAAGGATTTTTCCTTCGAGAACCCTAATGCCCCGCGCTCGCTCGGACCGCAGGATAAGCCGCCGAACATAGCGATCCAGGTCAATGTCAATGCGAAACAAATCGCGGAAGCCGACTTCGAGGTGAATATTCTGCTCGAAGGCTCGGCCGGTGAGGGGGCTTCGCTCTTATTCAAGTTCGAACTCGACTATGCCGGCCTCTTTCGGCTGCGCAATATCCGCAAAGAGGATTTTCATCCCATCGTCATGATCGAATGCCCGCGGCTGTTGTTTCCCTTCGCCCGCCAGATCATCGCCGAAGCGGTGCGCGGCGGCGGCTTTCCGCCGCTGTACATCGATCCGATCGATTTCGCCGCGCTTTACCGCAAGCGCTTGAGCGAAGCCGCCGCGGACCAACCCCCTGCCGGTTGAGGGATCAGTCCTTGCCGAAGCGCAAGAGGCTTGACCCATGAGCCTTTAGCCAGGCTTCTGCTCGCGCCGTCTCGGTTGTAAGCCGCGCAACCGTGGCCCAGAATTGCGCCGAATGATTCATGTGGAGGAGATGGGCGCATTCATGCGCGGCGAGATAGTCGAGCACGAAGGGAGGCGACAGGATGAGGCGCCAGGAAAAGCTCAGGGCGCCGGATGAGGAGCAAGACCCCCAGCGGCTCGTCGTATCCCGCAAGGTGATTCTTCTGTATTTGAGCCCCAGCCTCTCGGCGTGCCGTTCGACGGCGGCCTTGATGTCTCGCGTCGCCTCCTTGATGAGGAAATCGCGGACTCGGCGCGCCACGAACGACGGCTCTGTATTCACGCAAATCAGAGGCTCGCCTCCATTGTCCGGCCGCCCGTCTTCGAGCCAGACACCCCGGCGCCGCGCGGGGCGGTCCACGATGAGATGCAGGACGCCCCGTAAGGGGACGAGCCTGCCGAGCGTCAATGGAATTTTATCGGGCAGGAGTTGCAGCTTGGTTCCGATCCAGGCGGCGTGCCGGTTGACAAAGAGCTTGGCCTCGGAAAGGCTGCCACGCGCGGGAATGGTCAAAACGACATCCTGGGTCGCGGCCCGGACCCGCAAGGTGAAGCGGCGCGCCGCGCTGCTTCGCCGCAGCTGGATTTTGTAGATCGTGCCCGCATGAGCCACGTCGATCGTCGCAAGACCTGATGTGCGGGGCGCGCTTTTCCGCGGAGGCTGCGGCATGATTTCAGCTCAGTGTCCAGCTAGTTGAGTCGCCAGTGCTTTGTAAGGCAATGGCTGCAAATCCTTTCAGATCCTCTAACCCGATCTAACCAAGACCAAATGTGATCGAGACAAGGCCATTCAGATCGACCAGTCCTCACCAAGTTCTTCGATCCGGTCGATGATCTGGTGCTCTGTGAGATAGGCGATAATCTGCGCCGCCGCCTGCTCGGCCGTCTGTCTTTCGCGCGCGATAATGAGCTCAGGGTTTTCTGGCGGCTCGTAGCTTTGATCAATGCCGGTGAAATTCCGGATCTCTCCGGCGATCGCTCGGCGGTAAAGCCCCTTGGGATCGCGCGCGATGCACTCTTGGAGGGGCGTATCGACGAAGATCTCGATGAACTCGCCTGCGCCCAGCATGTCGCGTACCATGAGCCGCTCGGCACGGAACGGCGAGATGAAGGAGCAGAGCGTGATGAGACCCGCTTCGGTCATCAGCTTGGCGACTTCGCCGGTACGACGGATGTTCTCGACCCTGTCTTCCTCTATAAAGCCTAAATCCTTGTTGAGGCCGTGGCGTAAATTGTCACCGTCGAGCAGGATGGTATGAACGCCGCGCGCATAAAGCCGCGTCTCGACGAGATTGGCGATCGTCGATTTGCCCGCACCCGAGAGGCCGGTGAACCATAGGACAACGGGCTTATGATGCTTGATCCGGGTGCGGTCCTGCTTGCCGACGCTGAGGCCCTGGACATAGACATTGGCGGCGCGATTGAGCCCATGAACGATGAGCCCAGCCGCCGCCGTGGCATGGCTCGCCCGATCGATCAGGATGAAGGCGCCCGTGGTGCGATTGGCCTTATAGGGGTCGAAGGCCATCGGGCTCGTGACGCTGAGATGGCAGAGGCCGACTTCATTGAGGCGCAAGGTCTGCGCCGACTGTTCGCCGAGCGTATTGACATCGAGACGATGGACAATCTCGGTCACGGTCGCGGGCACGGTCCGCGTGCCGGCCTTCAAGAGATAGGAGCGGCCGGGCAGGAGCCGCTCTTCGTTCATCCAGATGAGATGGGCAGCGAATTGGCCTGAGACTTCCGCCCGGTTCTTCGGATCACACAGAATATCACCGCGGGAAATATCGAGCTCGTCGGTGAGCGTCAGGGTGACTGCGTCGCCCGCGCCGGCAGATTCGAGATCACCGTCAAAGGTTCCGATGCGGGCAATCCTGGACAATCGCCCGGAGCCCGCGACCACGATCTCATCACCGGGCCGGATCGTGCCGCTCGCAATCGTTCCAGAAAAGCCTCGAAAATCGAGATGCGGCCGGTTGACCCATTGCACCGCAAAGCGGAAGGGGGCTGAGCTTTTGTCTTCCGCGACATCGATGGTCTCAAGATAATCGAGGAGCGCCGGGCCTTTGTACCAGGGCGTATTGGGGCTCTTGCGCGAAACATTGTCGCCATGGCGGGCCGAGATCGGAATGGCGTGAAGCGTCTTGAAACCGAGCGCCGCCGCGAAGTATTTGAAATCCACCAGGATCTTATCAAAGCCGGCCTGATCGAAGCCGGTCAAGTCGATCTTATTGACCGCGAGAACCACATGCTTGATGCCGGTCAGCGAGACGATCGCCGCATGCCGCAAAGTCTGCGTTAAAAGGCCCTTGCGCGCATCGATGAGCAGAATGGCGAGATCTGCGCCAGAGGCGCCGGTTGCCATATTGCGGGTATATTGTTCATGGCCCGGCGTATCGGCGATGACAAACGAACGGGCCGGCGTCGTGAAATAGCGATACGCGACATCGATAGTGATGCCCTGCTCGCGCTCGGCTTCGAGTCCATCGACGAGCAAAGCGAAATCGATATTGTCGCCGTCCGTCCCATGCTTTTTCGAATCGCGTTTGAGCGCGGCCAGCTGGTCGTCGAGAATGAGGCTTTGCTCATAGAGCAGGCGGCCGATGAGGGTTGATTTACCGTCGTCGACAGAGCCGCAGGTCAAGAGGCGCAAGGCCGGCAGGAAGGGCTTGTCGAGGTATGGCACAGCCTGGGCGAGTTCCGTTGCCAGCATCAGAAATAACCCTCGCGTTTCTTCTTTTCCATGGAACCCGATTCATCGTGGTCGATCAGTCGGCCTTCCCGCTCCGATGTTTTCGAGGCGCGCATTTCGGCGATGACCTCGGGCAGGGTCGTGGCATGGGAGCGAATAGCCCCGGTCAGCGGATAGCAGCCGAGTGTACGGAAGCGGATCTCCTCCATCCTCGGCCTTTCTCCGGGTTTCAGAGGCAGCCGCTCATCATCGACCATGATGAGCGCGCCGCCGCGCTCGACGACCGGACGCGGCTTGGCAAAATAGAGCGGCACGACGGGAATATTTTCGGCAAGAATGTAGTCCCAGACATCGAGCTCGGTCCAGTTCGACAGGGGAAAGACGCGCATCGACTCACCTGCCTTGATACGCGTATTGAAGAGATGCCAGAGTTCCGGCCGCTGGTTGCGTGGATCCCAGGCATGTGCGGCTGACCGATGCGAGAAGATGCGCTCCTTGGCTCGGCTTTTCTCCTCATCGCGACGAGCCCCGCCGAACGCCGCGTCGAAATGCCAGAGATCCAACGCCTGGCGTAGCGCCTCGGTCTTCATAACTTGCGTATGGACCGAGGAACCCGACGCGATCGGAGAAACGCCGCGTGCGAGCCCTTCCTTGTTGACATAGGTCAAGAGCTCCATCCCGGCCCGCTTCGCCGCCGCGTCGCGAAAGGCGATCATCTCGCGAAATTTCCAGGTCGTATCGATATGCAGCAAAGGAAAGGGCGGTTTGGACGGATGGAAGGCTTTGAGCGCCAGATGCAGCATCACGCTCGAATCCTTGCCGATAGAATACAGCATGACGGGGCGGGAGAATTCGGCAGCAACTTCGCGCAGAACGAAGATCGCTTCCGATTCGAGCCGGCGCAAATGGGGTGACAGGCCCTTATTCACATATAAATTCTGTAGCATGGCTAAATTCACAAGGATTTTAATGTTATTATTATGGGCCTCCCCAAATGGCAAGGCGGCTTAAGATGGCTTGATGATTCACGCTTGCTTCACGAAAACGTCAATCCCATGGCTTCGTGAGGTTTATTTGTTCTTTGCTCGGCTTAGAGCGGGATGCGAGCGCAAAACCGCTTCACACTTTTGCTCATCCTGCTCTAAGGGCGATGCTCACCCCCTCACCCGCGCGGCAGCACATCGACCTCAACGTCGACGTCCTGTTCGCGCGAGCCGAGGATGATGCCGGCAACCGGCGAGATGTCGGCGTAGTCGCGACCCTTGGCCAGCAGAATATGATCATTGCCGATCATGATTGCATTGGTCGGGTCGAGACCGATCCAGCCCTGCGCCCCGCCGCACCACACCGCGATCCAGGCGTGCATCGCATCGGCGCCCTGCAGCCGTTCCTTACCGGGCGGTGGAATGGTACGGATATAGCCGGAGACATAGGCGACCGGCAGACCGATGCCGCGTAAACCAGCGATCATGACATGAGCGAAATCCTGACACACGCCATGCCGCTTCTCGAACGCTTCCGAAAGGGGCGTCGAAACGACGGTCGCTTTGGTATCATATTTGAAGTCCTTCTTGATCCGTCGCATCAGCGCTTTGGCGCCGGTGAGAATGGGACAGCCCGCCGGAAAACATTCTCGCGTATAATCGGCCGCCGGCTCGAACCGGGGCACGAGGCGGCTCGGAAAGAGAAAATGTGCAGGCGACTCCCTACCGAGCGATCGGCTCGCGAAAGCCTCTTCCCGCACGCTTTCGAAAGCCGGCGTCTCATCGTCCTCTGGCGGCGGCGTCCGATTGATCTCGACCGTTGTATTGACTTCGACCGTAAGCTTGCGATGCGCCGTTTCGATCGTCAGAAAGGTCATCCGGTTGCCGAAAAAGCACAACCGCTCGACCTTTAGCGCCGGTTCCGGCGTGATCTTCAATTGGCTACTCAGCACGGTCTGCCCGGGCCCATCGATCGGTAACAGCCGTAAGGCGCAATGCGAGAAGGTGACGCTCGAACCATATTCATAAAGGGTGAGATGTCGGATGTCATAGATCATGCGAGTCCGCTCGATGTCTCGGCGCGCGCCACATGCGGCCCCTGCAGGAAATAGCGTGCCGCAATCGCATCGGCGAGCGCCAGAAGACCCTGCTCGAAGCCGAGGATTTTTTCATTATCGAGGCGTTGCGCCGTCGCAGTCGAAATTTCCGCCGAAAGCTGCAGAATGCGCCGGCGCGGTTCTTCGAGCATGCCGTCGTCGCTCAAGAGCGGCAGGGTTGCGAGATGCTCGTTGAGCCGCTCGGCCTGGAAGGCAACGGAGCGGGGATTGAATGAGTCAAGCACGACCATGTCGCGTACCGGGTTCAAGGCGACGCCCATGAGATAGCGCGAGCGATAGGTGATCTGCGAATCGACGAGATCGAGCAGCACATCGAGATCATCGGCCGGTGCATCACCGATGGCGAAATGACGGGCGAAGCGGCAGGTGTTGATGCCGCGTTCGATGCGGCGTCCGCTATCGAACATCCGCCAGCCGGCGCCGCGGTTCATGTTCTCCTGAGAGAACCCAGAGATCGCGGCGATCGTCCGCAAGGCCGCGTCCGCCCGCTCATAGGCTTCGGCTTCGGCCAGCGGCCCGTGAAAATCGATGCTCAGATCGCGGTTGATGTCGCCGATCAGTCGCCAGGTATCGGTCGAGAGCCGCTCGCGGATGACGGAGGCGGCGCGGCGCGCATCGCGCACCAGCGACAGCGCCGAGCCATAATCCTCATCGCTATGCAAGGCACTCGTCACCAACGCCATGGCGTGGGTCGTTTTCAATTGCGGCGCCGCATGCCAGGCGATGAGCAGGCTTGTCAGCTTGGTTACGGCCGAGGCTGAATCCGTGCTGCTGATGCCGGATTCGATCATGCGTCCGGAGAGCGCGCGGATCAGCCGCAGAGTGGCTTCGGAGCGCTCCAGATAGCGGCCGAGCCAGAAGAGATTGTCGGCGGCGCGGCTCGGCAAAATGCCCATGATGCGGCGGATTCGGACCGTCTCATCGGTCGGCAGCAGGCTGACCATCTGCACCGGCTTCTCGGCGAGAACCCAGACATCGGCCGACTGCACTCCCTCGCCCACCATCGACACGGCGCGCGCATCGGCGCGCCCGGAGATGCGGCAAAAGCCACCCGGCATGATCTTCCAGCCGTGCGGTGTGTGCGCCGCATGGACGCGCAAGACAAAGGGGCGAGGTTCGAGCCGCCCTTCATGCCAGACCGGCGTGGTGGAGAGATTGACCACCTCCTGAGCGACACAATCGGCGCCTCGCTCGGCCATTGCCGCGGCAAGCCGGCTTTTTTCCGTCTCTGTGACGGATGACCCGATCAAGGAGGAAGTTGAGGTCAGGCCGGGCAATGGATTGCCGAAGGCCCCGTTAATCGCCAACTCATCCATTTTGGCGATGACGAGATCGCGCGCCGCCTTCTGGCCGCACCACCAGGTCGCGATATTCGGCAGACGCAGATCCTCGCCGAGCAGCGTGCGGCACAGTTTCGGCATGAAGCTCATCATGGCGGGCGCTTCAAGCACGCCCGAACCCAGCGCATTGGCGATGACGACACCACCTTCACGCAGAGCATCGACGAGCCCCGGCACTCCCAGCCGAGATCGGGAATTGAGCTCGAGCGGATCGGCGAAATCACTGTCGATCCGGCGCCAGATCACATCCGCCGGCTGGAGCCCGCCGATCGTGCGGACATGCACCTTGCCGTCACGCATGGTGAGGTCACCGCCCTCGACCAGCAAAAGGCCGAGGTAACGGGCAAGATAAGCCTGCTCGAAATAGGTTTCGTTGAACGGCCCCGGCGTCAGCAGGCAGATGCGCGGATTCGAATTGTCGGCCATGGCCGCAAGGCCAAGCCGGAACGCCTCGAAGAACGGCGCCAGCCGCTCAACATTCATATCGCGATAAAGCGCCGGGAAGGCACGCGACAGTACCAGACGGTTGGCGAGCGCATAGCCGGCCCCTGAAGGCGCCTGGGTGCGATCGCCCAAAACCCACCAGCGCCCATCCGGCCCCCGCCCGATATCGGCGGCATAAATATGGAGAAATTTTCCGCCCGGTGGCCGCACGCCCTTCAAAGGATGGAGAAATTCTGGACTGCCCGTGACGACGGTCGCCGGCAAATCTCCAGCTTCGATCAGCAGGCCTTCGCCGTAAATATCGGCAAGAACGAGTTCGAGGAGGCGAGCCCGCTGCTCAATGCCCC
>DATJTB010000204.1:0-11996 GCA_035503795.1 Methylocella sp.
GACATAGCGCGCAAATCGCGCTTCAGTGGTTCTCAATCCGGCGGTCCCCATCAAAAGCCCCTTTCTTTCCATTGGGTATCGCCACTTATTTGATTCTCATGCGAAGCCAAATGCGGCTTTCTGACTCAGTAGTGCTAGAGCATTTTCCAGCGAAGTGGACACCGGTTCGCGTCGTGAAAATGCGACAAAACAAAGATCTAGCGCGCTTTCCGCTCGAATGGAATCGTTCGAGCGATAAGAAATCGCGCAAGATCCACACGTTGGAGCGAATTCTCGTCGCAAAAGTCCTGCAACTTTTGCGGAATTCGCTCTAACTCTCTCGAATCTGGTCTCAAGAGAGTTCGATATTCAAAGTCCGATCAATTCCCGCCTTTTTCTTTGCATGCCTTTTGGCACTGTTTGGAATCATAATCGCACAGTTCCTCTGAACTGCCATTGTGAAGGCAAACCTTTTCATCCGATTTGCATTTGTCGATGCAACTGGCGGCATCCTGTGCGTAGACCTTGCTGGGGATATTGAAGCAAGCGGCTAACATCAGGATAGTTGCAGCCATAATGATTGGATGATCTGAAAGAAGGTCAATAAACCGCAGGTGCGAGTTCGAGGATTTTTTAGCTTTGCTCACTCGCTTCGAGTTGCCTTGAAGCATGGCGTAACCTCCCAAAGCTTGCAGTCTTTATAATTAAGTTTCAGCTTGGAGACTGTCGCCCGCCTCTCGCTCTCTGGCGGGGCTGGCAGTCTGACGCTCATTTTTACCCGACGTATCCATCGATGGCCAGAGCGTTTTCCATTCGGAGCGACGGCACCCAAATTCCGCTTGCGGCGGACAGGCTCGAGGTGACGAGGCCATTCTTCGTTGCGGCATTTGACGCCATGCAATCCATCGGTTCGTCCCCCGGATCGGCGAAGGCTGATCGGGCCTTGTGTTGGGGGTCAGCGGTCCAGACGCAAGGAGTGGGTGTTTGGTTGGGTTCCGTGATAACTCGGTTGTCTGAGACCAAGCCTGCCCCGTCAAACCGGCACGCGCACGGTGGCTCGCAAGCCACCGGCCCGGCTGTCGGCGAGCGTGATGTCTCCGCCATGTGAGCGGGCGATATCGCGGGCGATCGCAAGCCCAAGGCCGGTCCCGCCGTGATCCTGGTTGCGGGCGCTGTCGAGGCGGAAGAACGGCCGGAAGACGTCCTCGCGGCGAGCCGGCGGTATGCCCGGCCCGTCGTCGTCGATATGGACCGTCAAGAAGCGCCGGTCGCGTCGGGCCTCGATGAGAATATGCCGGGCATGGGTCTGCGCATTGCCGATGAGATTGGAAAGGCAGCGTTTGAAGGCATCCGGCCGCAGCACCACAATGGGGTCGCCTTCAAAACTCACCTTTGCGCTGAAGCCCGCCCGCTCGGCGTCGAGCCGCATATCCTCCAGAAATTCGGCGATATCGATTTCCGCGGCGCTCTCTCCGGCATCACCCCGCGCGAAGGCGAGGTAGGCTTCGAGCATGCGCTGCATCTCATCGACGTCCTTTTGGAGATCGCGCGTCTCCTCGCTCTCCCGCATCAGGGCAAGCGAGAGTTTGAACCGCGTCAGAATGGTGCGCAGGTCGTGGCTCACGCCATTGAGCATTGTCGTGCGCTGCTCGAACGCGCGCTCGATGCGACGCTTCATCTGGACGAAAGCCTCACCAGCCTGGCGCACTTCGCGTGCCCCGCGCGGCTCGAAGGCGAGATCATGCCCCTTGCCGAATGCCTCCGCCGCGCCGGCCAGCGACAGGATCGGCCTGATCTGGTTGCCGAGAAGCGCGATCGCCACGATGATCAGGACAACGGAAGTGCCTATCATCCACAACAGAAAAATATGGGAGTTCGACGCATAGGCGGCGCTGCGCAAGGCGACGATCCGCAAGATTGAATCGTCGAGCGCAATCCTTATTTCGATGAAGTTCGAACGGCCGACCGTGTCGAGCCAGAAAGGTTTGCCGATCTGCCGATTGATTTCATTCGAGAGCGCCGCGTCGATGATCGAGAAGAAGGGCCGTGGCAGGGCCTGGGGCAGTTCGCCGGGCGGAAGAAACTCGACATCGATATGAAGATGGGACTGGGCCATCTGGATCAAGAGATTATCCCGCTTGGGCCCGGGATATGTGCTATGCAAATCGATGATTGCGGCAATTTCCTGGGTCAAGGCCGTTGAAAGCCGCTTGGTGACGAGCTGCCAGTGGCGCTCCATGAAGACATAAGTCAAAACACATTGGAGAATCACCATTGGCGCAAGGACGATCAATAACGCCCTCGCATAAAGGCCCTTGGGCAGGAAACCCGCAAGCTTTCGCCAAAGCGCTCGCCACCAGCGCGGCCCTTCGAAGGAAAGCGGCAGGGAAAGGCTCATGACGCAGCGGCCTCTCGCGGCAGTTCAGCGATCGACGAGCAGACGGTAACCAGCGCCGCGCGCCGTTTGCAAATAAAGCGGGTTGCCGGGATCCCGCTCGATCTTGCGGCGCAGACGATTGACCTGGACATCGACGGTGCGTTCGTTGGCGGCAGGGCCCGATCCCGCGAGAGTCTCGCGGGCGACCGTTGCGCCGGCGTTTTCGGCAAGGAGCCGCAGCATCTCGCGCTCGCGATCCGTCAGCCGGACTATGTCATCGCGCTGGCGCAATTCACCCCTGCTGAGGTCGAAGCTGAAATCGCCAAACCGGACAAAAGCCGGAGGTCCGGCGACAGCACGTGGCGGCGCCCGCCGCAGAATCGAGGCGATTCGCAGCATCAGTTCCCGCGGCTCGCAGGGCTTGCTCAGATAATCGTCGGCGCCAGCCTCGAGGCCATGCACGCGATCCAAGGCCTCGCCGCGCGCAGTCAGCATTAGGATCGGCACGCGCGAAAGCTCAGCGCTGCCGGCGCGCAGGTTGGCAACGAAGGCAAAGCCATCTTCGCCCGGCATCATGACGTCGAGCACGATCAGATCGAAGGTCAGGCATTTGAGTCGCGCCATGGCCTCCGCCGCATCCGCAGCCGCAGTGACACGGTAGCCTGCCTCGCTCAGCATGCGGCACAAGAGCGCCCGGATGCGCCGGTCATCATCGACGATCAAGAGATGTGCGGCGTCATCGGCCGGCGCGGGGGCCGAGCTTTGCGCCGCTTCCACGCTCACGAATTTTTCCCCAGGCAGGCCACGGCCGCGCCGGTCCCGGTCATTTCGGCCACTTTTGCCCGCCCATCCGCATCGACCATAGCTAGGAGAAAGGCGATCGCCTGAGCCCGCCCCCCTTCAGGCAGATGCGAAAAAACGCCATCAAATCGCTTCGACTGCAGGCACGCGACCTCCAGTGCCAAGGCCTTCCCGCGCTCGGTCGGATAGAGAAGGCGCTGACGGCGGTCCATCGTGCCACGATGTGCCTCGACATAGTCCTGGTCAAGCAATTCCTTGAGAACGCGATTGAGGCTTTGCTTGGTGATCTTCAAGATATCCAGCAATTCGGCGATGGTGAGGCCCGGGTGGCGGGTAACGAAATGCAACACCCGGTGATGCGCCCGGCCAAAGCCCAGCGCCGCCAGAAGATGATCAGCATCGCCAACAAAATCGCGATAGGCAAAAAACATGAGTTCGATCAAATCGTACATCGGCGTATCGCTGCCGCCATTGGCCCGGCTGCGCGCAAAAGGCTCTTTCGTCGAATGTTCAGCGATGTCCGGGTTAAACGAAAAAAGGGTCACAGGAATCGCCTTTAAGTCAGTATTATTGACATATTTCAGGAAGCTTCCTATAGGTCAAGGGCAGCTGGTTTTCTCCGAGCGGTTTTATGTTAATTTTTCCTGTTTCGCTCAATGAATTTGGAAAGGCGCATCCCCGATCGAGACGTCGATCACATTTCAAGATCGTGAATCGACAAGGTCTAAAATTATCGTGATCTTATCTTGTGAGGCGTATTTCGGCACCAAACTCATGAAGCGCCAAATCAAGAACGAGGAAGCACCAAACCTTAAGCGAGGGAGCGAGAGATGTCCGTTATTCCTTTCGACCAGCGGGAGGGCTTTATCTTCCTGAACGGCAATCTCGTTGCATGGAAAGACGCCAAGCTGCATGTTCTTTCCCACGGTCTGCATTATGCCTCCTGTGTTTTCGAAGGCGAGCGGGCCTATGGCGGGCGCATCTTCAAGTCAAACGAGCATTCGGCAAGATTTAGGGCCTCGGCCGAACTGCTCGATTTCGAGATTCCCTATAGCGTCGCCGAACTGGACCGCTTCAAGCAGCTTGTGGTCGACAAGAACAATCTGAAGAATTGCTATGTCCGGCCGGTCGCTTGGCGAGGCAGCGAGATGATGGCGGTAGCGGCACAGAATTCGACCATTCATGTCGCGATCGCGGTATGGGATTGGCCGAGCATGTTCGACATCGAGCAGAAAATGAAGGGCATAAGGCTCGACATTGCCGAATACCGCAGGCCGGATCCGCTCACCGCTCCTTGCCGGTCGAAGGCCGCCGGGCTTTACATGATCTGCACAATCTCTAAGCATCGGGCGGAGCGGCGCGGCTATGCCGATGCGATGATGCTTGATTGGCTCGGACGAGTCGCCGAATGCACCGGCGCCAATATCTTCTTTACCTTGAACGGCGTTATTCATACCCCGATCGCCGATTGTTTCCTCGACGGAATTACGCGGCGCACGGTGATCGAACTCGCCAAGCGGCGCGGCATTGAGGTGATCGAGCGGCGGATCCTGCCGGACGAGCTTTTGAGCTTCGAGGAATGTTTCATCTGCGGTACTGGCGCCGAAGTCACCCCGGTGTCCGAGGTCGGACCTTATCGTTTCACGCCAAGTCAGATTGCGCGGGCGATGATTGACGATTATTCGGCCGAGGTGCAGCCGAAGCAGCAGGCAGCCTGAGGCGTTTGCGGGTCCGAGCCCCTTTGTCTCTGCGCCGGGTCCGGCCCGGGGGATTCGGCGTTTCCGATTCGATCAAGCCTTACCCATCTTTCTTTCGGCACCGGACCTTCCATCGGGAAAAGAAACAGGGAGTTTCATGGGGCGGTCAACCGGTCTAAAAGGAGCAGGGTCCGAAGGCTTCGTTCTCGTCGCGGTCCTCTGGATCCTTGCATCGCTGGCTTCGCTGGCGTTGGTTTACGCCGTCTATGTCGGCAATACCGCGATGGCCGCGCGACTCTACGATCAAAGGATCAAGGCCGAAGCGCTGATCACCGCCGGCATCGAGCTCGCCGCCTATCGCCTGATTGGCTATGACGATTCAACACGCCCAAGTTCGGGCCGTTTCACCTTCGCCTTGGGAAGCGACCAAATCGACGTCGATTTTCAATCCGAAGGCGCGCGCCTCGATCTGAACCAGGCGCCCGACACCTCGCTTGCCGGCTTATTCGTTGCGCTGGGGGTCAAACCAGACGCCGCCAAATCCTTCGCCGAGCATATCGTTGCCTGGAGGACGAAGGTTCCGCCCGGTGGGCAAAACCCAGAAGCCGCTGCCTATAAGGCGGCGGGGCTCGCTTATCAGCCTCGCGCGGCGCCTTTTCAAAGCACGGCGGAACTGCGTCTTGTATTAGGCTTGCCGCCTGAAATCGTCGAGGCGGCGCTTCCTTTCGTGACGGTTTTCAATGGTCGACCGGAAATCGATGCCAATGAGGCGCCGCCGCAGGTCCTCGCTGCCTTGCCAAATGTGACGGCGGTCATGGTTGACGAAATCATCAGCCAGCGCGATCCACAAAATCCGCAGATCGTCAAGAATCTTTTGGGTACAGCGGCCGCCAATGTCGCGCTGGGCGGCCGCAAGGCCGCGCGCGTCGCAGTTCACGTAACTTTCGACTCCCGCCGGAAGGTCAACGCCGACGTCGTGATCCTCATCGAAGAAAGCGGCCAAGAGCCCTATCGCGTCCTTTCCTGGCAGGACGATTTCGATGGCCCCATTTAAAACATGCCAATCTAATCTATTTGGTTCTATGAACGGGATTTGTCACGTTATCGGACCATCAACGAAGAGGTTTGCAGGCTTCCAGCTTCCTGCAATGTTGCGCAGTTCTGATCTTTCGTATTTTCCTGGGTCGGGGCCTCATTGTGGTAGTGTCTGGCATGCAGCTTTGGTGGCACCGCATAAGGTCCTGATCTGGGCATGGATCCTTTTTGCTTCGATGGACAACATGCCAGCTCCGCTCACTCGCGATTGAATGCCGCACGAGTCTCTACAGACTGTCTGGGATGAAATGAGCCTTTATCGTGACCTTCTCGAAATGTCCTCACGCTGGATCGATAAGGTCGCGGCGACGATCCTCCTGGCGCGCGAGCACCTTCGGCCCAAACCACTCTGTAAGCTCGTTGAACAAGAGGATGGCCATTTCGTGCTTTTAGCAACCGCGTCCGACGGTCCATCCGCTAATCCCCGCCCCATGTTGCGTTTTCACAACGGTCGGATTGAAGCGGACTCATTTGAGGGGCTGCAGCAAGAATTGAGGGGCGCCAAGATCGAACTCGTCCTGCGCCCCATCCATTTCCTCTTCCGGCCTCTCGAACTGCCACGCCAGGCGCTCGATTTTCTTGAAGGCATCATCCGCGCCCAAATCGACCGCCTGACTCCCTGGAGCCCGGCAGAAGCAGCCTTTGGTTGGCTGCCTTCAACCGTTGATATCGCCGGTGACCGGATCGAGGTGACGGTGGCGGCGACGGCGCGCAGCAAGATAGCGCCTTTCGTCAACGCCCTTTCCGCGCAGGGTGTCGATTCCATTCTTGTGATGGCGGCGGCGCCACAGGCCGCTGAACCGAGCGTGGCCATCCCCATCCTGGCACAAAAGGCTTCAGGCCTCGCCGACGTCGCCCAAATCCGGCGATGGCTGGTCTCTCTTGCGGTCGGGGGCGGCGCCCTCGCAAGCCTTGCCGTCCTTGTCAATGGCACGCTCGGCACCTTGCTTGAAGCGCGCCGCGACGAACTCACCGGTGCGATTGCCAACGCCCGTGCCGCGCTCAAGCCCGGTGGCAACCAAACACGCGAGGCGGTAGAGGCTCTCGAACGCCGCAAGCACGAAACACCTTCGAGCGTAATCGTCATCGAGGCGCTGTCGCGCATCCTGCCGGATGATACCTATCTGACGGAACTGCGCATACTCGGCGACAAGGTCCAGATCATCGGGCTGACGCAGGACGCTCCCGCCTTGATCCGGCTCATCGAGCAGAGTGCAAACTTCAGCAAGGCAACCTTTTTCGCCCCAACGACCCACACTCCATCGGAGCAAGGCGAGCATTTCCACATTGAGGCTCATATCGAGCCGGTTTATGAGCCGGGCCTTTGATGCCGTCATTCTTTCGACAATTGCCAATCGCCAAGCTTTGCACGCGGGAACATTTGGTTCCGCTTCTCGGCTATGGCGCACTACTTTCGAGCTGCCTCATCGCGATTTGGCTCTCTCTCGCCAATCTCGCCCATGATTATGCCGATTATACCGACGCCGTCGACACACTCGATCGGTTCGAGGGCCGAAAACTATCAGCCGCTGGCCAAACCGGCATGGAAGGTCAAGCCCACTCGCCGTTCCTGGAAGGCCGAACCGAGACGATTGCCGGAGCTGCACTGCAACAAAGGGTTGTGGCGGCCATCACCGAAGCGGGTGGCGATGTTCTCTCCTCGCAGATTGACCTGCAGGGAAGCGCAGGCGCCAAGGGCTTGATCAGTCTTTCAGTCAATTGTGAAGTCGATCAAAACAAGTTACAAGGTTTAATTTATGACTTGGAAACAGGAATGCCTTTTCTATTTATCGACCAGCTCGTGGTACAAACGCCACAAACAGGCGGCAAAATCCTGGTCGGTTCTGAAAGCAGGCTACATGTGCAGCTCGACGTCTCGGCGCAATGGCAGGTAGGCTATGGCAAATCGTGAATTCAAGCTGCTTTGCGCTTACGGACTTGCTGTCTTGGCTGTCGTTTCGGCTGGCCCAGGGCGCACCCAAGACTTGTCCGGCGGGCTCGGACGCCAACCGCAGAAAGAAGAATTCGGTCAGATAGCGCAGGATCAGCACGCCGCGGGTCAGGCGCAGCCGTCGCGCGCACCTGTCGCGGGCGGCAATCCCCTGTGGGCCATTCCTCTGAGTGCTCTATCCTCAACGCGGGACAGGCCTCTTTTTTCCGCCTCGCGACGCCCGCCACAACCCCCGCCACAACCTGAGGTTGTGGCCGTTGTACCGCCCCCTCCCCCGCCGGCCGAGCCTGAAAAGCCCCCATTCACCCTCGTCGGAACGGCGGTCAGTCAGCCGCGGCAGGTCGCCCTCGTCCTTGACCAAGCCTCAAAGGCGCTTTTGCGTCTGCATGTTGGCGAAAGTGCCAAGGGATGGGTCCTGCGCTCTGTCGAATTGCGTGACATGACCATGGAGAAAGATAGTCAGAGCGTGACATTGGCCATGCCTGAACCGGGCGCTACCGCAGGAGCCATGGCCGGCAATCAACCCCCTGCGGTCAGGGACGTCGCGCTCATGCATCACCGGTTCAATCGCCAATTTTGATATCAATTAAGACGTTTCAGAACCTGGCAAAAAAAGACCGGACACAAAATCAGGATCCATCGACAACCGGTGAGGGCCGGTGATCATTTGGCGGCCGGCTCCGCCCATAAACCTTCCCATCCTTGTCCTTATAGGTTGCGATAATGTTCAAAAGGCTCCGCCGCAGGCGGTTCTCCTTGGCAAAATGCCGGCGAATAGTGCCGGCCGGATGGACGATGTCCGGCGCCGCATGGAGGGTGGTTTCGCCAAAGCGGATGATGGCACCGCCGGGCGCCGCCACGATGCCGTGATCGGCAAATTGCTGCCTGAAATCATTCGCCGAGCCGGCACATTGGGCCCGGCTGATCGTTCTGCCCATGACGAATTCCGCATAGAATTCCGTGCCGCAGATCAATGGATCGCCTTCGTCCCCCACATCGATTGCGGTTACGACATAGATCACCATCTTGCCTTCCGTGGCATGCCGGTGAATCTGATCGAAGAGCAAAGGTTCGCCCTGCGCATAATCGCGGCGAAAAAACTGCAGGCTGATTTGACATTGATCGGCAGCCCTGGAGCCCGCCGTTTTGTAGAGATCATCAATGACCAAGGCTGTCACTGGGAGAAGAAAATCGATATTGCTTGGCAGGCTGACATCGCGGCTCTCTTGGCCCTTGATTTCAAAAGCACCAATATCGCAGTCGTCGCCTTTGGCGAATTCCGCCAAATTCGGCACATTTCCAATGATTTCCGGAAAATCGCGAGCCTGATCCAGAAATGCGATTACATCTTTTGCAAACGGGCCATCGCCGGTGCCAATCCCACTGGGTCGATAGATCAATCCTCGCCTGGATAGGTTGGCGTATTCCAGCTTCATGCTTGATCTACGGCGTCAGTCGGCAACCGGGCGTTGGACCGGCCCCCATTCCCAGATCGACCGGCCAACGCTTGAAATGAATGGCTTTTCTCTAAATCTCAGCGCTTGGCATTACCCAATTCAGCCAGCGGGAAATGAGCCTGACAGTTCGTAAATCCGAGAACTCACAATGTCAAAAGGATCTTGACATTGGCCCGGCCAAGCCAGCTATGGGCAAGATTAGAGGCTCGTGGAGCGTTATGTGGTTCGGCATGCGATCGTTTTATGTCCTGCTTTTCCTGGCTTTTTTCTCCGGGCAGGTCCTCGGCGAGGATCTACTGGCACCGCCTCCCGGTGTACACAAATTGTTCGAGTTCAGCGCGGATGGCATGCAAATCTACCGTTGCTGGCTGGATGAGCAGACCGGTAAGCCACCTGCCTTCGGCTGGGTTTTCGAGGCACCCGATGCGACGCTTTTTGACGCGCAACAGCAGGTGGCCGGAACCCATTTCCAGGGGCCAAGCTGGAAGCTAAAGGACGGCTCTGAAGTCAGTGCCGAGCCCATAGCGAAAGTCGATTCACCACAACCTTCGTCGATTCCCTGGCTCCTGCTCAAAGTGACGACGCATCAGGGCAAAGGCAGCCTTGATCCCGTCCAGTTCATAAGGCGGGTCGATACGCAGGGGGGAACCGAGCCCGCCGAGGTCTGCGACGCGGCGCATCACAATGAGAGGCAGCGGATCCCTTATTCCGCTACCTATGAATTCTTCGGCCCTTGATCCCACTCTGACAGGTGGCGGCTCACATGAAAAGCGGCTCATTCTCCAGGCCGCTGTAGAGCGAAGCGACGAATTCGCCATAGCCATTGTAGATCTGGGTCGGCCGCCGCTCACCGGTGCCGAGCACCTCCTCGCTCGCCTGGCTCCAGCGCGGATGCGGAACGGCCGGATTGACATTGGCCCAGAAGCCATATTCGGAGGCCTGCAACTGTTCCCAGAAGGATTTCGGCCGCTTCGCCACAAAGGAGATTTGGGTGATCGATTTGATCGATTTGAAGCCATATTTCCAGGGCACGGCCAGCCGCAACGGGGGACCAAAGCTCTTGGCCAATGGCTTGCCATAGGCCCCCGTCACTAGGAAGGCGAGATCATTGGCGGCCTCCGCCATTGTCAGCCCTTCGGTATAGGGCCAGGGATACCAGAACTGCCGTTGGCCCGGGGCCACCGTCCGGTCGAGGAAGGTTTCGAATCGCATATATTTGGCGCTGCCAAGTGGACCCGCCCGCTTCAAGAGAGCCGCCAGCGGAAAGCCCGTCCAAGGGACGGCCATTGCCCAGGCCTCGACGCAACGATGCCGAGAGAGCCGTTCCTCAAGCGGCATGGCAGCGATAAGCTCGTCAAAACCGATCTCCTGCGGATTTTCCACGAGACCATCGATCTTAATGGTCCAGGGTCTCGTTTTGAGAGCCTCCGCCGCATCTCCTATGTGCTTCGAACCGCCGAATTCATAGAAATTATTGTAGTTCGCATTGACCCGCTCGGGCGTCACCTCGTGGTCAAGAACGAATTTATCATTGCGCGCGGCTGGATAGAAAAGACCCGTCGGGTCGGAAAAGGAATCGGCGAGCGCCATGGGTGCGAGGCCCGCCGCTAGCGGAAAAGCCGCGGCGCCTTTCAAAAAAGCTCGGCGCTTGAAAAAGATTTCTTCCGGCGTCGCCTCCCTATCAGCGATCTCCCAGCCCTTTCTGCGACGGATCAACATCATTTTTCTCTCTGTGTTCAATCGATTATATCAAAAATACGCGTCCTCCGCTCATTTTGTTACGTCGGGACGGCAGCCTAATTGCCAGGGGCTAATCACAAAGCTGCGACGAGAAGCCTGCGGAAAAGAAAGTGCGCGGTCTTGCAGCGCAAGCACAACGAGTGGAAACTGCGGCGCTCAAGGGATGAGAAGGCGCATGCGCAAAGCCATCATCGGCATTATCGGCGGCTCCGGGGTCTACCAACTGCCAGGGCTTGAAGACATCCGCGAGGCGCGGGTCAATACCCCCTGGGGGGAGCCGTCGGACGCTCTGCATTTCGGACGGATCGGGCGAACCGAGGCGGTCTTCCTGCCCCGTCACGGGCGCGGTCACCATCTCTCGCCCTCCGGCATTAATTACCGGGCCAATATCGATGCGCTAAAACGGGTCGGAGTGACCGACATCGTCTCCGTCTCGGCCTGCGGCTCGTTTAAGGAAGCCCTCTCTCCAGGACTTTTCGTGCTTGTCGATCAATTCATCGACCGGACTTTTTCCCGGCAATGCTCCTTTTTCGGCAATGGCTGCGTCGCGCATGTCTCCATGGCGCATCCAGTCGCCCCTCTGCTGCAGCAGCGCATCGCCGATGCTGCCGCGGCGGAAGGCATAGGCTTGGTCAAGGGTGGCACTTATGTCTGCATCGAGGGCCCACAGTTTTCCTCGCTCGCAGAATCCCTTGCCTATAAGGCGAATGGCTGCGACGTTATCGGCATGACCGCCATGCCGGAAGCCAAGCTCGCCCGCGAGGCGGAAATCTCCTATGCGACCATCGCAATGGTCACTGATTTCGACTGCTGGCATCCCGAGCACGACCATGTCGATGTGCGTTCCGTCATAAGAGTTGTCGAAGCAAATGCCGGCAACGCGGCCAAACTGCTTGCCC
>DATJTB010000205.1:0-3938 GCA_035503795.1 Methylocella sp.
ACGATTGGCCGGAATCTCGGGAGCCAAGTTGAAGTTTTAAGCGGCCTTTTGCCCACGGATCGTGTTGTCAAGAGTCCGCCCGACTCACTGTCGGCCGGTGATCTTGTTCACTTCGCGAGCGAATCTTACACAAGCAGATGAATCTCACAAAAAGCAGATGGAGACTCTCGCTCTCCCTTCGTGGTTGACCATCGGATTTGCCTACTATCTCGATGAACTAACTATCGTCTGGCGTATTCAGATTTGGGAGGGTTGCCAGCTTTCATTTGCGTGCCTATAAGGCCATCACACTGCGATACGCACGTCCCTGGAGACTGCAGGTGTGGATCGTTCAGATCGCGCTCAGGCGCCCTTATACCTTCGTGGTTCTTGCGCTGCTCATCACGATTTTCGGAACATTGGCCGCCCTGCGCACCCCTGCGGACATCTTTCCGAACATAAAAATTCCTGTCGTTAGCGTCGTTTGGACCTATACGGGCCTGCTCCCGGACGACATGTCCGGCCGCATTATTTATTACTATGAACGAACCATCACAGCGCAAGTCAACGATATCGAGCATATCGAATCGAACTCGCTGAACGGCTATGGCGTGGTCAAGATCTTCTTCCAAAAGGGGGTCAACATCGCTGCCGCCGTGGCCCAGGTCACCGCCGCCTCCCAGACGGTCCTGAAATATCTTCCGGCCGGCATAACGCCGCCCTACGTCCTCAGCTACAATGCCTCGACCGTGCCCATCATCCAGCTCGCCTTGTCGAGCAGCAAAGTTCCGGAGATGGAACTCTTTGACCAAGGGCAGAACTTCATCCGGCCGCAGCTTGCGACAGTGGCGGGCGCCGCGGTGCCAACTCCTTACGGGGGCAAGATCCTGCAAGTGCAGGTCGATATAGACCAGCGCGCCATGCAGCGGCAAAACGTATCCGCCGAGGATGTTCTCAACGCGGTATCGGTCCAGAATCTGATTCTACCAGCGGGCGACCAGAAAATCGGCCCTTACGACTGGAACGTCGCCTTGAACGCCAGCCCCGTCATCCTCGACCAGATCAATGACCTGCCGGTGAAGACCGTCAACGGCACGGTGATCTACATCCGGGATGTCGCTTTCGTGCACGAAGGCTCGCCGCCGCAAACCAATCTGGTGCGTGTCGATGGAGCCAAGGCAGTCTTGATGACCATTCTGAAGGCGGGCGCGGTTTCGACGCTCGATGTCATCGATGGGGTCAAGAATCTGTTGCCGAGGATCAAAGAAATCTTGCCGGCCGACATAGAGGTCCACGTCGTGGGGGACCAGTCGCTTTTCGTCAAGGCCGCCATTTATAGCGTTCTCAGAGAGGCCGTCCTTGCCGCGGCGCTCGTCGGATTGATGATCCTGCTTTTCCTCGGAAACTGGCGGCCGACACTGATTGTCATCATCTCGATTCCACTTTCCATTTTGTTTTCCTTGACCCTGCTTTCCTGGCTTGGCGAGACGATCAACATTATGACGCTCGGCGGGCTCGCCCTCGCCGTGGGTATGCTGGTTGACGAGGGCACGGTCACGCTCGAAAATATCTTCTACCATCTCGAGCAGGGCAAGGACATCGAAACCGCCATTATCGACGGCGCTCAGCAAATTGTCGTTCCCGCCTTTGTTACGCTGCTCGTCCTGAGCATCGTCTTTGCACCCATGTTTCAACTTGGCGGAATAGCCGGCTATCTTTTCCAGCCATTCGCCGAAGCCGTCGTTTTTGCCCTGCTGGCCTCCTTCATCCTGTCCCGCACGCTCGTCCCGACAATGGCGAACTATCTGCTTCGCGGACAAACGTTTCAGGCCCACGGTCATGAGGGTAAGACCGGCCCAGCGGCGGCCTCGGCATTGCGCTCGCCCTTCAAATGGTTTCAGGGGCGCTTCGAGCATTATTTCGCCATCGCCCGTGATCGCTACGGTTCGCTCCTTTCCCGCACCCTCAGCCGGCCCAAGACATTCATCGCGGGCTTTCTTGGCTGCGTGCTTCTGTCCTTCGGACTGGCGCCGTTCCTTGGAGAGAACTTCTTTCCAACCGTTGATTCTGGCCAGATCCTCATGCACGTAAGGGCCTCGACAGGTACGCGCATTGAAGAAACCGCGCGTCTTTGCGATCTCGTCGAGCAGAGCGTCCGTCAAATTATCCCACCAGGACAGATGGACAATATCGTCGACAACATCGGGCTCCCGTTCAGCGGCATCAACATGGCTTACAACAATTCCGGTACAATCGGGCCGGAAGATGCCGATGTGCTGATAACCCTGAAGGAAAATCATGGGCCAACGGCCGAATTCATTAAAGAACTCAGGACCTTGCTGCCGAAAAAGTTCACCGGCGTCACATTCGCCTTTCTGCCCGCCGACATCACGTCGCAAATTCTCAATTTCGGATTGCCGGCGCCGATCGATGTCCAGGTCGTCGGTCCGGACCGGGATGCCAATTTCGCCTTCGCCACGGATTTATTGAAACGCATCCGTATGGTGCCAGGCATCGCCGATTCTCGTATCCAACAGGCGTTTAACTACCCGCAGATCAACGTGGATGTGAACCGTTCCTTCGCCGGAGTGGTTGGGCTCACCCAAAAGGATGTCGCCAACAGCTTGCTCGTCACGCTTTCAGGAAGCGGCCAAGTGAGGCCAAATTTCTGGCTCAATACCCAAAACGGCGTTTCCTATCCGATCGTGGTGCAAATCCCGCAATATTGGATGAATAGCATATCGGATTTGATCAATCTGCCCATCACTTCGCCCACGACAGAAACGCCGCGATTGCTTGGAAGCCTCGCCAGCATCAAGCCCGGGCCAAGCGCGGCGGTCGCCTCCCATTATAACGTTCAGCCTGTCATTGATATTTTCGGAGCCGTTCAGGGACGTGACCTTGGCGCTATCGCAAAAGACGTGAATCGGATTCTTGATGATTCGGCCTCGATCGCCCCGCATGGCACGCATGTGGTCATGCGGGGCCAGGTCCAGACCATGGCAAGCGCCTATGGCGAGCTCTATTTCGGCCTTGCTGGTGCCATTGTGCTGGTCTATCTGATTATCGTCGTCAATTTTCAATCCTGGCTTGATCCCTTCATCATCATCACCGCTTTGCCGGGAGCGCTGGCCGGAATTGTTTGGATGCTGTTCCTGACGGGAACGACCCTTTCCATCCCGGCACTCACGGGCGCGATCATGTGCATGGGAATTGCGACGGCCAACGGCGTTCTTGTGGTCAGCTTCGGGCGCGAGCGACTCGTGGAAGGTTACAATTCGGTTGCGGCCGCTCTCGACGCTGGCCGCACGCGCTTCCGGCCCGTGTTGATGACGGCCGGCGCCATGATCTTGGGCATGATCCCGATGGCGCTCGCCATGGGCGAGGGAGGTGAACAGAATGCTCCGCTCGGGCGCGCGGTGATTGGCGGTCTTTTGGTTGCGACAGTCGCAACACTCTTCTTTGTTCCGGCAGTTTTTAGCGTCTTGCACCGGCGGGATCACATAACATCTACGCCTGACGGTTCCCGCACAGAACATCTGCGCGTGACGGTTCCATCACGCAATCATCAAGTAGTGCCAATCGATTGAGTGAGGCGAGCATGCTGCAGACTGATGAGGACTTGCAGAGTACGATTTCACGGCCTTTTCAGCAGCCCAAAAGGCTACCTATTGCCGGCATGATCCTCCTTGCCATCGCGGCTACGTCTGTGGTGACAGTCTCAATTTCGCGGTGGCGTCAGGATGAGGCGGTCAAGCAATGGACCGCTACACAGGCCGTGCCTTTTGTCTCCTTCACCATCCCGGTGGCTGACGGCGCTTCTTCCGCGTTAATTCTGCCGGGGGACATACAAGCCTGGTTCGATGCGCCGATCTTCGCAAGGGTCAACGGCTTTTTGAAACAATGGTATTTCGATTACGGCGCTCATGTGAAGGCAGGACAAATCCTTGCCGAGATCG
>DATJTB010000206.1:0-5160 GCA_035503795.1 Methylocella sp.
TCTGGCCTTCACCCACCCTCACGACCAAAGGTCCACCTTATGCCGGAGGTCCCGTCAGCCTCACCGTTCAACCACCAGATGGGAGTTTTGCGCGATTTGCTCCAGCTTGTCCGGAAGCGGATCCCCAAGTCCAGTCGCGCACGCATTTTTCGTACAAAGCTTGCCGCGACTTGTCAACCTCTGCTCGGAACCAGCGTTCAACCAGTGATCGTTGAGACCCCGCCCATCGGCAAAGCCACGCGCGCCGGCACGTGGTCCGCGACTTCTAGCCTCGCCGCGTCCTGAGCGTTCACCGCATGGGTGGGGGGCCAGTTTGGCCCGAAAGCCTTGGACCAACCGCTAGATCACGATGATTTTGGGTCGAATCAATCCAAAATCATGAAACGTGATCGATTCTCGTCATTTAGAGTGGGATGCGAGCGTAAAACCGGTTCACACTTTTGCTCATCCTGATCGAGATCCTTTATCCCATCCTCTTCGAGTTCCACCCTGGGACAGACCACAGGCCTCCAAAAAGCTTGGCAATCAGGGCGTCCCCCGCTTACTTACCTTCTCCCGAGCTTCAATTCGCAGGGTTCGTGCAATGTCGCGGGGCTATGCCGCATTTGGGCCATTTTCAAAGGGAAAGACTCCAATACAGGGCCGGCTGAGCATGCGGTCATGCCGTGCAATCAAAGTCTTCCCTGATTTCGCATCGTGATCAGCTGAATTTGCGTCCTTCAAATCCTCGGTCATCGAGAGCCATCCAAGAGCACGGCGAACCGGACAGGGAAGCAAAGTTGAGGAGTCTGGCGGCCCTTCCACCTCCCCTTTCGAAGCAAAAACCGAACAACGTTCAAACCCGGTCGCTTTACAGCTGTCAAGCAGCGACCCTTGATCGAAGCGCCACGATCGCAGTGAGACGCACGGATGAAGAGGAACATGGGAACATGGGAGTTTGGGTCATCGCTTCCGCATGGGCTCGGATTCTCCGCCCGATGTTTAGTAGTTGGCGCGTGAAGATTGGGAAGACTCTGAGGATGTCTGGGGTCTTCCATCGAGGGGACGGGCGGGCGCCTTGTCCGTGAACGCTCACCTGTCATATCCAAGCCCAGCCTCCCGCCTTCCGTCTCAATGCGTCGGTCGGCCACTGGATTTTGGGGTCGAACCGGCCCTTCAAGCCGATGGCGGGCGCCATGCCCCTCTCGATCGCCGAACCATCTCGCTGCGCTGGCTCATCGGCACGCTGCTGGCCGGCGTTTCCGGCGGTACGCTCATCGGCGCGGCCACCTATGCTGCGCTCGGTCACCAGACGCATTTCGCCGAGCCGGCCGCAGCGGCTCTCGCACACCGCGCCGAGATCACCCTCGATTTCGGCGTCAATCCGCATAAGGGTGATCGGCTGGTCAAGGCCGTCGATCTCATCGCCGAAAAGCAGAAATTCGAAGCGCCCACCACGATTCATCTGGGCGACAAGGAGGCGGTGAGGGTCCACCATTTCACCCATGTCGAGACCAATCTGACGCTTGCGAGTTTCGGCCTCGGTGACGAGGTTCCGGCGTTCAGCCCGCTCAAGGTTTTGGCTGGCGCCCGCACGCCCCTCGATCCGGCGGCGGAGCCGGCCCAGGATGACGCCGAAATCTCCTGGTCGACCCGCGGTCTCAGCGAGGAGTCACCCTCCGCGGCCGTCACCTTGTCGATGGAGGAGGTCCAAGCCCAGGTCGCCGAGCAGGTGAAGAACACGCTGGAGGCCGGCGCCAAACCCCTGCCCCTGCCCCCGCAGCTCCTTTTGATGCGCACATCGCGCGCCTATATGCCTGGCGTGCTGGCCTATGCCAATCCCACCGAGCCGATCACGACGGCACCCTTTTCGACCATCGAGGTTCGAATGGTTCCGGAAAATGTGAGCAGCATCCCGCGCGCGGCGCAGCTTTCGCAGATCACGCAAATGGACGAGCAGCTCGTCGTGGTCCGGCATGGTGAAACGCTCGAAAGCGTCTTGCGAAACGCCGGGCTCGGAAGGGAAGAGATCGGCCGGGTCCTGGCCGCCTTCCGGGTGACACCTGGACAAACCCCGGTTCCAGAGGGCGCCCGCCTCAAGCTGCTTTTCGCCGACTTCGATGAGCAAAGTCCCCGGCGGACCCTCGCCAGGCTTTCCGTTTATTCCGGCGAGACCCTCGAAACCAATATCGCCATTCGCGACCGCGGCGATTACATCCAGGTGACACCGCCGCACCACCAAACCGCCAAGCCGCCGAGTCCCGAGGATAGCGATGACAGCGAGGACCAAGAAGGCATGCGGCTTTATGATTCGCTTTATGAGACCGCCCTGAAACAGGAGATTCCGCGCCCGGTCATCGACGAGCTGATCCGGATCTATGCCAATGACGTCGACCTCGGACGCACGGTCACGAGCGGCGATTCCTTCGAAGCGCTCTATGATGACAGCGAGGACGGCGAAGGCCATAACCGGCTGCTTTATGCGGTCATCACCGCGCGCAATGAAACCTATCGCTATTACCGCTTCAGGACACCCGACGACGGGCTGATCGATTATTACGACGCGGACGGACGCTCATCCCGCAAATTCCTCATCCGCATGCCGATCGTCGGGGGGAGATTCACCTCGGGGTTCGGCATTCGGTTCCATCCGATCCTAGGTTATTCACGCCCGCATACCGGCGTCGACTGGGCGGCCCCGGTCGGCACCCCCATTTTTGCGGCTGGCAATGGCACGATCATCAGCGCCGGCTGGGATTCAGGCTATGGCCGAAGGGTCGAGATCGAGCATGCCAACGGCTATATCACAACCTATAATCACATGTCCGGCTTTGCCCGAGGCGCGACCGAGGGGGCGCATGTCCGGCAGGGCCAGGTCATCGGCTATCTCGGCCAGACTGGTCTCGCGACGGGCCCGCATCTCCATTACGAAGTCCTGGTGAACGGGCATTTCGTTGATCCGATGCGCGTCAAGCTCGCCCGCACGCGCGAATTTGATGGCCGCATGCTGGCCGATTTCAAGCGCGAGCGAGACCGGATTGACGCCTTGGTGCAGAGGGCCCCCAGCGCGGCGGCATCCGCCCACGAGGCAAAACGCTGACGAGAGCGGGATGCGAAAAAGTGGGTACCGGTTTTTCGCTGAAATCCCGCTCTAAATTTTTTGAATCGATCACGATAATTTTGGGTCGACTCGACCCAAAATTATCGTGATCTTGAGCATTGAGCATCGGACCCAAAAGTGGGAACCGGATCCAGCACGGCCATCCGGATTGTTTGCGCGAAAAGTACCGGTCTCGGATAAATGTAGGATGGTCGTCGGGTCGTCGATCGAGTAAACTTTTAACAGGTCACGAGGATCGCCATGGTTGGAAACGGTTGTTCAAACCGACCGGCACCCGCTGTGATCATAGAGTCACGCTTATGCTATGATCCTGTCTTTAGCATCCAGGGAGACGGGACAAGGCAGGGTTTAGAACTCTTCTGCTGCGGCCGATGAGCCCGCAGGTTGGAGCTGCCGGTGAGGGGCATGGGGGTAAGAGCAGCGGGCGCGGTGAAACAACCAGCCCGCTGCTCTCATATCATGTTAAAAGAGGCCGCTATGTCATGCTGGCGAGCAGTTTCTACGAGTGAACGGGCGACAAGAAACATAGAATCCCGCATCTCTTTTATTACATCCGCACATCCGCTATTACATCCGAACATCCGCGGGCGGCGGTCCGATCCTGGCGTTCGCCGGCCTTTGTGAAAAGACGCAACGACAAGCAAGCAATCCTATCCTGCACCTTCATCGTCATCGAAGCCATGGTATGGGTAACCCCTACCATAACCAGATGCCGGCCGTTTTGGCGCAAATCGGATTCGACGGCTGGCTCACCGGAAAATTGGAGGCTGGCGGCCTTCAGCCGTCCCCAGAAGCCCGTTTCCGTGAGCATCTTTCTCGTCCCGCACAAGACCGGGGAAGGGGACGACAACCCGACGATCATTGGAACTGGTCAAGACCGCCCTGCGGACCAATGGACTATCCCTTCTTAGTGGAACACCACGGTTGGCTGAAGATTTTTCGGGATGCGATAGAGGGTCTGCTTGACAACGCGAACTAGATCGGGCCTGGGCATCCTTGGCCGATTGCTCTCCGGAGCACTAGGGAAAGCTGTCGAAGCTGCCGAGCTGCCGCGGAGTGCAGCCGAATGGCAAAAGGTGCTGCGCCTTGCCAGCGCCCATCTCGCCGTCCCCCAATTGCGATGGGCGCTTAAGGAGCATGGGCTATTTTCGCATCTGCCGCCCGATATCGCAGAGTTTCTTGAAGCTGTTTATGCTCTAAACCTCGATCGCAACCGCCTTTGTGTTGAGCAGTTAGCGCATCTGACGCAAGTCTTGAACGGCATTGGCGTCCGCCCCCTCCTTCTTAAGGGCGCTGGAGCTCTCGTCAGTGGCCTCTATCCGACGCTTGGCGAGCGGATGGTCAGCGATCTTGATGTCCTGATACCAGAGCCGAGGCTTCCTGAGATTTTGCAAAGGCTGGCCGACGAAGGCTACCGTCTTATCGAGGGTGGTGAGGAATCGCCGCGCATGATGGATTTCGCCGGGTTGTTTGGCCATAATCATTATCCTCCAATAGGTAGCCCGCACTGGCCTGCCGGGGTCGAATTGCACGTCTCTCCAACGTTGTTGGCAAGCAGGCTCCTGTGCGCTGAGGAAATGGTTGAGGGCGCCAGGCCCTTATCGTGGCGCCAGACAGAATTGCTTCTGCCATCGCCAACGCATTTCATTGTGCACAATGTGATCCACGCCTTTGTTGTGGACTTTAAGCTCAAAGGATGGCTGTCCCTGCGGCAGTCGTTTGAATTCGTTCATGCTGCCCGCATCTATGGAGGCCGGATAGATTGGACTGCAGCCATGCGACGGTTTGACGAGCGCGGCTACCGGTCGGCCCTCGGCAGTTATTTGACATTCGCACAAGCCAATTTGGGCTTTCGGGTGCCGCCCGGGGTTAGCGTTCAGCGCTGGGACAGGTGGACGGCATCCCGTCATTTGACCCTGCTGGCCGGTGCTCCCAGTCTCCTGAGGAGCAGGGCCTATTCCCTCCACGGGAGTTCCCACCCTCTTACCAAGCTGAGAAGGCTGCTGACGCCGGAGTTCTACTCGCGCCTATCGCGCGACTGCATGGATATCCTCCACCAT
>DATJTB010000207.1:0-15318 GCA_035503795.1 Methylocella sp.
GAGGGGAGCAAAATCGGGCTCTGACGCAAACTCGATGATCGGGTGGTTCAACTCACTGCGACCTATCCAGGATACCTTAATCTAAATGAAACGGCTGACCAATCGGAATCTGGTTCGCAGAATAAAGAATCGGAACGGTCATGTCATAGAAGATCACGATGATCGATCCAAAATCATCGTGATCTAGTCTAAGTTTTCAGACTCGACGACCTGTCTGCGTTTGGACAATTCCGTCCACACGCCGCGTGATCTGCCTATCACGGTTCTTTCCGGCGCAGCCATTCGATGCGGACACCGGCGAGACTAAAACCTGCATAAACAGACAGGCCGTAAAGGAGCGCGCCACCAGCGCCGAGCAGCAAAAGATCGAGGACCCCGGCCAAATGGCCGAAACCCGCCGTCAGCCGCGCCAGGGGCGCGCTCGCAAAAAGGGCGAAGACCGACAGGGCAAAGCAACCGAGCGTCACAATCGTCACTGTCTTCCATAAGAAGAGATCGATCTTCATCGCGCTCCGGCGGATCGCGATGAAGCAGAGCGCGAGGAGATTGATCCAGGCACCAGCTGCCGTCGCAACCGCAAGGCCCGGTGCCCCAAATGGCCGAAACAGCAGGATCTTCAAACCGACATTGGCCGCCACGGCAGCGAGCGCGATCAGCATCGGGGTCTTCGTGTCGCCCCGCGCCTGAAAGCTCGCCACGGCGGAGCGAACCAGCACGATCGCCACAAGCCCGAAACCGTAGGCGGTGAGCACACCCGCCGCCGCGGCGGAATCCCGCGCCGTGAAGGCGCCGCGCTGAAAGACGCCGCGCATGATTTCATCCGGGATCATGATGAAGGCGACGAAGAAGGGGGCGGTCAAGGCCAGCGTCAGCGCCATGGTCCGGTTCTGGGCATGCAAGGCAGCCTGCGGTCTGCCTGCCGCGAAAAGCCGGCTCATCTCGGGCAACAGCACGGTCCCGGCCGCGATGCCGATGACGCCGAGCGGCAATTGATAGATGCGATCGGCATAATAGATCGAGGAGACGCCGCCGGTCGGGAGCAGCGAGCCGATGATCGTATCGGCGAAAAGCGCAATCTGCATGCCGGCCGAGCCGATCACCGCCGGTCCCAGAGTCGTCAGGAAATGCTTGATCGAATCCGTGATAATCAAAGGTTTGAAGCGCTCGAAAATCCCGGCTCGATAAGCGGCGGCGGAAGTCAGCACAAGCTGCAGGACACCGGAAATGGTCAGCCCCCAGCTCGCCGCCAAGCCTGGGTGGGCGAAGAGGAAGGCGACGCTCAGGAAAACGATCATCGTCAGATTCATCACGACCGGTGTAAAGCCGGCGGCAATGAAATAGCCGTTGGCATTCAATGTGCCGGACTGCAAGGTGACCAGCGTGATGAACAAAAGATAGGGAAAGGTGATCCGCGTCAGCGTGACGGTGAGCGCGAATTTTTCCGGATCGGCGCGAAAACCCGGCGCCAAAAGATCGATGAGGGAAGGTGTGAACACGAAGGCAAGCGCAAGCAGCAGGAGCTGGGAGAGGAAAAGGCCGGCGAAGATTTGCCCGGCGAAGATGCGGGCGGCGGCCAGTCCCTCAGTCCCCAGCACTTTTGCATAGCTTGGCACATAGGCTGAGTTGAACGCGCCCTCGCCGAAAATCGCGCGGAAATGATTGGGCAGACGCTGAGCGACGACGAAAGCGTCGTTGAGCAATCCGGCGCCGAGCACCGCTCCTAATAAAACATCGCGCAGAAAGCCGGCGCCGCGTGAGAGCAAGGTGAGGCCGCCGACGGAAAACAGATGCTTATACATGGAAGGGATATTATCGCATTTTATGCGAAAGGAGAGCCGGGCAGGCAGCCGCCAAGGCCTGCAGGGAACGCCGCGTCTCGTTGCCGGTCAGGCCGTGATAAGCGATGACACCGATGGCTTGTGACCCGAGGGCGCCGCTCTTCTGGATAATCGCATGAGCTTCTTTGAAAGATGCAAGAGTTGCAAGTGCATGCAGCATTTTGCAAATGCCGAAGCCTTGAAGCAATCCATGCCCCGCTTCGGCCTTTGCCCGGATTTCTTCGCAAAGCCTATCATCGTGCCCGCGAAGCCGTACGGTTGGCTCGCGCGAGGGTTGCCAGGGGTACCCCTTATTGGGTCCTGACCTGAGTCATCAACCTCGCATCGCGCGCCAGATGACGTCGTCATTGATCCGATGTCCGAAAGCGTCGCCTGCTAATGGCAGGCTGGCTTTCCCGGATGCCCGCATTTGTCGTCCTAATGCTCTGGAGCGGGCTTCGGCTTCTCGCCGGCTGGTTTTGGTGAAGCAGCATGCTGGGCAGGCTCTGCTTTTGGTTTCGCGTCTTTGGGTTGTGCCTGGGCCGCATGCGGAGCCTCAGGCTTGGAGGCATGAGGGACTGAGGCTGGCGATTCTGGCCGCGTTTCGGCTTTCTTAGACCCGGTTTCCGGCGTTTTCTGTTCCTGCGGGGCTGCTGTCCTTGTCTGCTCCGCTGTGGGTTTTGGTTCTGCTGCCGGCCCATGCGTGGCGGGCTGGCTTGGCGCTGAGGGGAGATTGTGTTCCTCGAGCGGTTTGCCTTCGGCTGCCGGAGGGACCGGTTTCGGTTCCGCTGCCGGCCCATGCGCGGCGGGCGGGCGTGGCACTGAGGGGAGATTGTGTTCCTCGAGCGGTTTGCCTTCGGCGGCCGGAGGGACCGATTTTGGCAGGGCGGCCTCCTTTGCTTGGACCACACCGGGACCCTTCAAATTGCCGGGCTGCCTCGTCGCGGCAACCGCTGGTATGCCGTGATTTGCCGATGCAAAAGACCCCTCGTTGAGACTTGCGGCACGGACATTCGCGCGTTGCTGGCTGGTCGGCCCTTCATGCGGTTCCCTGCTCGCGGCTTCTTCCTCGGCTGTTGGTCTTGCTACGGTTCCGCCGGGACCGCCGTTAACGCTTGCCCGGCCGGCAGCATTGTTGGAAACAACAGTTTGGTTATAGACATTGGCGATCGACGTATTCGTGATATTGTTCACCGTGCTATTGTAGAAGAAGGTTCCGTTCGTCCAGCGGCCACCTTGATAACCCAAGCCGGTATAGCCGAACCCGTAAGCAATCCCGCCGTAGAAGCCGACCTGCGGCCCCCAGTAGCCCTGATTGAAGGCGTAAACGCCGTTGACGAAGCCCCAATAGCCTGGGGTCCACAGGAGGCCAGGCCGCGGCGGCTCGACCCAGGTGCCCGGAACCCAGTAATAATCCACGTTGTTCCAGGCCCAATAGCCCGGGGTCCAGAGATATCCCGGCCCGGGCACGGGCGGTTGCTCGTAATCCGGCAAAGGCGGTGGCGCCTCTTCCGACCGGATGCCCGAACCTGCGCATGTGCAAGCCTGTCCCCTTGCAGGATGGAGCGGCATTACGAGGAAAGCCGCAAGCATCGTAATCGTGCTGATTGCAATTTTAAGGTTCTGCATCACGGACTGTCCCATCCTTGCCATCTTATCAATGCACATCTTATCAATGCACATCGCAAAAACGTTCAAACTATGATCACGACGTCAACACGAGACCTTCAGTGCCATAATAGTAAAGTAGTGGTAAAAAATCGCACGGGTGACGAGATGATACCGCCCTCGTCTGCTTGCATCTCTATCTTTGGCGAGGCTGAGAGAGATTTGGCGATCGCGCCGGCATCTTGCGGCGGAAACCATGCGGGCATGCATGGGTTTCATGGCGGCCGCCCGGCCGCCATGATGGATTCGGTCAGGATAAGCCTGACAAAGCGCACCCCGGCCTTAAAGCCCATTTGATCGATTCTCGTAATTTAGAGCGGGATGCGAACGCAAAACCGCTTCACACTCTTGCTCCGCTCTAATCGGTCACCAAGGCACCATACCGCCACCCTTCTATTCTTTCCTCCCGAAGGATTTGCAGTAAATGTGGCCGCGATGGCCCTCAATGCACGTCACGGAAATGGCAAAACGGGTCACTTTCAAACGTAAGCTCGATAGCATAAGTCCGGCAGGGGCAAGGTGCACATTTTTGCGTCCATCCAGCAAGAAGGCCTTGCAAATTATGAAAGGCGCACGGCTTCGGATTCCCTAGACTCGATGGCATCAAAACCGATCCGCTCCTCGACGAGATAGAGCGGCCGCCGTTTCACCTCCGCGAAGATACGCCCGATATATTCGCCGATGATTCCAAGCGACAGGAGCTGAATGCCGGCAAAGAAGGTGATCGAGACGATCAAGGAGGCATAGCCCGGCACATCGACCCCGAAGAGAAGCGTACGGAACAGAAAGAAGCTCGCCAGCGCCAAGGCCCACAGCGAAGTCACGACTCCGACATAGCTCCAGACCCGAAGCGGCATCGTCGAGAAGGACATGAGGCCATCGAGCGCCAGATGGGTCAATTTGCGATAACTGAATTTGGATTCGCCAGAAAGGCGCGCCTCGACTTCGAAAGGCACGCCAATGGATTTGAACCCGATCCAGGCATAGAGCCCCTTGGAAAAGCGCGCCTGCTCTCGTAATGTTCGCAGCGCCGCAACGGCCGCTGCATCGAGAAGCCGGAAGTCACCCGCGCCTTCCGGCAAGCGCGTCTCGCCAACCGAGCTGAAGACCTTATAGAAGCGCTGGGTCAAGAGACGGCGCAGAGGGCTGTAGACCCCGCGATCGATAGGCTGCGCAAAGACATTCTTATAGCCTTCCCTCCAGTAGGCAACGAAGGTCGGGATGAGCTCAGGCGGGTGCTGCAGATCAGCGTCGATGATCACGGTGGCGCTGCCCCGCACGTGATCGAACCCCGCGGCAATCGCAACCTCCTTGCCGAAATTGCGGCTGAGCGATACGGCCCGGACCCGCGCCTCCAACTCGTGAGCCCGGCGCAAGAGGGCCAAAGTCTCATCCGTCGAGCCGTCATCAATGAAAAGGATCTCGAAAGACTCCACGCAGCCTTCAAGGGCCGCGACAAGCCGCTTCAATAAAGCCTCGATATTGCCGGCTTCATTATGGACCGGCACGATCACAGAAAGTTCCAGCGCCTCTACTGCCAAGGGTTCGGCATCAGCTTTGGTCATCTCGGTCGACCTGCTTCCTTGAGCCTGCGCCAAAACAGGCAGATTTGAACGCGCTGGGTTTCGGCGATGGGCCTCATTCCTTGCCCTCATTCTCGAGCAAAACCGTCATCGGCAGGCGACGCCCAACTTTCCTGGCTTGCCCGGATGATCTTCCCCCACGGCTATGCTAAAAATTGGGTCGGGAGTCCAAGAGGAAAAGGCCATGTTGATGAGCGTGAAGAATTACATTTTAGAAAACCCCAATGCCTTTCAAATTGTGAGCACGCTCATCATTGGCGTCCTGGCACTTGTCCTCTGGAAATTTGTTTTCCGCCAGTCATCAGAAGACTGAGCTCCGCTTTCGAAATGAGAGAATGACTCAGCCTATCTGTTAAATCATCTCACGGACCAAGCCTGTGATTTGATTCGTTTTCAGTGCAACCCCAAATCATCGAGATCAACAGCTTGGCGAGCCTGAGCCCTGCCGATGGATCAACAGTTGAACATCGCCGGACTGTCCGGCGCGCCCATTTCATTCTGCCTTTGCGCCGATGATTTCGCCCTGGCCCGCGGCGTCAGCCACGGCATTCTCGAAGCGCTGGCGCTCTCGCGGGTAAGTGCGACCAGCGTCCTGACGACGAGCCCCCGTTGGCCGGACGGCGCCAAGGCGCTGCAGGCATTCAGGGGGCAGGCGGATATTGGGCTTCACCTCAATCTGACGCTGGGGCGCCCGCTTGGACCCATGCCTCAGCTCGCAGGCTCAGGGCAATTTCCAGATGTGGCCAAGCTTGTCCAGGCTTCCCTGAAACGGGCCTTGCCGGAATCCGAAATCACGCAGGAAATCTTTCGCCAGCTCGACCGGTTCATCACCCATTTCGGCAGTTGGCCTGACTTCGTCGATGGTCATCAGCACGTCCACATTCTGCCGCAGATCCGCGCCGCCCTTCTTGGCTGCCTGACCGAGTTGAAGCTTGCCGGCCAGATCTGGATCCGGTCGAGCGGCGATCGCCCCCTGGCCATACTGCGGCGCCGGAGGGAATACCAAAAAGCCCTCGGCATTGCCTGGCTTGGCCGCGGCTTCGCCAGGCAAGCCGCGGCCAAAGGGTTTCCTGTCAATGACAGCTTTGCCGGCTATTCCAACTTCGACCCTGGCGCGGATTATGCCCAGGCGTTCCGCTCCTATCTTCGCGCACCGGGCCGCCATCATCTCATCATGTGCCACCCGGGCTTCAGCGATGCTGAATTGGCGGCGATTGATCCCGTCACTGCGAGCCGGGAAAAGGAACTTGACTTTCTGCTCTCGCCGTCTTTTCCAGCTTTGCTGGCGCAAAAGGGCGCGCGGCTCACGCGTCTTTCGCAAGGGCTGCTGCGAGGGCCGTGAAACCGAGTATGCGAGGAGGCGGATGTATCGCGCACAGCCGAAGGATGGCCCCGCCTGGGTGACGGGCGCAAGTTCCGGCCTCGGCCGGACTGTGGCGCTCGAACTTGCCCGGCGCGGCTATCAGGTGGCGGTCACGGCAAGGCGCCGAGCCGAGCTTGACTCGCTCGCCGCGGACAACGCCCGGATTTTCGTCTTTCCCGGCGATATCACGGACCGGGCCGGCCAGGCGCGGCTCGTTCAAGAGATCGAGGCTTCGCTCGGAGGCATCGCCCTCGCCTTTCTGAACGCAGGCGTCTATTTCATCGGCGAGCGAGAGACATTCTCCGCCGATCTGGTCTGGCGCACCTTCGAGATCAATATCGGGGGAACCATCAATGGCCTCGCGCCATTGCTCGCCGCCATGCAGAGGCGCGGCCGCGGCCAGATCGCCCTCAATGCGTCGCTGGCCGGTTATGGCGGCCTCGAAGGCACGGCCGCCTACGGCTCGACCAAGGCGGCGCTGATCTATATGGCGGAAGCCTTGAAGCTCACCTATGAGCGCGACGGCCTGACCATCCAGATCGTCAATCCCGGTTTCGTCGAGACCGAAATGACCGCGCAAAATGATTTTGAGATGCCCTTCATCATGAGCGCCGAGCGCGCCGCCAGGATCATCTGCGACGGTTTCGAGAAAAACGGTTTCGAAATCTGCTTTCCTCGCCGCCTGGCCTATTTTTTCAAGGCTGTTTGCCACCTGCCCTACCCGCTCTATTTCTCGATCATGCAGCGGGGCACCAAACGGGCGCGCGGCCGAGCAAGCTGAGCCTTGCAGGAGCATTTGATTCCCGCCCCTTGAGCCCTCCGTCCACCTCCTCTATATCTGACAGCCAAAAATAAAGGCTGCGCGCTTGATGTGCAGCTGGGGAGGTTAAGATGGTTTCCACCGATAAGGCACCCTCGACCGATGAGGTACCTTCGACCCATGAGGCACCTTCGCCCGATGCGGCGCCCTCGCCCGATGAGACAGCCTCGCCCGATGACGCACCTTTGACCGATCAGGCCCCAACGGCCGATGAGGCTCCTGCGACGGATCAGGCGCCTGCGACCGGTAGTGCGCCATGGAACAGAAACGGCCCTGGTATCCCGGTGAGCATGCTGGTCGCGTTCCTCATGGTCGTCTTGATCCTTGGTCTCGTCGCCATCGGCGGCTGGAGCCTTTCGGGCAACATCAAGCTGAACACGATCCCGATCGTCGGCCAATGGCAGGCCGAGGGCAAGCCCTGGCGGCTCGAACTGCGCCCGGATAAGACAGTTGTGAGCAGTTCCGAAGGAAGCACCGAGCCGGGCGTCTACCGGGTGGACTTTTTCGGCAATCTCTGGGTCACGCTGAATAACGGCAAGATTTATTCGGCCAATCTGGCGCCCCCCCAGAACGCCCTGACGCAGGTCATTCAGGACCGGTTCGATCTGGTGGAATCCGGCACCGATGCCGTCACCGTTTTCGACAGGCAGAAGACGGCCGCTCCCGCGCCAGCCAACTGAAAGGGATAAGCCCCAAGGTCGCGCGATCGGACCAAAATGTTTCACGTGAAACATTTTGGTAAGGTTTGGGCTCGAAACCGGACAAGCCGCTGGACAATTCTCCTCTTCCATTTTGTCGGATCGGCGCACGCTTCTGCCCGAAAGCCATTTTGGAACCGGCGGGCGCGCTTGAAAAAGGGCGAAGGCCGACGGGTGGCCGACGACGGATTCGGATCGATCGAGGGTGTGAAACATGCGGGCCAGGGGGAGCCGGGGGACGCGAAGTCCCGCCCTATGAGGGCTCACGCCATGCCGCCGACAAAGCTCTCGGTCTTGTCGTCAAAGCTGAGCGCGATGCGCACCGCCCCTTTGCAAAACCGGTCTGAGCATCGCAGCGCGCGTTCCACTTCGTCGAGATAGGCTCGGCTGAATTCGGGGCGTTGCATGAGCGACGCCTGTTGTTCATAGCGGCAAAGCCCACAGCGCTTGCAGGTCACTTCGAGGCGCGTGGCCGGATCAAGATCGGCGAGTTTGAGATCGGTTTTCCAGTTCACGCCGCTCACCAAAAATCTTCCGCGCTCGGAATGCGCGTGTAGCTGATCTTGCCGCCGGCATAGCCGCCGGGCGGCGGCGTCCAGGGGCCGAGGCTCACGACCGTGCGGCCGTATTTGCGGTTGAGCGCGTCAATGGCGACCGTCGCACTTTCCCAGCGGCGGCGGGCCGCGTCATCGTCGAGCAGCAGATCGAGCTGGCGCGCATCGGCGCGGGACAATTCAAACAGGGTGACGCCGAGCCTCAAGACGCGCGCCCAAGGGGGCATGGCGCCGCCGGCTTCGTCCCAGAGATATTCAAGGGCGGCAAGAAGGGCCTGATCGTCATGGACATCGGGCAGGCCGCACGAGCGACTGAAAGAACCGTCGCGCATCAAATCGAGCCAAAGCGCGAGCCGTCCCGCGTTCCGGCCGTCGCGGCGCATGCGCCGGGCGGCCTTCGTCAGCAGCAGGCGGGAGGCGGCGCGGGCATGCTCCGGCGTGCGATTGTCGGGCGGCAACACGCGGCCATGCCCGTACATGCCACGGCCGGAAGGCGGCGTTTGAATATCGTAGCCGTGCAGCGCGTACCAAAGACGCTCGCCCGTGACATTGCCCCACAATGCGCGCATGTGTTTAGGTTGTGTCTTAAGCAAATCAGACATTGAGCGGATTCGCGCGCGGAACAATTTCTTTTCCATGCGCGACCCGACCCCCGGAATGTCCGCGAGTTCGAGAGGAAGAAGCGGCGTGGGCATGTCGCTCGGCAACCAGATGGCGCAGCCGTCGCCATAGCTGCCTTCCCTGCCCCTTTTGCCTGCCTTGCAGGCCATCTTCGCCAACTGCCTGTTCGCGGCGAAGCCGACCGAGCAGGTGAGATAGGGCCCGATGTTTTGCGCGATGCGCGCCTTGATCCGCTTGGCGAGCGCGGACGGGTTATCCCTGTCTTCAGGCGCGACGCGGCACGTCAGTTCGTCGATCGACTTGACGGCATCGACTGGAACGACGGCGGAGATTTCGGCAAGCAGCGCGTTGTGCGCGCGGCGGTAAAGATCGGGCGACTGCGGCACGAGGACGATATCCGGGCAGCGCTGCCGCGCCTCTGCGATCGGCATGACGTTCTTGACGCCCCGCAGCTTGGCCTCGCGCGAGCAGGCGATGACGCAACTACGCTCGGCCCCCGCAAAGGGCACGACGCCGACCGGCTTGCCGCGCAAGGCAGGGCGCGCCTGTTGCTCGACGGAGGCAAAGAAGCCGTCGAAGTCGAGGTAGAGGCGCTCAATCTGTATGGGGCGGCGCATGGCATGGACTTTTGGGGCGGAAAGGCATATTAGAACAAATAAAGAACACAGGTGTCAAGCGGTAAAGCTTGCGCTAGCGCGCTTTCCGCTCGAACGAGTTCGAGCGATAAGAAAATCGCGCTAACGTGTTCTTGACCACCTCTTTCTTACGACAGAATTGCTCAAACAACTTGCGGCATCAGTTGCGGCATTCTGGAGGGCGTTTCCGCAATTTTAAAAATTGAAGGGCTTGGCGAGGCCGACATGCGTGCATAAACCAAAACATCAGCAACACGCAGAAAAGCCCCGTTACATAAGGCTCGACCGCAGTTTTTGAGCCATAAAACACGCGATATTTCAAATACTTCTACGAAACGCCGGTTTTGTGGTACAATCCCGCGCGAATGAAAATTGAAATCACGCCCGTTGTCGTCGTTCCCGATATGTCGCCGCTCATTCATCTTGCGGCGGCGGGGAAGCTTGCGTTGCTGCAAGAATTCGGGCGCGTGGTGGTGATGGACATCGTGGCCTATGAAGCGAGCGACGATGTGACGAAGCCTTGGGCCTTGGAAGTCGCCGGTTGGTTGAAGAAGGGGCAGGAGTCCGGCAGCAATCAGCCCGTCCAAGTCGTCAAAACCGAGATCGGCGAAGCCTACCGCTTGGCGCGGCAGACCGACCCGAATTTCAAATTGCAGGACGCGGGCGAGCGGGCGATCCGCGATTGGTTGGTTGACACCTTGCCGGAGATTGGCGGCCCTGCCTTGGTGATTTACGAAGACAGGAAAATGCCCAAGCTGATTCAGCGCGAGCATCTTGAACAAATGGTCGTCATGGCGACGACCCGCGCGGTTCTCGTCTTTGCCGAGGAACGCGGCCTGATTACATCGGCGGAGGATGCATGGAACGACATCATCAAACGAGCGGAGGGAGCCAATCCGAAACTCGACGTGCAGGTGATGCGCCCGACACGCGCATCCTGAAAATCTTGCAACGCTACGCCGCCGGAGAAATCTCGGCGCGGCAAGCCGCGAAGGAAATCGGGCCGAAGGCGAGCGAGCATGACGTGTTCGCGGGCGTCGTGGCCGCGCATCTGCATTTGCCGGAGCCGCCCGCCGAGGACGTCGCCCGCGAAGTTGCGGCGTTGCGGGCGCTCTATGGCCCGCACGGCCCGCGCCCGCGCGGGTAATCAGGATCAAGGCTAATAAATACGTGCGCGCATTAACCAAGCAGACGGTCTGCAAGTCTCCTGCACATGAAAAACGCCCTTGATCCATAAGGGCTTTTTCCGTGCATAAATCAGGTGCAAAACATCACTGCCACGGATCGACGACCGGCGCGTGGGCGCGATCGTAATCGCTGGTATCGCGGGACAGGATCGTCAGCCCGTGGCAGAGCGCCGTCGCCGCGATGATCAAATCCGGCTGCGAGAACCTATGCCCCGCCTTGCGGCCTTCCCCGACCAGGAGCCGCGATTTGAACAGCTCCTCGAACATCGGCCGCACTTTGTGCGCGAGCCAGTCGTTCAATTCGGTGTGTTTACTGGCGTCGGCGACCAGTTCAATGCCGAAGCGGATTTCGGCGAAAGTGACGGCACTGACGAAATGTTGTTCGAGCGGGTGCGCGGCGATGAAGGCCAGCACTTTGCGCTCAGACTTCGAGCGGCGCAGCTCTGAGAGGATATTCGTGTCGAGCAGCCAACCCGTCACAGATCGACCCCGCGCACCGGCATGGGGGTGCGCTGCGGTTCGATGTCGATGTCACGGTCGGGCGAGGCCTGCATCGCGGCGATCAGCGCATCGCCGCCGCGTTCTCCCTTGAGGCGGCGGAATTCTTCGGCGGAGACGACGACAACTTCGTCGCGGCCATGCACCGTGACGTGCTGCGGGCCTTCGCTGCGGACGCGCCGCACCAGCTCGCTGAAGCGGGCCTTGGCGTCCTGAAGCAGCCAGTGGCCGGGCTGCCGGGGGCGGAGCGCACGGCGGCGGGCTTTGGCGCGGACGGGCTGAGGTGTTTTCTTAGTGCTAGTCATACTGACTAGATTATCATGGCGGCCCGCCTGAGGGCAAAGCCTTATTGCCAAGGTCAAGTGAGCACCATGCCCACATGACGTCAAGGTTTCCAACTCCGGCCCCGTGGGAATGAACGAGGCTCGAGTAAGGCCCTCGACGAATCGGCAAGTTTAGTCATGATGGGTTGACGCGCGGCGCAATTCCTGGCGCTTTCCGGTTCATCGTCATTCACCGGAGGATCAAGCGCTTGCGCGGGGTACCTTCGAGGGCTCAGGCCCGCCCGATCCGGGCGACGCCCTCCTTCGCGAGCTGGCTGTTCGGGTCGAAAACGAGGGCTCGCTGATAGGATTCGAGCGCCTTGGCGCGATCGCCGGTTCTTTCATAGGCCAGCCCTAGGCCCGCCCAGGCCTCGGCATTCTTATTGTCGACGTTGAGTGCGGCGTTGAAATCCTCGATCGCCTTGTCGGGCTTGCCGATCGCGATGAGGCTTTGCCCGCGCGCCTGATAGGGGGCGCCGGCGAAAGGATCACGATCGATCGCATTGTCGAAATCGGTGATCGCCTGCTCATGCAGGCCTTCCCTCTGATAGATCAGGCCGCGCGCGTGAAAAGCCTGGGCGTTTTCCGGATTGAGCCTGATTGCCTGGTCGAGATCGGCCTTGGCTTCCTCGAGCTTGCCTTGATGGCGCAGAAGATTGGCCCGGCCGAGATAGGCCGGCGCATGGTTGCCATCGATATCGATCGCCCGGTTGAAATCGGCCAAAGCGGCGTCGTCGCGGTGGATTTGCCGATAGGCCAAGGCCCGGTTGGTGAGCGAGGCGGGATTACTGCCATTGAGCCTTATCGACTGGCTGAAATCGGCGATGGCTTCGTCGAACTTGCCGATCTTGGCATAGGCGACACCCCGCGTGTTATAGGCCTCGGCGCTACCGGGGTTGCGCTGGATCACATCGGTCAGGGAAGCGAGATTGGCGGAGGCTTCCTGGGGCGACTGATTGGCGACTTCCGCGATGCCCGCGCCCTGCGGAACGGTGAGCGAGGTCGACTCGCATCCCGGCAAGAGTACACTGCCCGCGAGAAGGGTCGCGCCGGTCAAAGCGCGATCCCAGAAGAGCCCCTGGATCCGAACGCGAGAGGAATGAGCAAAGGCCGAAAACTTCATGTCCGGTTCCCTTGGTCTTTCTCGCCGGCCCCTTTTGACGACCCCGACCGCCAAACAGAGTCGAGGAGGGAGATCAGCGTGCGGCCAGCACCGGCTTCTGCCGCACCGGCAAAAGCCCCTCCCGCTGCAATTTCTTGCGGGCGAGCTTGCGGGCGCGGCGCACGGCCTCGGCCTTCTCCCTGGCCCGCTTTTCCGACGGCTTCTCATAGTGGCCGCGGAGCTTCATTTCGCGGAAAATGCCCTCCCGCTGCATCTTCTTCTTGAGCGCCTTAAGCGCCTGATCAACATTATTATCGCGAACGAGAACTTGCACGCAGACTCCTCGATTTTGGCCGCAGCCCAGGTGGAAAAAAGGCGAAATAAGCCCGGCGCCACGAAGCACCAGCTTGAACCTTAGCTAGTAACAGACTCGATCAGCCCTGTAAAGTTTCTCCGAAATTTATCGGCGTTCTTCGCAAAGCTTTGTGGCGCTTCGCAGAGCCATGAAATCTGCCATGCGGTTCAGGCGTAGAGCTCCAAGTATGATCGAGACCTGTCGTGCGGTCATCCCCCGCAGATTTGGCCGCTTCAAATCCATATTCCCGGAACGCGCTCCTATGCGGATATGTTGGGAAAGAATCGTGTCACATGGCCCATCTTGCGGCCGGGCCTCGCTTCCGCCTTGCCATAGAGATGAAGACTGGCACCCGGTTCCGACAGGATTTTCGCCCACTCCAAGACTTCCTCGCCGATCAGATTTTCCATCTCGACATAAGCGTTCTCACCCGCGCCAAGACGGTGTGGACATCCGAGCGGCCAGCCGGCGACCGCCCGGATATGCTGCTCGAACTGCGAGGTGATGGCGCCATCGAGAGTCCAATGGCCGGAATTATGGACGCGCGGTGCGATTTCATTGACGCAGAGCGACCATCCGCCCGGCGTCTCGCCGGTGGGATCGCCGACGACGAACATTTCGACCGTGAGGATCCCGCAATAATCGAGCGCCTCGGCGATAACGCGCGTCATCCGGACCGCCTCGGCCGCGGCGTCCTGCGACAGGCGGGCCGGCGCGCGGGTCGTTTTCAGAATATGGTTTTCATGGACATTCTCGCACACATCATAAGCGGCGAACCGATTGTCCGGCCCACGCGCGGCGACGACGGAGATTTCCTTGGCAAAGGGCACGATGGCCTCGAGGATCGCGGCCGTCCCGCCCAAGGCCCGGAAGGTCACGGCGAGATCGGCGCCCTCCCGCAGCAGAACCTGCCCCTTCCCGTCATAGCCGAAGCGGCGGGTTTTCAAAATGGAGGGACGGCCGATCTGCGCCACGGCGCGGGCGAGCGCGCCTGCGTCATCGACCCGCATATAGGGCGCCGTCTTTATGCCGGCCGCCGCCAAAAATTCCTTCTCGGCCAATCGGTCCTGGCAGATCGCAAGCGCCTCGGGGCTCGGCCGGACAAGGCCGCTCTGCGCCAATATATGCGCCGTGCGGGCCGGAATATTCTCGAATTCGTAGGTGACGAGTTCCACCTTGCGGGCAAAGGACTGCAAAGCCTCTTCGTCTTCATAAGGGGCCAGGGTGCAGACGGTCGCCACGCTGAAAGCCGGGCTCTCCGGATCTTCCGCATAGACATTGGTCTTCAGGCCGAGCTTTGCGGCGCCGAGGGCCAGCATGCGGCCAAGCTGGCCGCCGCCTAGGATCCCGATAGTCGCGCCCGGCACAAGATCGAACGGCACAGTCAATCCTCCAGCGGCGGCTCTTTCGCCACCGCCCCGGTTTGCGTCGCGCGCCAAGCCGAAAGCCTCGCTTCAAGCTCCCGATCGGCAAGCGCCAATATGGCGGCGGAAAGAAGTGCCGCATTGATCGCGCCGGGCTTGCCGATCGCAAGCGTTCCGACCGGAACACCGGCCGGCATCTGGACGATCGAGAGCAAGGAGTCCTGCCCACCAAGCGCGGCGGTCTCGATCGGAACGCCGAGCACCGGAAGCTCGGTCATGGCGGCGGTCATGCCCGGCAGATGGGCAGCGCCACCGGCGCCCGCGATGATGACCTTGGTGCCGGCCGACTTGGCGCCCTTGGCAAAGGCAATGAGTCGGTCCGGCGTGCGGTGCGCCGAGATGATAAGCGCCGTGAAGCCGATCTTGAGCTCACCGAGAAGGCTGGCGGCGTGGCGCATCGTCTCCCAGTCCGACTCGCTCCCCATAATAATGGCGACAGGCTTTTCTACAAGGGACAAATGTCGGCCCAGATTAGTGATTGCGGGGAAGGGAGCGGCATAAACGAAGGGCCTGCCCCGCGCAAGCCGGGAGTGCGGCTGCCCACAATATTCGCCTCGGGACGCGATGAGGGCGCGCGAACCCTTGGCATCCGACAAGGGGCCATGTCTTCGAGCGATGCGGATCGATGTCGAGGCGGCGATGGCCGACGGGTTGCCAAAAGACCGAAACG
>DATJTB010000208.1:0-3326 GCA_035503795.1 Methylocella sp.
ACTTGAGACGCGGGATTTCAGCGAAAAACCGGTACCCACTTTTGCATCCCGCTCTAGCACCTAGCGCGTTTGCTGCAATTTCAAAGCTTTCGCATCCAGCCGCCGACGATAGTGCGGCATTGTGACAGACTGAACAACACTCAGCCGGGCAAGGTCAGAAGCCCCGCCGTGCCGTCCCCCGCGCCATAGAGCAACCGGCGGCCCGGATCATCCCAGGCAAGCGCCGATATCGCTCCCCCGCTCTCTTGCGGCTTGCGCACGACAATCTCGCCCGCGTCCTTGATCCGGCAGAGCAGAACGAGCCCATCCTCATAGCCTTGCGCTAGAATTTGCGACTCGGGGTGAAAGGCGACGCAAGTGACCTTCACATTTCTTATCCCGCATTCGAGCGGCGCCCGGCCGATCGGCCCGTCCTTATCCTTGAAGGGCCAGATCACGGCCCCGTCGGCCCCGGAGGTCGCCAGCCAATGGCTGTCGCGCGACCACGACAGGGAGCGCGTCTTGGCCGGATAGCCGCTCATCCGCATGTCCTGCTTATCGCTTACACGCCAGCCATGCAGGGTGTTTTCCTGCATGGTCGTCACGATGAACCGCCCATCCGGCGAGGCGGCGATGGCGAGATGCGAGCCCTTCCATTCGAAGAGGTCCGGCGCCGCCGTGGTTTTGGGAAACCACAGGCTCGCGCCATTATAATGGGCGATCGCCAGCCGGTAGCCCTTCGGCAAAAAGGCAAGGCCCCGCACGCTCGAAGGCGCGGCAAAACTCTTGACGTCGCCCGCCGGATCGCGCGCCCGCACCGTCTTGCCGCTCGACCAGGCGATCGCGCCATCAGCCCGTGCCGCCAACGCATCGATCCATTTGCCCTTTTCCTCGGCGATTAGCTGTGAGGCGCCATCCCGAAAAACCGCCATGACCCGGCCGTCATCGCCGCCGCTGATGAATTTGTCCCCCAAGGGAGTGGCGAGGAGCAAAGCCGCATCGGGATGGGCGAGGACGCGCTGCGGCTCACCCGATGAAAGAAACATCACGCTGCCGTCTTCGAGCGCCAAGGCCGGCGTCTCGCGCAAAAACGCGACTGCCGCAACCGGCGCGCCCGCCTCGATCGGCGTAACCTTGTCGCTCAATGAGCCGGCAGCCATGTATTTCTTCTCTCTTGCTCGCCGTCATTGCGAGGAGGCGAAGCCGACGAAGCAATGACGATGTCCGGGAATCAAGCCGCGCAGCTCAGAAAGCCCTGGGTGATCTCGTCCTCCTTGAGATTGCGGCCGATGAAGACGACCCGGCTCACCCGCTTTTCCTGCGGCTTCCACTCGCGCTGCAGATCGCCATCGAGCAGCATATGCACACCCTGAAAGACGAAGCGCTTCGGCTCGCCCTTGAAGGCCAGAATGCCCTTCGTCCGCAGGATCGAGGAGCCTTCCCTTTGCACGTATTCCTGCAGCCAGGGCATGAAGCGGTTCGGATCGATCTCGCCCTCGATCGACAGGGAGACGGATTGAATGTCCTCGTCGTGATAATGCTTCAGGGGCTTTGTGTCATCGTGCTCATGATGCTCATGCTCATGGCCGTGATCGTGATGCTGCTCGTGTTCGTGGTGATGATCATGGCTCTGCGGATCGTGATCATGCTCTTCCGGCTCCAGAAACTCCGGCTCGATTTCGAGGATGCGCTGCAGGTCGAACGCATTGCGGCCGAGCACCGCATCGAGCGGCACGCCGCAATTGACGGTCTTGTGCAGTTTCGCATAGGGGTTGATCGCCCTTATATGCCCTTCGATATCCTCCAAACCGGCCGCCTCGACGAGATCGGTCTTGTTCAAGAGGATCACATCGGCGAAGGCGATCTGGTTCTTGGCCTCCGGCGCGTCCTTCAGCCGGTCGGCGAGCCATTTGGCGTCGGCGACGGTCACCACCGCATCGAGCCGGGCCGCCTCGCGTAGATCGGCATCGACGAAAAAGGTCTGCGCCACGGGCGCCGGATCGGCCAGGCCGGTCGTCTCGATGATGATCGCATCGAATTTGCCCCGGCGCTTGAGCAAGCCCTCGATGATGCGGATCAAATCGCCGCGCACGGTGCAGCAGATGCAGCCATTGTTCATCTCGAACACTTCCTCATCGGCGCCGACGACGAGATCATTATCGATGCCGATCTCGCCGAATTCATTGACGATGACGGCAAATTTCTGCCCATGATCCTCGGAAAGGATGCGGTTCAAAAGCGTCGTCTTGCCGGCCCCGAGATAGCCGGTGAGCACAGTGACGGGAATTTTTTCAGTCATGAGCAGCTCCTCAGGCCGACGCCCGCGCGCGGCCTGTCATGTCATTGAGGCTGAGCCTAAGCGCAAGCGCACTCGCCCATGATCGGTTACCAAATGAGGGCACGTAGCTGCGTGAAAGTCAAAGCGTCAGGTTTTATGTCTTGAAAACTTTGTCACCAACTTAGCCAAGCGCGTCAAGGGTGGGGATCGAGCCGGCTTGAATTTCCATTGCGGGAGTCGATTGGATATTTGTTTGTCACGCATAAACGACGCGAATGGCCGGAAGCGGACATACGCGATAAATTGATGGATGCCAGCTAAGCGCCATGAGCGGTCGTTTGGGAACAGTGAGAGTTCGCGGCCTTCGCACGGCTTGAGACAGGGCGCTCGGCGAGGTGTCCACGAACCCTTGGCCATCTGGCGGATGTCGCTTAGTATGGGCTCTCAACTGCGACAAAGCATGGAGATGAGATGGTTGACCCGCACCTGAAAATGATTCGCGAAGTAACGCCGAGTGCGGAAGGCTGCGAGGATTGCCTGAGAATCGGCTCGAAGTGGGTGCACTTGCGTCTATGCCTGACCTGCGGGCATGTCGGCTGCTGTGATTCCTCGCCGCACCGGCATGCGCGGATGCATTTCCATGAAAGCGGGCATCCAATCATCAGATCGTTCGAGCCCGGAGAGAATTGGCGCTGGTGTTATGTGCACGAAGCGGAGGTTTAAGGTGACGGGGAAGCCCTCGCTGAGACGGAAGAAGCGATCGTGCGAACCAAGGTATGGATTGGCGAGCTCAACGCTCTCTTGAAAGAAGATGCGCGTGCCTAGAGAGAATTCCGCAAAAGCTGACAGACTTTTGCGACGAGAATTCGCTCCAACTTCTCGATCTTGCGCGATTTCTTATCGCCCGAACGATTCCGTTCGAGCGGAAAGCGCGCGAGAGCGAATTCCGCAAAAGTTGACAGACTTTTGCGACGAGAATTCGCTCCAACTTCTCGATCTTGCGCGATTTCTTGTCGCTCGAACGATTCCGTTCGAGCGGAAAGCGCGCTAAGGGACCAAGAGGCGAGAA